>JBOGYZ010000390.1:0-3016 GCA_050697015.1 Solirubrobacterales bacterium
GCGTGTAATGGATCTGCTGTGAGACGAAGGGCTGGTAGCCATGGCGCTCGGAGACGGCGAGTGCCTTCATCAACTGGCGGCCGGCGTAGTTCGAGGCCCCGATGTAGCGGACCTTGCCCGATCGGACCAAGGTGTCGAAAGCCTCCAACGTCTCCTCGAGTGGCGTCTGGCCGTCCCACTCGTGCGTTTGGTAAAGATCGATGTGGTCGATTCCCAGCCTGCGCAGGCTCGCCTCGCATTCGGCGATGATGTGGTGGCGGGAGAGCCCGGTCTCGTTCGGGCCGGTGCCCATCGGTACCCGGACCTTGGTGGCGACGAGGACCTGGTCGCGCCGTCCCTTGATCGCCTCACCGAGAATCTCCTCGGATTTGCCGAACGAGTAGACGTTGGCGGTGTCGATCAAGTTCACACCGCGGTCGAGGCAGAGGTCGATCTGTCGTCGGGCGCCGCTCACGTCGGTCGAGCCGACGTTGGCGAAGACACCGGTGCCGCCGAAGGTCATCGTGCCGAGCGTGAGCGCGGAGACCCTGAGCCCCGAGTTGCCGAGTTGCCGATATTCCATCTGGGCTGTTCCCTTCTTCAGTTGGAGATTCGTGACGCTGGAGGTGCGGACCACGAGCTCGAGACTCAGAGAATCAGGACACCCTACCCATTTTGAGCGCCGGCGCGAGGCGACGCAGGGTTTGGCCCCGCCGAAAGCGGCTCATCCGAGCGCCCGGTCCGTGTGGGTGGACGTGCTGAGAGCGCGCTAACCGGCGGCGCGGGAACCGCGCAGGAAGTTCGCGATCGCGTCGGTGGTCAGCTCATCCAGCTGCTCGGGTTCGATGAGCCCGGCGGTGAGCAGTGCGGCGATGCCCTGGATGGTCGAGAACAGGACGAGGCCGACGCGTTCCGGATCGCCTGGCTGCACCCGGCCGATCGTCTGACCCTGGAGCACGAGCTCGATCATCACCGCGAAGGCGCGCTCCATCGAATCGTGCAGGCTTGGCTGCATCCGCTGCTTTGAGGCGAACATCAGGTCCAGCAGGGCCGGATTGGCGGTGGCGAACCGGATGTAAGCGGCGGCGGTCGCTTCCAGCCGCGGCTGGAACTCGTCCCCGGCGCGCTCGCCGGCGGCTCGCAGTTCAGCGCCCAGGCGCTCGAATCCGGATTCGGCCAGCGCGTCGAGCAACGCCTGGCGATCGGGGAAGTGCCGGCGAGGGGCTCCGTGGCTGACGCCGACCTCCCGGGCGAGCTCCCTCAGCGAAAGCTCCTGGAGGCCGCGCGCGCGGAGCGTGCGCTCGGCCGCGGACAGCAGGGCGCTGCGCAGATTGCCGTGATGGTAAGGCCGCTCTGTTGGCGGATGCGCGCGCTCGGTCGCCATGCAGGGCATGTTAACGAGCAAAGTTGCTATTGACAACATCGTGGCCATTGCCTACATTGTTGTCTATGACTACTTTCCCCTCGGAGGACATTCCATGACTGCTTTCACCACAGAGGACATTCCGGCCATGACCGGTCGGACCGTGATCGTCACCGGCGCCAACAGCGGCCTCGGACGCGCCGCCGCCGAAGCGCTCGCCGCCAAGGGCGCCCGCGTCGTGCTCGCCGTGCGCAACACCGAGAAGGGTCAAGCTGCCGCGTCCCGGATGAGCGGCACGACCGAGGTGCGCCGGCTCGATCTTGCGAGCCTCGCCTCGATCAGGGAGTTCGCCGTCGGCTGGGAGGGCGAGATCGATCTCCTCATCAACAACGCCGGGATCATGATCCCGCCCAAGTCGCTGACCGCCGACGGATTCGAGTTGCAATTCGGGACCAACCACCTCGGCCACTTCGCCCTCACCAACCTGCTGCTCGAGGACATCATCGGGCGGGTGGTGACGATGTCCTCCTCGGGGCACCGCCTCGGTGCGATCGACTTCGACGATCTGCAGTGGGAGCGGCGGCCCTACAAGAGGTGGCGTGCCTATGGGCAGTCCAAGCTCGCCAACCTGCTGTTCACCGCCGAGCTGCAGCACAAGCTGATCGGCGTCGGCTCAAGCGTCAAGGCGACCGCCGCGCACCCGGGCTACGCCGCGACCAACCTCCAGTTCCATTCCGGGCGCCGCGTGATGGACGCGCTCAGTGCTGTTGGCAACCGCTTGCTCGCGCAGGACGCAGACGGCGGGGCGCTGCCGCTGCTGTATGCGGCGGTCGGTGACATCCCCGGCGACAGCTTCGCCGGGCCGTCCGGCTTCATGGAGCAGCGCGGCGGAGCCAAGCTCGTCAAGCGGAGCGCCGCCGCCGAGGACATGGACGTCGCCCGCCGGCTGTGGGAGGCCTCCGAGCAGCTGACCGCCGTCCGCTTCCCCTGGAGCGCGCAGCCACGGTCGGGCAACGCGAAGATCGCGGGCGAGGCGGTGCCGACCCCCGGGGCCGACCACCGGCTCGACCACCGTGGATGAGCTGGACGCCCTCGACGGCCGCTGCGAAAGTGGGGCGCCGCGGGACCGGTCACTCTTTCGAACCGGCGGACTCCTTCTGGGGGTGCGATCGGTGGTGGCACGCGTTGGGAGATGAGTCTCATCATTTGAGCATGGGCTCCACATTTTGGTAACTTCGGACCCGGAATGCGGGTCGCGAGAAACACCTTCGCCAGTCACCTTCGGCCGGGCATGCGCGACCCGCGCGGCGGTGGGAAATGGTTCGAGGAAGCCCCGTGACCGACACTCCCCGGATGGCGTGTATCGGCGTCTTCATCGTCGACACCCTTGGCCGGCCGTCATCCGGCATGCCCCAAGGACAGCGCGCCCAGCTCCTTGACGAAATCCTTCTCACGCTAGGTGGGTCGGCTGCCGGCCCTGCCATCGACCTCGCCCACCTCGGCGCAGATGTCGTCGCCGTCGGGGCCGTGGGGGAGGACAATCTCGGCTCCTTCATGCGCCAAGGCCTCACTGATTTCGGCGTGGACCCTCGATATCTGGTGACGGTCCCCGGGGTTCAGACCTCGGCTTCGATCCTCCCGATCAATGCCGATGGCAGCAGGCCCGCCTGGCAC
>JBOGYZ010000391.1:0-3339 GCA_050697015.1 Solirubrobacterales bacterium
CCCTTCGGGTGCTTGCTCGGTCAGATTGAGCGCGCCTATGGCGCGCAGGTATCGGATTGCATTTCCGCGGGATATTCCCCCGAACGACGCCCGGGACCCCTCTCCAGCTCTCCACCGAAGCTGAAACTCGGCAAGAGGTTCGTCAGCTCTCTCTAGGGCTGGAAGGGATCGGCGTCCTCCGCAGTTCGTTCGAGGGGGAGAGCCTTCGCAAGCCCGCTTAACCGAGCCACCCTGCCCGTCGCCGCATCGTCTTGATCCTTCGAAACTCGGCGATGTCCTCGCGCAGGGCGGCCGGGGCAGGGGCCGGGAGGAAGCGGGCCGGCAAGGGGCTCTCGATCGCGCCGTCGTCGCCTTTGCTGACCCGGTAGGCGCGGGCGCCGCGGCGGGCCGTCACGGCGGAGGGGGAGTCCTCGCCCTCCCATAGGAGGCCGGCGTAATCGTCGAGGCCGTAGCCGGCGGGCATGCCGTCCTCGACCGCCTCGAGGTAGGCGGCGCGGCGCTCGGGCTCGTTGTTGTAGTGGACGCAGAGGGAGCCCTGGAGGAGGCCGAGGCCGGCGACCTCCAGGGGCTTGCCGGAAGACTTGGTGATGCCCGCCTCGAACCAGCACATCGCGCCGGCGGACTGGCCCGCAAGGACGATGCCCTGGTGCCAGGCGAGGCTGAGGATCGAGGCGATGTCGTGGGCCTCCCAGACCGCCAGGAGGTTGACCATCGAACCGCCGCCGACGTAGATCAGGTCCTGGGAGAGGAGGTGGTCGCGGAGGGCCATCGGGCGGCGACCGAGGCGGAAGAGGGAGACGTCGGAGGGCTCACAAGGACGGTCGCCGAAGGCCTGGTAGAAGCTCGAGATCAGGTCCGAAGTGTCCCCGCTGGCGGTCGGCAGGATGCAGATGTTGGGCCGCTCGCCGCCGCACTCGGTCGCCAGGCGCAGGAGGAACTCGCAGACGGCGCGATCGGGCGGGCGCGAGGTGAAATCGTGCCCTCCCAGGGTGAGGATGCGGCGGACCATCAACCTGGGGCTACGGCGGTGGACAGCGCCTCGGGCAGCGCCGCCTCCGGCACGACACCGCGTTCACCGAGGTAGGTGGTGGCGATCCTCATCTCCACCACCCGCTGCCCGGAAACGTCGAGTCGGTAGCCGCGCGCCTCGGGCCTGGAGGCGACGACCCGGCTCAGCTCCTCGCCGACGAAGTGCAGGGCGGCGCCGTCCTCGGCCGCGTAGCCCGGGCACATCCCTTGGCGCAGGAAGCGGTGGTAGGACTCGCGCCGGTCCGACTTACGTTCGTAGTGTACGCAGTTGGAGAACGGCAGGAGGCCGAGGCCCTCGAGGCGCGTCGGCGCGCCATGGAAGCCGGTGACCGCCTCGGCGAACCAGCAGAGCGAGCCCGCCGAGAGGCCACAGAGGATGACCCCCGCTTCCCACGCTTCGCGCAAGATCACGTCGATGCCGTGCGCTTTCCAGACGCCGAGCAGGCTGACCACGCTGCCGCCGCCGACGTAGATCAGGTCCTGGGAGAGCAGGTGGCGGCGGATGTCCTCAGGCCCCTGCTCGCGGCGGAAGAGCGAGATGTGGCTGGCCTCGCAGCGAGTCGCGGCGAAGGCCCGGTAGAAGCGGACGATGTAGTGGTCGGCATCGCCGGAGGCCTGGGGCAAGAAGCAGACCCGCGGCCGCTCCGCCCCGGTCAGGCCGAGCACGTAGTCGTCGAGCAGGGGGTTTCCCGACTCCATCGAGAACCCACCTCCGCCAAACGCGACGATCTGTCGAGGTGCCGTCTTCACGTACTAAATAGTCGCCCGGCGGCCGGGCCGCGTCCTTATCCAGCGGTCCGAACTTAGGGTCGTCCCGCTCGCCCCTGTGTACAGGCGTGTCTAGGCGGCGTAGGCGCGGCGGAGCTTGACCCGCGCGCGGTGCAACTGCACTTTGACCGTGCCTTCCGGAATCCCCAGCCGGGCCGCGATCGCGGACTGGGTCAGGTCCTCCTCGTAGCGCAGCGCGAGCAGCGCCCGCTCGCGCTCCGACAGGTCTTTCAGGGCCTCCTGCAGGAAGGCGCGGTCGGCGGTCGAGGCGAGGAGCGCGTCCTCACGGCCCTCGATCTCCAGCAGATCGGTCGGATCGGGGCGTGGCCGAGCGTAGTAGCGGAAGGCCTCGTTGCGGAGGATCGCCGCCAGCCACGACTTGCGGCTGCTCGCGTCGCGCAGGGTCGAACGACGACGCCAGGCGCGGAGCAAGGCCTCCTGCGCGATGTCTTCCGCCTCGCTCGGGTTCCGAGCGTAGCGGTAGGCCAATCGCAGGCAAATCCTCTGTGCCTCACCCCACTCCCAGCCATCCTCACCCTGGTGTGAATGGTCCCTCTGAGAGTCGATTGACCGAACCTACATAAACGACCCAGACCGGCAAGGGGCAATGGTCGGAATACGCGGATAGAACATTTGAAACCTGCCTGATCGCGACCTAATCTTCTCGATTGCGATGAAACCTTCGATCCAATCGTCGGGAGGGCCGGACCGCCACGCCGAGGTCGCCTATGAGCAGATCGCGCCCGTCTACGACGACTTCACCGCCCACCACAACTACCCCGAGTGGATCGACACGCTGCTGAAGCTGGGCGCGTCCCACGGGCTCCACGGCGACACTGTCCTGGACATCGGCTGCGGCACCGGCAAGGGCTTCATGCCGCTGCTCGATCTGGGCTGGAAGGTGACCGCCGCCGACATCTCGCCGTCGATGGTCGAGCTGGCGCGGGCGAAGGCCGGCCCCGCGGTCCGGATCGAGGTCGCCGACATGCGCGAGCTGCCGCTCTACGGCAGCTTCGACCTCGTCCTCTGCCTCGACGACGCGATCAACTACCTGCACTCGACGGATGAGCTGGAGCCGGCGCTGAGCGGGATGGCCGCGAACCTCGCTCCCGACGGCCTGCTGATCTTCGACTCCAACACGCTGACGACCTACCGGACCTTCTTCGCCGAACGGGTCGTGGTCGAGGCACGCGGCCGGCGGATGATCTGGAACGGCCGCAACGACGGCCCGGTCGAGCCCGGGCAGATCAGCGAGGCGGCCTTCGAGGTCGAGCCGCTGGTGCCGGGAGCCGGACCGACGGTCCCACCCGAGGTCCATCGCCAACGCCACCACCCGGAAGCCGAGCTACGTGCGGCGGTGGCCGCAGCGGGATTGGAGGTCGCCGGCCTCTACGGCTGCACGACCGCCGGAGTCCCCCACCAACCCGTCGACGAGGACGTGCACACCAAGAGCATCTACGTGGCCCGCGCACGGCGAGCCACGTAACGCCCGGTGTGCAGAGCGGCGGGGGACCCCTGAACGAACCTCCCGCAGTTCGTGAG
>JBOGYZ010000392.1:0-2990 GCA_050697015.1 Solirubrobacterales bacterium
AGCAGGACCCGCAGGGCGACGGGCCGCTGATCGACAAGATCGTCGACCAGGCCGAGCAGAAAGGCACCGGTCGCTGGACCGCCGAGGATGCGCTCGAGCAGGGCGTGCCGCTGACCGCGATCACCGAGGCCGTCTTCGCTCGCGCGCTGTCGTCGCTGAAAGAGGAGCGCGCCGCCGCCTCGAAGGTCCTCGCCGGGCCGGAGCCCGCCAAGACCGAGGATCGCCGCGAGCTCCTCGACGACATCCAGGCCGCCCTCTACGCGAGCAAGGTCGTCGCCTACGCGCAGGGCTTCCAGCAGATGGCGGCCGCCTCGAAGGCGAACGACTGGGACCTCGACCTCGGCGCGATGGCGACGATCTGGCGCGGCGGCTGCATCATCCGCGCCCGCTTCCTCAACCGGATCAAAGAGGCCTACGACCAGGGCGAGGTCGTCAACCTCCTCACCGTGCCCTACTTCCGCGACGCCGTCGCCGAGGGCCAGGACGCCTGGCGCCGGGTGATCGCCGCGGCGGTCGAGCAGGGCGTCGCCGTCCCCGCCTTCACCAGCTCGCTCGCCTACTACGACGGCTACCGCCGCGAGCACGGGCCGGCCGGGCTGATCCAGGGCCTGCGCGACTACTTCGGCGCCCACACCTACCGCCGCATCGACGCCGAGGGCTCCTACCACGTGCGCTGGCCCCAGGACGGCAGCGAGATCCGCACCGATGCCTGACGGCTGCGCGATCGTCCGCGCCGACGACGTCGAGGACCCATACGACGGGACCGACGTCCCGGGCGAGTTCCGCCGCCTCACCGACGCCCTCGGCGCCGAGCAGGTCGCGGTGACGCTGATCCGCGTGCCGCCGCATTCGGACTTCGAACAGGGGACGGGACATACCCACTCCGAGATCGAGGAGCTCTACATCGTCGCCAAAGGCACCGCCACCTTCCGCTGCGACGACACCGTCGAGAAGGTCACCGCGCCGGCGGTCGTGCGGGTGTCCCCGGGCACGCCGCGCTCGCACCGCAACGAGGGTGACGACCCGGTCGAGATCTGGGCCGTCTCAGTGGCGGGCCACCACGACGCGACCAAGATCGACGACTTCTGGGAGCCGTCCCCGGACGCCAAGCAGACCCGCTAGCCTCACGGGTGAGTTCGCACTTACCCGCGGATAGCGCGGGAAACTGCGAACGCGGTCGTCGCGGTCACGGGACGAGGACGATCTTGCCGAGGGTGTGGCGATCTTCGAGCTGTTCGAAGGCCTCGCGCACTTCCTCCAGCGGATACTCGGCCGCGATCGGCACCTCGATCCTCCCGGCGGCGACCAGTTCGGCCATCTCGCCGAGGATCTCGGGCGTGCTCGCGTCGCTGGAGCCTTCGGTCTTCGCGCCGATGCGCTGGGCGGCGTCCCAGGCGATGATCGTCTCGATCTTCTCCGGCGGCACGTCGAGCTGCACCGCCAGGTCGATGTACTCGGGGCCGAAGAGATCGATGAAGGCGTCGATCCCGTCGGGCGTCGCCTCGAGGATCCGTTGCACCACGCCCTCACCGTAGGTGACCGGCGTGACGCCCTTCTCGCGCAGCCAGTCGTGGTGGTCCTCGGAGGCGAGGCCGACCACGTTCGCGCCGTTTACCTTCAGCAGCTGGACGACGATCGTGCCGACCCCGCCCGCGGCGGCGGAGACGACGACCGTGTCGCCCTCGGCGATGTCGACCGCGCGCACGGCGGCGAAGGCCGTGACGCCGACCACGTACAGCGCGCCTGCCTCGGGCCAGCCGAGGTCGGCGGGTTTGCGGATCAGCTGTTCGGCGGGGACGACGACCTCCGTCGCCTGGCTCGAGCGCTCCCAGCTCCAGCCGAGCACCTCGTCGCCGGGCGCGAAGCCGGTGACGTCGATGCCGACCTCCTTCACCACGCCGGCGAGGTCCGAACCCTGCCCGGAGGGGAACTTCGACGGCCATTTCTCCTCCAGCAGACCCTTGCGGATCGACGCCTCGCCGGGGTTGATCCCGGCGGCCTTGACCTCGACCAAGACGTCTTCTTTGCCGAGCTCCTTGAGCTCGATCTCGCGGACGGTGAGTACGTCGAGTCCGCCGTACTCGTCGAATTGGACCGCGCGGGGCACGAGCGAAATCTACCCGACGGCCGTGAGCTTGAATCCCGCGCGGGCCAGGACGGCGGCTTCGTCGCGCAGCTTCCGGTCCGACTTCCCGGCGACCGAGATCGTCACCGTCAGCCAGCGGTTGCCACGCACCGCGAGCAGCGAGCGCAGGTTGGGGATCCAGCTCGCGGCCGAGTTGTAGGCGGCCTTTTCGCCGACGTGAGGGACCGGGTGGGGGACCTTGGCCGGGTCGCTGGAATTGAACTGGACCGTCTCCTCGATCCGGTTGTGGTAGCGCTGGTTGGCGGCGAAGCCGCTGTCGAGGTAGACGTTGATCGAGGTGCCCGGGCCTTCGAGCCGGCAGCGCGAGAGCGGCGGCCTGGGCGTCGAGTGCCGAGAGAGCTCCGTGCCGAGTCGTTCCTCGGCGAGCTTCCCCAGGACGAGGCAATCGGCGGCCGAGATGTGAGCGGCCGACGCCGCTTCGGCGCTCGGGCTTTCGCCTTTGATCCCGCGTGACTGGATCGGCGCACTGGGTGCTCCGACGCCTTTGCCGTAGGTGATTTCCGTGGCACCGGATTCCGGCGGACCGCCGGCCGTCGTCGACGATGATCCGCCGCCGCATCCCGCGACCACGACCAGGCACAACACCAGCCCCACGCATCCCAAGCGCCGCATGGGCGAGTTCTACCCGGTGCGGCGCTCGTTCAGGCGGTCAGCTCGGTCGCGAACTGGCGCAGGGCGCCGGTGTGGGCGTCGACGTCGGACTCGCTCGTCGCCGGGGACATCAGGGCCATCATGTGGAAGGGGGTCATCAGGACGCCGCGGTTCAGCATGTAGAGGTGGAGGAGGGCGTCGAGCGGGGTGTCGAACGCCGCCGCGGCCTCGCCGCCGTTCCGCGGCGGGGTGG
>JBOGYZ010000393.1:0-10595 GCA_050697015.1 Solirubrobacterales bacterium
GGCCAGGACCGGAGCGGCGCGGCCCCGCAGGCCGGCGGCGGGGCGCGCGGCGCCTCAAACGAGCCGGCCGCCACCGCGGAGAAGACCCAGACCATCGACCTTGGGGGCGGCGTCCTCGTCGACGTCCTCGCCTGAGTGGAACGAGCGAAAGGAACCATGAGATGAGCGGCGCAGTAGGCGGGGTCGGGGCCACCGGGGCAACCGGCGGAGAAGCGGCCAAAGTGAAGGAACAGGCGGAAGCCAACGGCCTGAACAAGGACCAGTTCCTGCAGCTCTTGGTCGCGCAGCTGAAAAACCAGGACCCGATGGCCCCCGTCGGCAGCCAGGAATTCATGAGCCAGATGGCGGCCTTCTCGACCCTCGAGCAGGTGACGAACATGGCCGTCGCCAACGAAGAACAGAACCAGATGATGGCGATCAACCAGTCGCTGTCGCTGGTCGGCCACAACGTCACCTACGTCACAGAAGACGAATCCCTGGCCGAAGGGAAAGTCGAATCGGTCGACTTCGGCGAAGAAGGCTTCGCGCTGACGATCAACGGCGAATCGGGGATCCCGGCCGCGGCGGTGACGAAGGTCTCATGAGCGGCGTGGGCGGCATCGGCGGCGCGGGTCAGGTCGGCTATACGCCGGCGCCCCGCCCTGCCCAGAAACCGACGGCCCCCCAGGGGCCCGCCTTCGCCGACGAGCTGAAGTTCTCCAAGCACGCCGCCGAACGGGTGCAGCGGCGGGGGATCGGCGCCAACGACCCGGGGACCGCCGCCCGCCTCGAAAAGGGCGTCGAACTTGCCGCCAAGAAGGGCTCCCGTGCGGCCGTCGTCCTGGTCGACTCGACCGCCTACGTGGTCGCGCCGCAGAACCGCACCGTGATCACCGCGGTCGACCAGTCCCAGATGAAAGAGCAGGTCTTCACCAACATCGACACCGCCGTCATCGCATGAACGCGAGCGGCGTCCACACCAACCCTGGCCGGACCTCAACCGAGGAGGCCGCGGAAACCCTGTCCAAGAGAAAGGACACGAGACAACCATGATGCGCGCGATGTATGCCGCTGTCAGCGGCCTCAAGAACCACCAGACGTTGCTCGACGTCACGGCGAACAACATCGCCAACGTCAACACCGTCGGCTACAAGGGCAGTCGGGTCAACTTCGCCGACTCCCTCTCCCAGCTGGAGATCGGGGCGACCGCGCCTGGCAACGGCCAGGCGGGCCGCAACCCGGCGCAGGTCGGGCTGGGCGTCCAGCTCGGCTCGATCGACAACCTGATGAACGAAGGGTCTCAGCAGGCGACCGGCGAAACGACCGACCTCTCGATCGAGGGCGAAGGCATGTTCATCGTCGGCGACGGCACCCCGCCGGCGACGCTCCCGGCCAATGTCGAGTACACCCGGGCGGGCAACTTCACCTTCAACGAGGAAGGCTACCTCTGCACCCAGGGCGGCGAGTACGTGCTCGGGAAAGCGAAACCGGGCGGCGGCGTCCCCGACACCTACATCAACGTGCCGAAAGGCGCGACGGACGTGTCGATCGGCCAGGACGGCTCGGTCAGCTACGTGCCGGAAGCCGGCGGCGAACGCGTCACCGCGGGGTACGTCTCGATCGCCAAGTTCCAGAACGAACCCGGCTTGCAGCGCACCACCGGCTCGAACTGGATCGAAAGCGCCGCCTCCGGCAAAGCCCAGGACGGCACGCCGGGCGAAGGCTTCGGCCTGACGATCAGCGGCACGCTGGAGATGTCGAACGTCGAACTGGCGAGCGAATTCACCAACATGATCGACGCGCAGCGCGGCTTCGAAGCCAACTCGCGGGTGATCTCGACCGCGGACGAAATGCTGCAGAACCTGGTCAACCTGAAGCGATGATCCGGCTGCACCGACTAGGCGGGTCTGAACACGAGTTCGACCTGAATCCGGACCTCGTCCTCACGGTCGAGTCGACGCCGGACACCGTCGTCACCCTCACCACGGGGACGAAGCTCGTCGTCACCGAGTCCCCGGACTCGGTGACGGCGGCGGTCCGCGAGTGGCGCGTCGGCATCCTCGAGCGCGCCCTCAAGCGCACCGGTCCGCAGTTCGCTGAAGCGCGGCTGCGCGCTGTCGATTACCCGGCGGAGAACTGATGAAGGCCTCGACCGCGATAGGAATCGGGCTCGCCGTGGCGGGCCTGCTGCTGGGCGCGATGATGGAGGGCAGCCAAGTCGGCTCCTTCCTCGATCCGGCCGCGCTCCTGATCGTGTTCGGGGGCACCCTCGGCGCCACCCTCGCCTCCACCTCGATGGAGTCGATCAAACGCATCCCGAGCCTCTACAAGCGGGCGATGTCGGCGGAGCACCACGACATGTCGGGGCGCGTGGACCTGCTCGTCTCGCTCGCCGAGAAAGCGCGGCGCGAAGGCCTGCTGGCGCTGGAGTCGGGCGTCGCCGACCTCGACGACGAGTTCACCCGTAAAGGCCTGCAGCTGGTCGTCGACGGCACCGAACCGGAGGTCATCCTGCAGGTGCTGGAGAACGAAATCGACGGCGGCTCGGGGCGCGCCGCGGCCGACCGGGCGATCTTCGAGAAAGCGGGCGGCTTCGCGCCGACGATGGGAATCCTCGGCACCGTCCTCGGGCTCGTCCACGTGCTGCAGAACCTCGACCAGCCGGCGACCCTCGGTCCGGCGATCTCCGGCGCGTTCATCGCCACCCTCTACGGCGTCGCCTCGGCCAATGTCGTCTTCCTGCCGGTCGCCTCGAAGCTCCACCACATCGCCGACGCCGAGACCTCGCTGCGCGAACTGACGATCGAGGGCCTCCTGGCGATCCAGGCCGGGGACAACCCGCGCGTCGTCGCCGACAAGCTCGAGGCCTTCGTGCCGCCGGAGGAGCGCCGCGCGGTGAAGGCCGCGGAGGCGCCCGCCAAAGGCAAAGCCGAGCGCCAGGCCGAGCCGGTAAAGGCGGCCGCCTGATGAGACCCCCCTCCTCGCGGCGGCGACGCCAGCAGAGTCGACGCGGTGACGCGGGCGGCGAGGGCGGCAGCTCGAGCGAGCGCTGGCTCCTCACCTACGCCGACATGATCACGCTGCTGCTTGCCCTCTTTGTCGTGCTCTTCTCGATCTCGGCGGTGAACGTCTCCAAATTCAAGACGCTCAAGCAGACCCTGGAGCAGGCTTTCAGCCCTCACATCCTGAGCGGAGGCGGCTCGATCGTCCCCAACGGCGGCACCGAAGCGACGACTCACAAGGCCGCCGCCGCGATCGCCGCCCTGGCCACGCAGCGGGCGGACGCCACGACCATCCACGTCGAAGAAGAACAGTTCCGCCGGCTGAAGGAAAGGCTCGACTCCTACGCGTCAGAACATGGCTTCTCGGAATCGATCGAGACGACGATCACCGAGCGCGGCCTGGTCATCCGGCTGCTGACCGACCGGGTCCTCTTCAACTCCGGCAGCGCGGTGCTGAAGCCGGAGGCGGCGCCGCTCCTCGGTGAGATCGCCCACCTCGTCAACCTCGACCGCAGCCACGCGATCTCGGTCGAGGGCAACACCGACGACGTCCCCATCTCGACTTCGCAATTCCCCAGCAATTGGGAGCTTTCCGTGGCTCGTGCGACCGGCGTCGTCCGGTACATGATCGGCCAGGGAGTGGCGGCCGGCCGGCTCGAAGCGAGCGGCGTCGCCGGCGAGCGCCCGATCGCCCCGAACACGTCCGAAGGCGGGCGCTCGCGCAACCGCCGGGTCGAAATCGCCCTGCTGCGCGCCAGCGGCTCAGAAGGAGGAGTGCCGCAGTGAAAGGCAGGAAAAAACTGATCTTGATCGCGGTCGGCGTGCTCGTCGTCGCCGGCCTCGCCTACAAAATGGTGCTGGCGCCGAAGTCGGAGTCGAAGGTGAAGGTGGAAGGCACCGTCTACGTGATGCCGAAAGAATTCCTCCTCAACCTGGCGGGCGGGCGCTACGCGAAAGTGACCGTGGCGCTGGTGCTGGCGCCGGGGCAGTCGACCGGGGGCGGCGAGGCCCCGCCGGAAGGCTTCGGCACGCTCGAACAGGAACCGCTGGTGCGCCAGATCGTCACCGACAACCTGACCGGGGTGCCCGCCGGCGCGCTCACCTCGCGCAAAGAGCGCCACCACTTTCAGGTGCGGATCCGCAAAGAAGTCGACAAGACCACCGACGTCAGAGTCAAAGGAATCGTCTTCACCGATCTGGTGGTGCAGTGATGGAGGGAGAGCAGATGGAAGGCGCGCAGCAGAACGAGAACCAGAACAAGATCTATGAAGAGCTCGACGGGGGCGCGGCGCCGGTCGACGGCGGCGCCGATCTCGGCCGGCTGCAGAACGTGCCGGTCGAACTGGCGGTCGAGATCGGTCGCACGCGGATGACGATCGGCGACGCGCTGGCGCTCGGGATCGGCAGCGTCGTCACCGTCGGAAGGCTGGCCGGGGACCCGGTCGACCTGCTGGTGAACGGGCGGGTGATCGCCCGCGGCGAGGTGGTCGCGATCGAGGAGGAACTCGGGCTGCGGATCACCGAGATCGCGGCGCCGGTGGTCGAGGCGCCGCCCCCTCCACCCGAAATCGACGAGGCGGAGAATCCAGAACCAGGCAAGCGGGGGACAAACTTGGATCAGGAGGCTCTGACCGGCTAAAGCACTGGACGTTCAGGCCGATCACCGGGGGTGCTCCAGACCGGACCCCCTGAATGAACCTGCCTGCCAACTTCATCCTGGCCGCCGTCTCCTCCTCCGGGGGGAACGAATCGGAACCGCTCGACCTCGGCGGCGCGACCTCGAGCGCCCACGCGGCGAGCGGTGGCTCGATCGCGAAGACGATCGTCGGCCTGGCGATCGTGCTCGCGGTGATCTTCGGCCTGCGCTGGGTGATGAAGCAGTACAAGTCGGGCCGCGAAAAGAAGGCGGCCGGGACCGGCCTCGCTCAGATGGCGACGCTGCCGCTCGGCTCCAACCGGTCGCTGCACGTGGTGCGGGCGGGCCGCGAGGTGCTCGTCGTCGGCTCCGGTGAGCACGGCGTCACCCCGGTGCGCAGCTACTCCGAGGAGGAAGCGCGGGCTCTCGGGTTGCTGGAGGTCGAAGACGAGGACGAGGAGCCGCCGCCGCTCAAGCTGAAGAGCGACGGGCCGACGAAAGGCGGCGCGGCCGGCCCCGCCGGCGAGATCGGCAGACGCGCCCTCGACACCCTGCGCTCCTGGACGGTGCGCGGATGAAGATCGAAGGCGGCGGTGCGGTCCAGCTGCTGATCCTGCTCGGCGGCCTCACCCTGATCCCGGCGCTGATCTTCTGCACCACCGGCTTCACCCGCATCCTGATCGTCCTCGGCTTCGTCCGCACCGGCCTCGGCACGCCGACCGCGCCGCCCAACCAGGTGCTGATCGGGATCGCCTTCTTTTTGACGCTTTTCGTGATGGCGCCGACCCTGAAGACGATCAAGGAAGACGCCGTCGACCCGCTGACCTCCCACCAGATCAGCGACAAGGTCGCCCTCGAACGCGCCCAGGAACCGCTGCGGGAGTTCATGTTCAAGCAGACCGGCGACTCGGACCTCGAACTCTTCCTTGGCCTCGCCAAGGTCGAAAAGCCGAAAACCCGCGAAGACGTGCCGACCTACGTGCTGATCCCGGCCTTCATCACCTCCGAGCTGAAGACCGCCTTCGAGATCGGCTTCCTCATCTTCCTACCGTTCCTGATCATCGACCTGGTGGTCAGCTCGACCCTGATGTCGATGGGGATGATCATGCTGCCCCCCTCGTTCATCTCGCTGCCGTTCAAGATCCTGCTCTTCGTCCTGGTCGACGGGTGGAGCCTCGTCTTCCAGTCGGTGGTCGAAAGCTTCCACTGATGAACCAGGACGAGGTGATGAAGCTTGCGACGGACGCGCTGATGCTCGCGTTCAAGGTCGGCCTGCCGCTGCTCCTCGCCGGGCTGGTCGTCGGCCTGCTGGTCTCGGTCTTCCAGGCCGTCACCCAGATCCAGGAGATGACGCTCTCCTTCATCCCCAAGATCCTCGCCGTCGCGGTGGTGCTGATCGTCGCCGGGCCGTGGATGTTGAACCAGGTCGTCGGCTACACCACCGACCTCTACCACTCGATCCCCGGGCTGGTGAAAGAAGAATGAGCGTGACGATCGAAACGCTCGACCGCAACACGCTGGTCGGCTTCATCCTCGTCCTCGCCCGGGTCTCGCCGCTCTTCCTGCTGGCGCCGCCGTTCTCGTCCTCGATGGTGCCGCTGCGGGCGCGGGCGATCATCGCCGTCGGCATCTCGATCGGCCTCGCCCCGCTCGCCCTGCACGGCCAGGCGATCCCCGCCGACGCGGCGCGGATCGTCGAGCTGGCGCTGAAGGAAATCGTCGTCGGCCTCGGCTTCGCGATGTCGATCGCCTGCCTCTTCGCCGCCGTCGACGCCGCCGGGGCGATGATCGACACCCAGATCGGCCTCAACTTCGGCTCGCTGATCAACCCCGTCGACAACACCCAGTCGGGGACGATGTCCCAGCTCTACTCGATGGTCGGGATCCTCATCTTCATCGTCATCGACGGCGAGGCGTGGGTGATCCGCGGGCTCTCGCGCACCTACGAATTGGTGCCGATGCTGGCGTTCCCGTCGATCACGAAACTGACCGCGGCGGTGTCCCAGGCCTTCGTCGGGATCCTCGGCGCGGCGCTCGAGGTGGCGGCGCCGGTGCTGTTGGCGCTGATCCTCACCGATGTCGCCTTCGGCGTCGTCTCCCGCGTCGTCCCGCAGCTGAACATCTTCGCGGTCGGCTTCCCGGTGAAGATCATCGTCGGCCTGCTGATCGTCGCCGCCGCCCTGCCGTTCATGGGCACCTGGTTCTACGACCAGCTCCAGGGGTCGGTCGAAACCGGCCTCTCCGGCATCGGGGTGGGGTGAGCAGATGCCCGGCAAAGAGGACAAAACCGAGAAAGCGACGCCGAAACGCCGAACCGACGCGCGTAAAAAAGGCCAGATCGCGAAATCGACCGACCTGAACGGCGCCGTCGTGCTGCTCGCGGCGCTCGGCTCGCTGGCCGTCTTCGGTCCCCACATCGCGAGCGGTCTCGCCGACACGATGCGGGGGATGCTCGGCGACGCCGGGCACCCGGACAAGATGGCGGGCGGCTCGGGCCTCGGCAGCCTCGCCGGGACCGCAGGGATGGCGATCGCGACGGCGCTCGCCCCGGTCGCGCTCACCTGCTTCGGCGCGGCGCTGATCGTCAACCTCGGCCAGGTCGGCCTGCGCATCAACCCGGCCGGGCTGAAACCCGACTTCAAACGGCTGAACCCGGTCCAGGGGGCGAAGAACCTGATCGGCCCGAACGGCTGGGTGGAGCTGGCGAAGGCGCTGGTGAAGGTGACCGCCGTCGGCGCGATCGCTGCGATGGCCCTCTTGCCGAACATGTCGAAGCTCGCCGCGATGACCGGGATCGAACCGCCGGCATTCGGCGCCGCGATCTCCTCGCTCTCCGCCGGGATCGCCTGGAAGGCCGCGGGCGCCTACCTGCTGATCGGCGCGGTCGACCTGCTCTGGCAGCGCCGCAAACACGAGAAGCAGCTGCGGATGACCAAAGAGGAGGTCAAACGCGAGCACAAAGAAGAGCAGTTGTCCCCCGAGCTGCGGGCCTCGATGCGCCGCAAAGCCCAGCAGATGTCGCGCGGGCGGATGATGTCGGCGGTGCTCGGTGCCGACGTGGTCGTCGCCAACCCGACCCACTTCGCGGTCGCCCTCGCCTACGATGGCAAGCGGCCGGCGCCGGTCGTCGTCGCCAAGGGCCAGGACCTGATCGCGCTGGAGATCCGCAAGGTCGCCGAAGGGGCCGGCGTGCCGGTGGTCGAGGACAAACCACTGGCCCGCTCGCTCTTCGACGCGGTGCCGCTGGAAGCCGAAATCCCGGCCGACTTCTACCGCGCGATCGCCGAGCTCCTCGCCTACGTCTACCGCACCGCCCGCCGGCGGACGCCGATCGCGAGCGCCGCATGAGCGCCGGCTTCAAGCGGCTGATGTCACACGCCGACCTGATCGCCGCGGTGGCGGTCGTGATGGTCGTCGTGATGATGATCATCCCGCTACCGCCGGGTCTGATCGACCTCTTCATCACCCTCAACATCGCCTCGGCGATCACGATCGTGGTGGCGACGCTGTACGTGCCGCGGGCACTCGACTTCGCCGCCTTCCCCTCCCTGCTGCTGCTGACGACGATGTTCCGGCTGGCGATCAACGTCTCGGTGACCCGCCAGATCCTCCTCCACGGCGACGGCGGCTCGGTGGTGAAGGCGTTCGGCAGCTTCGTCGTCGGCGGCAACGTGGTGGTCGGGCTGGTCGTCTTCCTGATCCTGATCGTGATCCAGTTCGTCGTCGTCACCAACGGCGCCGGGCGCGTCGCCGAGGTGGCCGCGCGCTTCACCCTCGACGCGATGCCGGGCAAGCAGATGGCGATCGACGCCGACCTGAACGCCGGCCAGATCAACGACCAGCAGGCCCACGACCGGCGCGAGGACATCGGCCGCGAAGCCGACTTCTACGGGGCCATGGACGGCGCCTCGAAATTCGTCAAAGGCGACGCGATCGCGGGCATCCTGATCGTGGCGATCAACCTGCTCGGCGGGATCGTCGTCGGGGTGATGCAGCAGCACCTCTCCTTCCCGGAAGCGGTGCAGCACTACTCGTTGCTGACCGTCGGCGACGGCCTCGCGGCGCAGATCCCGGCGCTGCTGATCTCGGTCGCGGCGGGGATCCTGGTGACGCGGTCGGCCTCCAAAGGGGACCTCGGCAACGACATCGCGGGGCAGATCTTCGCCCAGCGCAAGGCGCCGATGGTGGCGGCCGGGGTGATCTGCGCGTTCGCCCTGGTGCCGGGGCTGCCGAAGATCCCGTTCCTGCTGGTCGGCGGCGCGCTGGCCGGGGTCGCCTACGCGATGAAAGACGGCCTGCCGCAGCCCGCGGGCTCTCCGGCGCTGCTGGGCGCGGGCGGCCCGCCGCAGCTCGGGCCCGGCGGCATGCCGGAGCTCCCCGCGGGGCCGACCGCCGATACCGCGACCGCCATCGACCCGCTCGAGCTGGCGATCGGCTTCAGCCTCGTGCCGTTGGTCGAAGCGGGCCAGGGCGGCGGGCTGATGGGCCGGGTCGGGGCGATGCGCAAGCAGCTCGCGGGCGAGCTGGGGACGGTGATCCCGGCGGTCCGCATCCACGACGAGCTCGGCCTCGACTCGCACGAATACGTGCTGCGGGTGCGCGGCTCGGAGGTCGCCCGCGGCCAGGTCATGCCAGGCCACCAGCTGGCGATGGACTCCGGCGAGGCGGCCGGTCAGCTGCCCGGTGTCCCGACCACCGAGCCCGCCTTCGGCCTGCCCGCGACCTGGGTGCCGGACGCCGCGCGGGCCGAAGCCGAGGCGCTCGGCTACACCGTCGTCGACCCCGAATCGGTGGTCGCCACGCACTTGACCGAGACGATCCGCGGCCACGCCGCCGAGCTGCTGACCCGCCAGGAGACGAAAAAACTCCTCGACGGGCTGAAGGAGACGAACGCGGCGGCGGTCGAGGAGGTCGTGCCGGAGCAGCTCTCGCTCGGCGAGGTCCAGCGGGTGCTGCAGGCGCTGCTGCGCGAGGGGGTGCCGATCCGCGACCTCGGCGCGATCGTCGAGGAGATCGGCGACAAGTCGCGCCTCACCCGCGACCCGGCGGTGCTGGCCGAGTACGCGCGGGCGGCGCTCGGGCGGACGATCACGGCGCCGCACCTCGACGGCGCGATGCGCCTGCGGGCGATCTCCCTCGATCCGGCGATCGAGCAGGAGATCGGCGAATCGCTGGCCCAGACGCCCGACGGCGAGCAGTTGGCGATGGAGCCCTCGCGCGCCCAGGCGCTGGTCTCCGCGCTCGACCACCAGCTCGGCTCGGCGCTCGCCCAGGGCGCGCGGCCGGTGCTGCTCTGCTCGGGCCGCGCCCGCCGCCATCTGCGGCGACTGTGCGAGCAGTCGCTGCCACAACTGACTGTCTGTTCCTACAACGAGATCGTGCCCGGAGTCCGGGTCGAGAACATGGGGGTTGTCCAGGTATGAGCGACGTACTCGTGGCCGCCGACCCGACCGCGGGCGACGACCAGACCAAGACGAAGACCTATCGGGGAGCGTCGATCGAGGAGCTGCTGCCGCGGATTCGGGCCGACCTCGGGGCGGAGGCCGTGATCGTGAGCCGCCGTGAGGGCCTGATCGGCGGCATCGCCGGCTTCTTCCAGAAGAAATGCGTGGAGGTCGACGCGAGGCGGGGCGGTCCGCGGATCGACGTATTTGACGACGGCGGCGAAGTCGAGGTCAAAGCCCCGGAAACGGTCATCGACCCACCCTTGGTGAGCGAAACCCCTCCGGTTCGCAACGACGCCGCCACCCGCGAGGGCCTGGAAACGCCGGCGGTCCAACGTCTGGTCAGCGAAGCAAAGCCGTTCGCGGATCTGCTCGAAGAGATGACGCCGCAGCCGCCGGACGATGCGGCCCCAGCGGTCCCGTCGCCGGCCGCCCGCGCCTACGCCGCCGCCGAAACCGCCGCCGCGCCGGAGCCCGAAGCGCTTCCCGAAGCCGAGGCGGCGCCGGACCGCGTGGCGGATCCCACCCCCGAGC
>JBOGYZ010000394.1:0-20177 GCA_050697015.1 Solirubrobacterales bacterium
CCTCGGCGCTCGGCTATGTGACCAACAAGGCGATTCCATCCGGCGCCCCGACGATCAAAAGCATCTCGCCCGCGACCCAGGCGCCCGGGCAGATGATTACCGTCAACGCGTCGCAACTCCTCTTCCCGCTCAATCCGACCGATCCGGGCCCGCCCGAAGGCGCAGACAAATTCCATACGGTCACGATCCAGATCGACGGCAAAGAGGCAGACATCCCGGAGGCAGCCGGCGCGGTTTCCTCGCCGCTCGGGGCCGATCGCATCGAAGTGGAAGTGCCCGACCCGAAAGCAGGCCTCAAAGACGGGGACGAAGTCGACGTGAGCGCCCTGAACTTCCGCGGCGACCGCAGTAACGCGGTCAAACTGAAACTGCAGCTCGGCTAACTGGCCTCGCGCTCGGCTTTCTTGCGCCAATAGCGGTCGAGGCCGGACCACTGGTAGGCGGTCGGGACGGCTTGGAACATCTCCTCGGTCGCCTCGGCATCGTCGAGGGTGGCGGCGATGCGCTTCTGCAGGTCTCCCTCGTAGGTCGCCTCGTCCATCTGGTGAACGAGCTCGGCCTCTTCGCGCAGGCGGCTCCTGGCCGTGGCAAGGTGCGCCGCGGGATCGTCGACCGGGCCGAAGTGGGTGAGGGCGAGCTTCGTCGGCGCCCAGCCTTCAACCAGGGCGATCGAGTCTTCCCAGGCCTCGACCTCGATGTCCGGGGGCGGGGTCGGGGGGACGACGAGGTCGGTGCCGGGCAGGCGGCAGGCGGCGACGTCGCCGACGAAGGCGGTGCCGGTCTCCTCGTGGAGGTAACAGACGTGGTGGGAGGCATGGCCGGGGGTGTAGGCGACGCGCATGCCGCGCAGGGTCTCGCCGCCCGCGAGGGTGGTGACGTTGGCCTCCGGGACGGGCTGAATCTTCCCCCAGAGGTACTCGAGTTTGTCGCCGTAGAGGCGCTCCGCCGAGGCGAGCAGGCGGGAGGGGTCGATGATGTGGGGGGCGCCGCGCTCGTGGACATAGACCGGGAGGTCGGGCCAGCGGGCGACCATGGCGCCGGTCGCGGCGGCATGGTCGAGGTGGATGTGGGTGAGGAGGATGGCCTCGGGCCGTTGGTCGCCGATCTTCTCCAGCAGCGTGTGCAGGGAGGACTCGGGGCCGGGGTCGACGAGCATTCCGTCGACCTCCCAGCAGCCGATGACGTGCGGACGGCCGAGGTGCTCAACGTCGATTACGCGCATGGGCGCGAAGACTATGCGGCAGGGGCTCTCGGCAGCTTGCCGTCGGCCTCGAGCATCGCCCGGAGGCCCTCCTCGAGGCCGCGTGGCTCGTAGCCCAGCTCCCGGGACGCCTTGTCGTAGGTCGCCCAGAAGGTGACGCCGTCGGCGGAGGCGATCATCTCGCGCAGATTGGGCGGCTGCCCCATCAATTTGCCGACCAGCGGGCCGATCGGCGTCAGCGCCTTCATCAGGCCCGTCGGCAGGGCGTGTTTCGGTGCCTTCTTCCCGGTTGCCGCGGCGACGACGCCGATGGCGTCGCGGACCGTCGTCACCGGCCCGCTGATGATGTAGGTCTCGCCGGCACGGCCTTTGTCGAGGCCCAGGATGATCCCGCCGGCGATGTCCTCGACGTGGGTGAGGCAGATGCCAAGGTCGGGGAAAGGGATCAGCGGCATTTTCCCGGCCAGGAACTGGTCGAGCATGACGCCGATCGAGGAGGTGTCGCCGGGGCCGTAGACGCCGCCCGGCTGCACGATCACGCAGGGGAGCCCCTCGCCGATCAGCCGCTTGGCGACCTGATGGGCTTCCCACTTCGTCTTCTCGTACTCGGAGAGGAAGTCGCCCTGGTGTTCGTAGCTCTCGTCGACGATCTGGCCGTTGGTGTTGCCGAAGATGCCGACGGTGGAGACGTAGACGACCTTCGGGATCTCCGCCTCGCGCGCCGCGCCCAGGACCCGTTCGGTGCCGCCGACGTTCGCTTCCTGCATCGGCTTGCGCTCGCTCGCGGGGATGCCTACCTCGTAGACGGCCGCCGCGTGGATCACCGCGTCGCAGCCCTCCATGCCGGCGCGGATCGCCCGTTCGTCGCTCAGGTCCCCGGCGACCAGCGTGCAGCCGAGCGCCTCCAGCGGGGCGCCTTTGGCGGGATTCCTCACGAGCGCCACGACGTCGTCACCGCGGGCGCGCAGTTGGCGCACCACGGCACCGCCGATGAATCCCGTCCCTCCCGTGACGAAGACCTTCACGGAACCCACCCTAAACGGCCGAGGCGGCGCCGTACAATGAGTAGAAGTGAGTCAATCGAGAAGCGGCCGCAAGACCGAGACGCGGTACGCGGCAGAAAACGGGAACGGAGCAGGAGTCGTCAGCCGACGCGCGCGTCAGCGTGCGATGGCGATCGCGGTCATCGACGGCCGCGAGGAGGGCGCTCCGCTCGCCGAGCTGAAAGAGCTGCTGCGGACCGCGGGCGTCGCGACCGCCGGCGTCGCCACCCAGCAGCGCCCCAAACCCGATCCCGACCGCTACTTCGGTCGCGGGCGCCTGGAGGAGCTGAAAGCCGAAGTCGCGGCCGCCGACGCCAACCTGGTCGCCTGCGACGACGAGCTGGCCCCGCGCCAAGAGCGCAACCTGGAGGCGGCGCTGGGCGTCCCGGTGGTTGACCGCACCGCGGTGATCCTCGACATCTTCGCCGACCACGCTCACTCGGCCGAGGGCAAGCTGCAGGTCGAGCTGGCGCAGCTCGAATACAACATGGCCCGCATGCGGGGCCTTTGGACCCATCTCGAGCGCCTCGGTGGCGGCATCGGCACCAGGGGCCCGGGCGAGAGCCAGATCGAGACCGACCGCCGCCTCGCCCGCGACCGGATCGCGGCGCTGCGCCGGCGGCTCCGACAGACCGAAAAGAACCGCGGCGTGATGAGGGCCGAGCGCGAACGCTCGCAGGTTCCCCGGGTCGCCCTCGCCGGCTACACGAATGCCGGCAAGTCGACGCTCCTGAACGCGATGACCGGCGCCGAGGTCGGCGTCGCAAACCGCCTCTTCGAGACGCTCGACCCGACCACGCGGAACTTCGAGCTCTCCGGCCGCGACTACCTGCTGACCGACACGGTCGGATTCATCGAGAAGCTGCCCCACCAGCTGGTCGAGGCTTTCAAGGCGACGCTCGAGGAGACGACGCTGGCCGACCTCATCGTCCATGTGGTCGACGCCTCCGAGACCGAAGAGCGACGGATGCTCGACATGCACGCGGTCGACGAGGTGCTGGAGGAGATCGGGGCGGGGGAGAAGCCGCGCCTCCTCGTCCTCAACAAGGCCGACCTGCTGAGCGAGGACGAGCGCCACGAGGTCACACTCGCCCACCCCGATGCGGTGCTGGTCTCGGCGCTCGCGGGTGAGGGGCTAGAGGAGCTGCGGGAGCAGATCGAGAGGGCGTTCGCCGAGACGCTCACCGAGGTCGAGCTGCTGATCCCGTACAGCCAGGGCGGTCGCCTGCACGAGCTGCACGAAGTGGCCGGGGAGCTGGAGCGCACCGATGGTCCCGACGGTGTCCTCGTCCATGCCCGCGTCCCGTCGGCGGAGCTGCACCGCTTCACTGACCTGGCGACGGTCTGAGCGGCCCCGATCTCGTCCCGACTCTCTAGGCTGCGCGGCATGGAGCTGAAGGTGACGAAACTGCACATCTCCGCGGTCATCCCGACCCGCGGGCATCCGGGCGACGCCGGGCTCGACCTCTACTCGATCGAGGATGCGCACATGGGCCCCGGTGAGCGCTGGAGCCTCGGCACCGGGATCGCGATCGAAGTCCCCGAGGGGCACGCCGGCCTCGTCCTGCCGCGCTCCGGCCTCGCTCGCGAGCACGGGATCGCGCTGGTCAACAGCCCCGGCCTGATCGACTCCGGCTACCGCGGCGAAGTGCGGGTGCTGCTGCTGAACACCGATCCGGCGGAGACCGTGCGGATCGAAGCGGGCGCCCGGATCGCCCAGCTGGTCGTGTCCCCGGTCGTGCTCGCCGAGCCGGTCGAGGTGGCCGAGCTCAGCGACACCGCCCGCGGCGACGGCGGTTTCGGCTCCACCGGCCGCTAGCTGACGGGATCAGACGTCGGCGTCGGCGAGGCGGGAGAGGATCTCGACCGAGCGCTCGATCGTCTCGCGGTCGGAGTCGGGCAGCTCTTCGAGCGCCTTCACCAGCCAGCCCTCGCGGGCGGCGCGGTCGGCCTCGATGCGGGCCTGACCGGCGTCGGTGAGGCTGACCAAGGCGCGGCGGCGGTCGTCGGGGTCGGGGTTGCGCTCGACCATTCCCTCGGCCTCGAGGTCGCCAACCGTCTGCGCCATCGACTGCGGCCGCACGCGCATCGCCTGGGCGAGGTCGGAGACGCTGGCAGGCCCTTCGCGGTCGATCCGGCCGAGCACCCAGGTCTGGGTGAGGGGAAAGAGGTTCTCCGAGCGCAGCCGGCGGACCAGCTGACCGACCGCGACCCGCAGGTCGGCGGCGAGGGGAGCGATGTCAGTCTGCGTCGGCACGGGTAAAGCCTAGCGCACATCAGCAGGCAAACTGAACAGGTTGCCTGTGTATCATGTAGCCATGGTTTCAGCAGCGACCGCCAACGGGCACGGGGCCTCCCACGACGACAAGTACAAGTGGGTGGCCCTGTCCAACACCACCCTGGCGATCCTGCTGGCGACCCTCGACGCGTCGATCACCATCATCGCGATGCCGGACATCTTCCGCGGCATCCACCTCGACCCGCTGCTGCCCTCCAACAGCTTCTACCTGCTCTGGATGATCCTCGGCTACCTGGTCGTGACCAGCGTGCTGATCGTCAGCCTCGGCCGCCTGGGGGACATGTACGGGCGGGTGAAGATCTACACCCTCGGTTTCGTCATCTACACGGTCGCCTCACTGATGCTGGCGATCGACTGGCTGACCGGCACCGACGGTGCCCTCTTCCTGATCGGCTTCCGCATCGTCCAAGGGATCGGCGGCGCCTGCCTGCTCGCCAACTCGGCGGCGATCCTCACCGACGCCTTCCCCGCCAACCAGCGCGGCATGGCGCTAGGGATCAACAACATCGTCGGCGTCAGCGGCATGTTCGTCGGGCTGGTGCTGGGCGGCCTGCTGGCGCCGATCGACTGGCGGCTCGTCTTCCTGATCTCCGTCCCGGTCGGCCTCTTCGGCACCGTCTGGGCCTTCCTCAAGCTGAAAGAGCTCTCGACCCCGCACCCGGGCAAGATCGACTGGTGGGGCAACGTCACCTTCGGCCTCGGCCTGATCCTGGCGATGGTCGCTGTCACCTTCGGGATCCGCCCCTACGGCGGCTCGCCGACCGGCTGGGGCAGCCCCTTGGTCCTCGGGCTGCTGGCCCTGGCGGCGGTCTCGCTGGTCGCCTTCGTCCAGATCGAGCGCCGGGTCGAGGAACCGATGTTCCGACTACCGCTCTTCAAGATTCGCGCCTTCACCTTCGGGACCCTCTCGACCTTCCTCGCGGCGGTCGCCCGCGGCGGCCTGATGTTCATGCTGATCATCTGGCTGCAGGGCATCTGGCTGCCGCTGCACGGCTACGACTTCACCGAAGCGCCACTGCTCGCGGGCATCTACATGCTGCCGCTGACGATCGGGATGCTGATCGCCGGGCCGACCTCCGGCTACCTGTCGGATCGCTTCGGGGCGCGCGGGTTCGCGACCGGCGGGATGGTCGCGGCCGCCGCCAGCTTCGCCGCCCTGACGCTGCTGCCGGTCGACTTCTCCTATCCCGTCTTCGCCGCGATCCTCGCCTTCAACGGGATCTCGATGGGGATGTTCGCCTCGCCGAACCGCGCCGCGGTGATGAACAGCCTGCCCGCCGACGCGCGCGGGGCGGGCGGTGGCATGAATCAGACCTTCCAGAACTCGGCCCAGGTGATCTCGATGGGGATCTTCTTCACCCTGCTGATCATCGGCCTCGCCTCGACCCTGCCGCACGTGCTCTCGAGCGGCCTCGAAGCGCACGGTGTCAGTCACGCGAAAGCGCACGAAGTCGGCGAAACGCCACCGATCTCGGTCCTCTTCGCCGCCTTCCTCGGCTACAACCCGATCGAACACCTGATCGGCACCGGAACCCTGCACCAGCTGCCACAGCACGCCCAGGCGGTGCTCACCGGCCACAGCTTCTTCCCGAGCCTGATCTCGAAGCCCTTCAGCAACGGCCTCGACACCGCCTTCGGCTTCGCGATCGTCGCCTGCCTGATCGCCGCCGTCGCGTCGCTGGCACGCGGCGGGCGCTACACCCATACCGAGTCGAGCGAGGCGCCGAAGCCCGCGCCAGCCGGGACTATCCGAGAACTGGAGGAGTCACATGCGAGTTGATTGGCACGGACAGTCGGCGTTCACGCTCGACGGCGAGGGGGCGACGGTCTTCATCGACCCCTGGGGCGACATGTCCGCCGCGGAAGCGAAAGGGATCGAGTGGAACTACCCGACGATCTCCCCGCCCGCCGGGGTCGACCTGCTGATCGTCACCCACGAGCACTCCGACCACAACGGGATCGAGATCATCGACGGCGAGCCGATTCTGGTGCGATCGCAGGCGGGCACGCACTCCTCGCCGCTGGGCGACGTGGTTGCGATCGCCTCCGAGCACGACGACGTGGCGGGGACCCAGAACGGCCCGAACACGATCGTCGTCTTCACCCTCGATGGCATCCGCGTCGCCCACTTCGGCGACTTCGGCCAGGCGGCCCTGCGCCCCGAGCAGCGCGCCCACCTCGACGGCATCGACCTGCTCTTCATCCCGGTCGGCGACGGCCCGACCATCGGCGCCACGGCTGCGGCGGAGATCGCCCAGGACCTCGCCCCGTCCTGGGTCGTCCCGATGCACTACAAGACCGACAGGATCAACTTCCTCGAGACCGAGGAGGCGTTCGTCGATGCGATGCCGAAGGCCGAGCGCCTCTTATCACCCTCGTTCGACACCGCGGCCCTTGAGAAAGGCGACGCCCCGCTGGTCATCGTCCCCGCCGCGCCGTAGGAGAGCGGGGGATTCGAACGGTCAGGAATCTCCCCGGTTGGAAATCCTCGCCATACGGGAGTTTCCAACCGCGCAGATTTCTGCGTGGTTCCATGCTTCGCCATGGCCGAAGTTTCGAACCACGCAGGCGCTTGCGGTGTTCGAAAGTTGGCGTATACGCACTGAAAGAAACACGGCAGATCCCTGACCGCTTGAGGACGGGCGTGTCTCGGCCAGGCGACGTACTTCCGAGACGCTCCGGCCCGGGTCCCGTTCCCGGGCGCCAGCTTGCCCCTGCGGGCCTAGACCCCCGCCGCAGCCCGCGCGCTCGCGTGGGCGGCGCGCTCCAGCTCATCTGGGAGGGGATCCAGGGTGGGATGATCGCCGTAGCGGCGCTCCAGGGCCAGTTCGATCAGGTGGTCAGCGAGCCAAGCGTTCTTCGGCAGCAGGGGGCCGTGGAGGTAGGTACCGACCATATTGTCGCGCCAGATGCCCTCGAATCCGTCGCCGCCGTTGTTGCCGTGGCCTTTGACGACGCGGCCGAGGGGGCGGGCTCCGGCCCCGAGATAGGTGCGGCCGCCGTGGTTCTCGAAGCCCGCCAGCAGACGCCTCTCGCCGCCGAGCTCGGTCTCGATCGCGACATTACCGATCAGCCGCGGACCTTCCTCGCGGACCGTGCGGAGGTCGGCGAGGCCGAGGCCGGGCAGGGTCTCCTCGCCGAGCTGGTAGCTCTCGCCGAGCAGCTGATAGCCGCCGCAGACGGCGAGCAAGGCGGCGCCGTCATCGACCGCGGTGGCCAGGGCAGCGCGCTTCGTCTCGACCATGTCGGCGGCGACGACGCGCTGGTCGCGGTCCTGGCCGCCGCCGATATAGAAGAGGTCATGGGCGGACGGGTCGACCGACTCGCCCGGTCCGGCGCCCTGCCAGGTGAAGTCGATGCCCCGCCACTCGCAGCGCCGCTGCAGGAAGAGGATGTTGCCGCGGTCGGCGTAGATGTTCATCTGCTCGGGATAGAGGCTGAGGACGCGGAGCTCCATCAAGCCTCCTCTCCGAGGACGACGACGGTGGAGCCGACGTGGTCCTCGGTCGGATCGATGTAGAGGCGTTCGATCGGCACCAGGCCCACTTCGGCGGCCTCGGCCTCGAGCTCCTCCGCGGTCATGGTGCAGATCGTCACCTCGTCAGGGATGTCGGTCAGCTCGCCGCTCGGCGAGACCTTCTGGCGCAGGCGGTGGACAACGATGTGCTCGGGCCCGACCGTCGCCTCCAGTGGCAGGCTCGAGTAGACCCAGCCGTCGACCTCGCGCACGTCGGGGAGGAGCGGTTCTCCCTCCTCGGGCTCCGGCATGCCCTCCACCATCGCCGCCGCGAGGCGACCGCCGGGGAGAAGCTGAGCGGCGATCGAGTCGAGGCAGGTGAGGCGCTCGTGGCGGTCGGCGAGCATCTGCAGGAGCTGCATCGGGGCGAGGACCAGAGCCGCCGGCTCGGGCAGCTCGAAGCCGCGCGCGTCGGCGAGCAGCGGCGTTACCGGGAGGCCGGCGGCGCGTTCGCCCTGGGCCTCGATCAGCACGGGGTCGTTGTCGAGGCCGATCACGCGGTGGCCGCGACGGGCGAGGTGGATGGCGAGGCGGCCGGTTCCCGCGCCGAGCTCGACCACCGGGTCGCCGCAGCGGTCGGCGAGGTCGTCCCAGACCCGCAGGTCGGCGGCGTAGGCGCCGCACTCGACGTCGTGCCAGATCGCGGCTTCGCTCGTCGATGCGCTCATGCGGTTCTCCGACTCACTGCCAGAACTCTTTCGCGAGGCCGCGGTCGGCGAGCAGCTTGCGCAGCTCCAGCAGAGCCGTGTAGGTGGGGAGGGCGAAGAGGCGCCCCTCCGCGGTGCCCACGGCGGCGTCGAGCGAGGTCGCGATGTCGGGCTCGACCACGATCCGGTCCTCCGGCCAGCCGGCGTACTTCAACCGCAACGCCATCTCCGGCGCGCGGGTCCCGGCGCAGGTGACCCGCCGCACGGCCCCGGTCAAGACCTCGAAGTCGGCGTCCCAGACCCAGGAGACGTCGCGCCCGTCCGCGATCCGGTCATTCAGCGCCACCCACAGATCGAGTTCGCAGTTCTCCGCGCTATCCGCGGATTTCTGCGAACTCGACGGGGGGGAGGCGGCCTCGCCTGCGCGCTCGGCGCCGGCCTCCAGCTTCAGCGTGCGCAGGACCTCGTTGGCGCCCGCCGGGTTCTTGATCAGGAGGATGGACACCTCGCCGTCGCCGATCGGGATCGTCTCGACCCGGCCGAAGGCGGCGCGCATGTCCCGTAGGGCGGCGGCGACCCGCTGTGGCTCGACCCCGAGCACGATCGCCGCAGAAATTGCCGCCAGCGCGTTGTAGACGTTGTAGAGGCCGGGGAGGGGGAGCTCGACCTCGATCTCGCCGCCCGGCACGCGCACCGTCGCCGCCGAGCCCTCCATGCCGCGCAGCTCGATCCGCGTCGCCGCGACGTCGGGTCGCGGCCGTTGCGCCCCGCAGTTCGGACACGAGTAGTGGCCGAGATGGCCGACGAAGGCGACCTCGTAGGCGTAGGGATGCCCGCAGCGGCGGCAGTGCTTGGCGTCGAAGGCGTGCTGCAACTCCGGCAGTGCCTGTGAGTGGTCCTCGATGCCGAAGTAGAGCGTGCCCTCGCGGGGGCGCTCGGTGTCCGGGTCGCGGCCGAGGTCGGCGATCAGCGGGTCGTCGGCGTTCAGCGCCAGGCCGGTTCCGGCGGGCGCCGCGCCCACCGCCTTCGCCCACTCCTCGGCCAGCGCCTCCATCTCCCCGTAGCGGTCGAGCTGGTCCCGGAAGAGGTTGCCGAGGACGATCAGGCGCGGGTTCAGCTGCTGCGCCACGCGCGGCAGCCAGGCCTCGTCGACCTCGAAGAGCCCCTCGGTGCCGCGCTGCTCGAGCAGCGCCGTGGCCACGCCCCAGGTCATGTTCGAGCCCGCCCGATTGTGGACCGGCTCGCGTCCCTCGGCGGTGAGGATCGCGGCGATCATCCCTGCGGTCGTCGTCTTGCCGTTGGTCGCCGAGATGATCGTGGAGCCGCCGGTGAGACCCGCGCCGAGCTCCGCGATCGCCTCCGGCTCCAGCCGCAGGAGCACCCGTCCCGGCAGGGTCGTCCCGCCGCCGCGCCCCGAGCGCCGGCTCGCCGCGCCGATGCCCCGCGCCAGCGCGCGCTTGGCTCCGAAGGCGCTCAAGCGGCGGCCGGCGGGACCAGCACGCGGAGGGCGCGCGGGATCACCCGCAGGTCGGCGGGGAGGTCGGTCAGGTGCTCGCCGTCGGCGTAGACCGCGAAGGGGCGGCTGGCGCTGAGGGAGAGCCGGGAGGCGCGGATGACCTGCACCTCGTCGTTGTTGACGTGGGTGCCCTTGAACACCTTCGGCAGGTTACTCAGGAAGCGGAGCTTCCCGACCTTGGCGATCGTCACCACGTCGAACTCGCCGTCCTCGAGGTCGGCGTCCGGAGCGACGTACATACCGCCGCCGTAGGCGCTGTTGTTGGCGACGACGACCGAGTAGCCCTCGAGGCGGGTGTGCTGGTCCCCGATCGCGATCGTGAAGCGGGCCGGCTTCCAGGCGACCAGGGAGCGCAGCGCCGCGTAGGCGTAGACAAGGTTGCCGCCGAGGCGGCTCTCGTTGGCGATCCGGTTGGCGTCGGAGTCGAAGCCCGCGCTGGCGATGCCGAGGAAGCGGTGGCCGTTCGCCTCGCCGACGTCGATCGTGCGGGTGTGGCCGCCGAGGACGATCTCGATCGCCTCCTCCGGCTCGGTCGGGATGCCGAGCACCCGGGCGAGGTCGTTGCCACGGCCGACCGGGACGATCCCGAGCGGGGTCTCGCCACCCGCCATCGCGCCGCCGATCGCGCCGATCATCCCGTCGCCGCTGACCACCACCGGCAGCTCGCCGGCCTCGACCGCGGCGAGCGCCTTGGTGACGCCGTGCTCGAGGCTCTTGGTGCGGAGGACGCGGAAGGGGACGCGACGGGCATCGAGGACCGCCTCGACCCGCGGCAGCAGCTTCAGCGCCCGCCCACCGCCCGACGAGGGGTTGACGAGCAGGACGAGCGGCGGCATCGGCTCACCCTACGTGGCAGGGAGGCGCAGGACCACGAAGCTGCCGGCCCCGGCGTCCTCGGCGGCGATCTCCTCGAAGCCGCGGGCGCGCAGGCCGCGGGCGAGGAGCCATCCGGAGAGGCCGTGACCGCTCGCGCCGCCGCGCGTCGCGGCGAGGATCAGGTGGCCGCCGGGACGCAGGACACGGGCCACCTCCGCCGGGGATGGTCGCGCGTCGAGCACGGCCACCAGGTCGAAGTGGTCCTCCGGGTACGGGAGGCGGCGCGGCCCGCCGACCTTGAAGGCGACCCGGCCCTCCGGATCGAGGCCGACCCGCTGCGTCGCCGCGGTCACTGCCTCGGGGTCGGCGTCGATCCCCCGCACCCGCGCGGTCGGGAACTCGCGGGCGAGGAAAAGCGCCGGCTCACCGTCGCCGGAGCCGATCTGGAGCACGCGCTCCGGCCTGCCGACACGGAGCACCGCTGCGGCCAGGGGAGTCAGCGGCGGGGGGCTTGACATCGCGAGCTGATCGTAATTGCTCTAATCTCTCGCACCGAATGGGTGGGGACCAGTTCGACAAACGGTGGTACATCCTGGGCGGGTTCGCCCTCCTCGCGATCGTCATCGTCGGGATCATCGTCGTCTCGCGCAGCGGCGGTGGTTCCAGCGACGAAACGAAGACCACCGCGAGCAAGGAAAAAGGCAAAGAAGCCGGCAAAGAAGGCAAAGGCGCGGAAGGCTGCACGAAAGTGGCGCAGCCGAAACCGAAGGAAGAGAGCCTGCCGAAGCCGAAGATGACGACCAAGAAGGGTGAAAAAGTCACCGCGGTCGTCGAAACGAACTGCGGGACCTTCGACATCGCGCTCGCCACCACGGAAGCGCTGACGATCGCCAACTCCTTCGCCTACCTCGCCGAAGAAGGCTTCTACGACGACCTGACCTTCCACCGGATCGTCCCGGAATTCGTCATCCAGGGTGGCGACCCGACCGGCACCGGCAGCGGTGGCCCCGGTTACGAAGTGGTCCAGGCCCCGCCGAAAAACTTGAAATACACGCTCGGCACGGTGGCGATGGCGAAGACCTCGACCGCCCCGTCGGGCGCCGCCGGCAGCCAGTTCTATGTGGTGAGCGGCCCGCAGGGCGAAACGCTGCCGCCGGAATACGCGCTGGCAGGGAAAGTCACCAAAGGCCTCGACGTGATCGAACGGATCGGCGCACTCGGCACGCCGGAAGAAAAACCGACCGAGCCTGTGGTCATCGAAAAGATGACGATCGAACGCGGCTAGGTCCCGCTCCGTAAGCTCTGGCAGTGGCCAAGGTCGACGTAGGAGACATGGCGCCGGAGTTCGAGCTTCCCGGCACGGGAGGGCGTACGTATCGCCTGGCCGATTACCGCGGCCGCAAGGTGGTCCTCGCCTTCTACCCCGGCGACTTCACCGCGGTCTGCACGAAACAGTTCTGCTCCTACCGCGACGAAGGCGAACGGCTCGACGAGCTTGGCGCCGACGTGCTCGGGATCTCACCGCAGGGCGTCGACTCGCACGAGCGGTTCACCGAGGAGAAGAAGCTGAACGTGCCGCTGCTGGCCGACGAGGACAAGGCGGTCGCCAAGGCCTACGGGATCGTCGCCGGGCCGTTGGTGCGGCGGGCGATCTTCGTGATCGACGAGGAGGGCCGGATCGGCTACCGCAAGGTGAGCCTCGCCGGGCTCACCTACGAGTCGGTCGCCGACCTCGAGCGCGCGGTCGCGGAGGTCGGCTGATGCCCGGCGCCCATGCGGGTGCCGAGTTCGCGGTCGGCCCGGCGCCCGTCCTGCGGGGCTCCGTCGCGGGGGAGGGGACGCCGATCGTCCTCTGCCACGGACTGACGGCGAGCCGCCGTTACGTCGTCCACGGCTCGCGCTTCCTCGAGCGGGAGGGGCACCGCGTCGTCACCTATGACGCGCGCGGCCACGGCGAGTCGGATCCTGCCCCGGCCGGGGGGAGTTATGGATACCCGGAACTGATCGTCGACCTCGAGCGGGTGGTCGAGGCGGAGGTCGGCGATGGTCGCTTCCTGCTCGGCGGGCACTCGATGGGCGCGCACACCGCGGTCGGGTACGCGCTCGCGCACCCGGAGCGGCTGAGCGGAGTGGTGATCGCCGGTCCGACCTACATGGGTGGCCCGCCTGCCGATAGCACGCTCGCCTACTGGGACGGGCTGGCGACGGCGCTGGAAGCGGGTGGGATCGATGGCTTCGTCGAGTACCTGATGCGCGAGAGCGGCGTCGCGGAGGCCTGGCGGGACGGTGTGGCGAAAGCCAGCCGACAGCGCATGGAACTGCACCGGAATCTTGGCGAGATGGCGCGGGCGCTGCGCGAGACGCCGGCGTCGCGGCCGTTCGGGTCGCTGGAGGACCTGGCTCGGCTCGAGGTCCCGGCGCTGGTCGTCGCCTCCCACAACGAGGCCGACCCGGGTCATCCCTACGCGGTCGCCGAGGCCTATGCCGCGACCTTGCCGAACGCACGCCTGATCAGCGAGGATGAGGGCCAGTCGCCGTTGGCCTGGCAGGGTGGGCGCCTTTCACGGGAGATTTCCTTATTCGCACTTGAGCCAGACGTGGCACTATCCAGCTAGAGGATTGGTATGAGCTTCCCGAGTGAACGAATTCTTCGGACCGCAATCGCCTTCGTCGGCGTGCTGGGGTTCTGCGTGGCCACGTACATCTTCATCTCGGACTCGACCTCCGGTGCGCCCGCCTGTCTGGCGGGCGGCGGCGGTTGCGAGACGGTCGCCAAGAGCTCCTACTCCCACATCGCCGGGATCAACGTCGCGATCTTCGGGCTCATCGGCTGGGTCCTCATCCTCGCCACCGTCTTCTTCGGCAACGACTACGCTCGCCTGGGCGGCTTCCTGTTCACGCTCGGCGGCTTCGGTTTCAGCATCTACCTGACGTATCTGGAGATCTGGAAGATCGAAGCGATCTGCCAGTGGTGCGTCGCCAACGCGATCCTGATGACGATCTGCTTCCTGCTCAACGTCACCCGGCTGCTCGGTTACGTCGGCACGCCCGACGGCGGCAAGGTGATGGGCGGTGGGGGAGGCGCGACCACCGCGAGACCGATCGCCGAAGACGGCTGAGCACGGCCGGCGGCGCGGACGGTTAGGGTCGCGGGCTAGGGCAGTACCGATTCCGCACGTATACGACACGGAGGACTGATGAGTAACCAGCGCGACAGGGAGAAACGCCGAGAAGAACGCATCGCGGCCGAATCGCAAGCGGCCGGCGGCGATCGGCGCACGCGCCTGCTTCAGCTCTCCGCGGCCGGGGTGTTCCTGGCGATCATCGTGGTCGTGGTCGTGATCGTCGCCACCGGCGGCAGCAGCGGCGACAAGGGCGGCGACTCCGCGAACCTGGTCGAAAAAGACCACGTCGAAAAACTGCTCAGCGGGATCCCGCAGAACGCGACGGTCCTCGGTAAACCGAACGCCCCCGTGAAGCTCTACGAGTACGGGGATCTGCAGTGCCCGGTCTGCAAAGAATATTCGGAAAAAATCCTGCCGAAGATCATCGAAAACCAGGTGAAAAAAGGCGAAGTCAGCATCACCTACCGCGACTTCATCATCATCGGCCCGCAGTCGATCCCGGCGGGTGAAGCCGCGGCCGCGGCGGGCGCCCAGGGCAAAGGCTGGAGCTTCATCGAGACCTGGTACCGCAACCAGGGCGAGGAGAACTCGGGCTACGCCACCGACGAATTCATCGAATCCATGGCGAAATACGTGGGTGTCCCGGACCTCGCCAAGTGGAAAGAAGAATGGCAGGGCAAGAAGTACAAAAAACAGGTCGAAGACACGACCGCCCAGGCCGAAAAACTCGGCTTCGAAGGTACGCCGTCGTTCTCGATCAAAGGCCCTGGATCGAACGGCCTCGAACTGCTCGGTACGCCCGGTTCGGCCGAAGCGATCGAAGAAGCGATCAAGGAAGCCAGCTGACCCACCGTGGATGACGCCCGACGGCAGCGGCTGCTGCAGCTTGCCTCGGGCGGCGTCTTCCTGGCGATCATCGCTGTCGTCGTCGTGGTCATCGTCGCCAGTTCCGGCGGCGCTGACTCCGGCGGCGAACCCACGCATGCCGAGCAGGGCGAGGTCGGCAAGCTCCTGAGCGGGATACCGCAGAGCGCCACGCGCTTGGGCCAGCCGAACGCTCCGGTGAAGATCTACGAGTACGGCGACCTTCAGTGCCCCTTCTGCAAGGCGAACGCTGAAGAAGTGACGCCGCCGGTCATCGAAACCGCCGTCCGCAATGGCGAAGCGAACATCACCTTCCGCCAGTACATCATCATCGGCCCCGAATCCGTCCCCGCCGGAGAAGCGACCCTCGCGGCGGGCGCCCAGAACCGAGCCTGGAACTTCATCGAGCTCTTCTACCGCAACCAGGGCGAGGAGAACTCCGGCTACGTGACCGAAAAATTCATCGAATCCATCGGCAAAAAGTCAGGGATTCCCGACTTCGCCAAATGGAACAAGGAACGCAAGAGCCACAAGTACAGAAAGCAGATCGAAGCCGAAACCAAGGAAGCGGCAAAGCTCGGCTTCTCAGGCACGCCGTCGTTCGCGATCAAAGGCCCGAGCTCCAAGGGCCTGGAAAAGATCGGCACTCCCGAAACGACGGGCCAGCTCGAAGAAGCGATCGAAAAGGCCGCCTAGCCCGGGGTCTAGGTCGCCGCCTGGGAGCCTCTCTCGCTCCGAGTTGACATAACCAAGATTATCGTGCGTTGGATCTGAGTTTGGTCTGAAAGTGACGATCTCTAAGCCCTTCTAAGCCCCCGAAATCCGCGAATGCCCCGCGGAGCGCAGCGCCTCCGGGGGCTCTTTTTGCGCCGAGCGGGGCGACCGGCAGCGTTCACGAGTCGGCGACCTCTTGGACCATTCGGGACGAACGCCCGAACTTTTGAGGCTCGCTTGGCCGTGATTTCCTCGAGTCGACATAACGCGACCCCGATTCGGGTCCGTGGCGGCCGTCCGAGGTGTGTCCCGTGCGTCTCGTGGCGGCCTGCTAGGCTGTGGCCGCCACAGCCCTGGCAGGCTGAGGCCGCCACGAGACGCCCGGGACGTGAGGGGTTCGTGAGGAAGTTGGCACAGGGACCGTGCGAAGTCGGACTTACGTCACTGTCATGCGCGGGAGAAGCCACACCTCGCCCCGATCGGTCGCAGAGATGCCGGGAACGTCACACCTTTCGGCCCTCTGAGGCGCTTTGGGGCCGGGAACAGAGGGCCGGGGGACGCGATGCAAGCCTTGTGGTCGCCATAGCGACACCAATGCTTGCATCGCGTCCGTGAGTGTTGGACAACACGGGAGGAAGCGTGACGTTCCCGACATCTCTGTCACCAGCCAGGGCCGTGGCCGAGACGGCCGTCGTCCCTTATACCCCGGGCGCCAGCTTGAAACGGCCCCATCCCGTGCGATCGACGCCTAACCGGTGACGACCGCACTCCCCCGGATCAGCGGGCGGACGATCGGCATGGATTTTGGTAAGACGCCGTGGTCGACCGACTCGATCTGGAAGGCGGAGGCGGTCAGGGTGGCCTCGGTGTCGCGGTTGCAGTGGCAGCCGTCGGCCATGAAGCGCCAGGGCTTTTCGAAACGGTCCTGCCAGCGGGCGCTCGCGGGATCGTCGGCGCGGACGTGCTCGATGAACAAGAGGCGGCCGCCGGGTTTGAGGACTCGGGCCAGCTCGGCGATCGAGGCGGTCGGGTCGGGGACCGTGCAGAGGACCAGGGTCGCGACCGCGGTGTCGAAGGTGTCATCGTCGAACGGGATCGTTTCCGCGGGCGCGGAGACGAGACGTGCGGGCGGCGACGTGGAGTCGGCGGTGCTCGGTGCGGGCGCGTCGCCGGCGTCCGGGGGTGGCTCAGCGGCGTCCGACGCGCGGCCAGCGAGTCGATCCCTCAGCTTCGCCCCCATGTGCGGGTCGGGCTCGATCAGGGTCAGGTCCTCGACCCCGGCGCCGTAGAGGTCGAGGTTCACGCCGGTCCCGGCGCCGATCTCGACCACCCGGCCGCGCGCCTCGCTCAGCAGGGCCCGGCGCATGTCGCCGAGCCCGTTCTCCTCGCTCGCCTTCAGCGCGCGATCGTAGAAGGACGCGAAGAGGCGTCCCCAGGTGGCGTCGTACGCCTTACCCATGGCTCCGGCAGCCATGGGTCAGTGCGCCGCGGTGTCCCGATCGGCGGTGCTGTGGGCCGCGCGCTCCTCGTAGGCCGCTCGGGCATTGTGGTCGACCTCGGTCATCAGCTTGTCCGTGCCCATTTTCCGGGCGACCCACTCGGCCGCAGAGCGCGGCATCAGGGAGGCGGCGCGCAGGAGGGCGCCGTTCGATTTCGGCACGTAGACGTCGAAGCGCGGGACTTCGAGGGCTTCGGCGATCGCCTCGGCGACGTCGGTGGCCTCCACCGGTTTCACCCATTTCTGGCCGACGCCGGCGGTCAGTTCGGTGTTGACCACGGTCGGCATGACGCAGGAGATCTCGACGTTCCGGCCGCGCATCTCCCCGCGCACCGATTCGCTCAGCCCGACCACCGCGTGCTTGGTCGCCGAGTAGGTGGCGATCCCCGGCACGCCCGTTTTGCCTGCCTGCGAAGCGATGTTCACGATGTGGCCGCTGTCGCGGGGCATCATCCGCGCCATCGCCAGCTGGGTGCCGTGGATGACGCCGATGAGGTTGATCTCGATCTGGCGGCGGAACGAATCCTCGGACTCCTCGACGAACGGCGTCGTCGGCATGATCCCGGCGTTGTTGACGATCACGTCGAGGGGCCCGAGTTGACGCTCCGCCTCGTCGAGGAACGTCTCGAAGGAGCCGCGGTCCGACACGTCGAGCGCCAGCGCCACGCTGCCGCCGCCGAGGCCCGCCGCCGTCTGCTCGGCCAGCGCCAGGTCGACGTCGCCGATCGCCACCCGGGCGCCGCGCCGCACCAATGCCTCCGCCGTCGCCTTGCCGATCCCGCGCGCGCCGCCGGTGATCGCCACGACCTTGCCGTTCAGGGACCGCCGTTGCTTCGCCATGGGATTCCTCCTCCCCGGGCCGCTCAGGACGCCGGTTTATAGACCGTGACCACGGCCGCTCCGCCGAGGCCGATGTTGTGCTGAAGGGCTACCTTCGCACCTTCGACCTGCCGCCGCCCGGATTCGCCGCGCAGCTGCCAGGTGAGTTCCGAGCACTGCGCGAGGCCGGTCGCCCCGAGCGGGTGCCCCTTGGAGATCAGCCCGCCGGACGGGTTGACCACGACCTGACCGCCGAAGGTCGTCGCCTCCGCCTCGACCAGCTTGTGCGCCTCGCCCTCCTCGGCGAACCCGAGCGCTTCGTAGGTGATGAGCTCGTTGGCGCTGAAGCAGTCGTGGAGCTCGCAGACGTCGACCTCGTGCGGCGCCACCCCCGCCTCCTCGTAGGCGGCGCGCGCCGCCGTCCGCGACATCTCCGAGCCGACGATCGTCATGCAGTCGGCGTTCTCGTCGAAAGTCGAGGTGAGGTCGGTGACCATCGACTGGCCGGCGATCTCGACGGCTTTGTCCCAGAGGTCGTGCGAGTCGACATAACGCTCGGAGGCGACGATCGCGCAGGCCGCCCCGTCGGAGGTCGGCGAGCACTGCAGCTTGGTCAGCGGGTCGTGGATCATCTTCGCCGCCTTGATGTCCTCGAGGCTGTACTCGTCCTGGAACTGGGCGTACGGGTTGTTGACCGAGTGCTTGTGGTTCTTCCAGCCGATCCAGGCGAAGTGGTCGGGCGTCGAGCCGTACTTCTGCATGTGGTCGCGGCCGGCGTTGCCGAACATCTGCGGCGCGGGCGGTGAGGCCTCCGGGTCACGGATCTCGAACATCCGCATCGCGTGTTTGTCGAGCGCGTTGGTGCGATCGGTGTACTTCACGCCGAGGCTGCCGGGCTCCATCTTCTCGAAGCCGACCGCGAGCGCGCAGTCGACGAGGCCGCCCTTGACTGCCTGGCGCGCCAGGAAGAGCGCCGAGGACCCGGTCGAGCAGTTGTTGTTGACGTTGATCACCGGGATGCCGGTGAGGCCGAGCCCGTAGAGGGCGCGCTGGCCGTAGGTCGAGTCGCCGTAGCAGTAGCCGGCGTAGGCCTGCTCGACGTCGTCATAAGAGATGCCCGCGTCGGCGAGCGCCTTCTCCCCCGCGTCGACCGCCCAGTCCGGGTAGTCGCCCTCCTTGGTGCCGGGCTTCTCGAACTTGGTCATCCCGACCCCGATCACGAACGTGCGGTTGCTCAACGCTCCTCCCTCTCCCGCGGCGCGCCGTCCCCCGGGCGCCTGTTTGGCTGGCTGGCCAGTAAGTTAGCGGAGCGTCAGAGCAGGCGCCGTTTTTCGCCTGCCTCCGGGTAGATCCGGAACGCCAGGTAGGCGATCACGATCCCCGCCACGGTGCCGATCAGACGCTGACCGGCGGCTTCGAAGCGGTCCTCCCCGAGGGTGTCGGTGAGCAGCACCACGTAGGTCGTGATCGCGGCGGTGAAGAGTGCGTACTGGACCGTGATCAGGCCGAAGGAGAGGGCCGCGGTGATGCTGAGGACGATCGCGATCGGGACCTCGGCGCCGTCGAAGGCGTAGGCGAGGCCGGTGGCAAGCGCGAGGCCGGCCAGGGTGCCGACCGCGCGCAGGACCAGGCGGCGGTCGGTCTCGTCTCGTTCGGCGCGCAGGACGAAGAGGATCGTCAGCGGGATCCAGTAGCCGTGCTCCCGCATCCCGGCGACGCGGTAGGCGGCGACGCCGACCGCCAAGGCGACGCCATAGCGGATCGAGTGGCGGGCGATCGGCGATTCGAGGTTGAAGTTGGCGCGCAGGCGCGACTTGGTGCGGGCCCAGTCCCAGCCGCTCTCGTTGTCGGAGTCGCGGTCGTAGAGGAGCCAGATGATCGCTGCCCAGGCCGCCTGGGCCAGGCCCCCGGCGGTGCCGTAGAGGAGCGCGGGCAGCGTGTCGTGAACGGGCAGGAAGAGCCCCTCGGCAAGCATCAGCGCGACCGAGCAGGCGAAGCCGGCGAAGGCGAGCCGCAGCGTGTCGGCGAAGCAGTAGCCCGAGGCGGCGGCCATCAGTCCCATCGCGATCACCGCAGCGGGCGCCCACTGGCTCGCCAGCACGCCGATCGCCGCGGCAG
>JBOGYZ010000395.1:0-4171 GCA_050697015.1 Solirubrobacterales bacterium
GGGTCGTGCTCGGCCGCGTCGACCACCGCGCAGAGGAGTTCCCGCCCACCGACCTCGTGCGGGGCGACCAGCGCCGGACAGCCGGCCGCGGCGAGCGCGCCTTCGAGCGTCGCCGCGGCGGTGCCGGGATGCTCAACGTCGAAGACGAGGACGGCGGCCTCGCCGGCGATGCCGAAAGGCTCCAGGCGGCGGCGCAGCTCGACCCCGTCCATGACCCCGCCGAGCGCCCCGGAGAGGACGTCGCCCGCCAGCCTCCGCTCGGTCTCCCGCGCGACCCGCCGGCGCATCAGCTCGAGCGCGACGATCGCGACGGCCTGCTGCAGGATCAGCCGCTCGAAATCGCCGAGCCCGCCGGAGTCGCGGACGATCACCACCCAGGCCTGCGGCGGGCCGCCGCCGGGCGAGACCACCGGGTGGGCGAGCGCCCGCCCGGCCAGCGAGGGGTGCGAGGGCACGAAGGGATGCCCGTCGCCGGCGTGGCCGATGACCTCGCGGCGGATCCCGCCGACCGCCTCGGCGGAGAGCTGGCGGCGGAAGCCGCGCCCGGCGAGCCGCTCGCCGCGGCCGTCGAGGATCGCCACCGTCCCGCCCACCGCCGAGGCGACGGTGGCGGCGATTTCCTCCAGACCGCGCTCCTCCAGGACCAGCCGCTCGAGCCGCCGCTGGATCGCCAGACCGCGCTGCAGCACCTCGTACTGCTCGTTGACCAGCCGCGTGAAGGCCTTCTCGGTGATCGCGATGAACGGGGTCGAGTACGGCACCTCGAAGAGCGGGAAGTCGCGCTTCCGGGCCTCGTCGACCAGCGCTTTCGGCAGCCGTTTGTGGCTGAACCCGGTGCCGAAGCCGAGCCCCGCGAGATTTCGCTCGGCGAGATCGGCGACGAAGGCGCGCTGCTTTTTCTCGGTGTCGAGCGGGATGCCGGTGGTCAGCATCAGCTCCCCGCCCGACAGCCATGGCGTCGGGTCCTGCAGCTCGGAGATATGCACCCAGCGGACCGGCGCGTCCGCACTGTCGGCGCCGGCCGCCAGCTCCAGGTCTAGCTCGTCTAGGAGGCTCTGGACCGTGAGCACACGCGCTCCCTACCCGTGCGTGACCACCTGGTCCCACGCCTCGGTGAGGACGCCGGACAAGACATCGTGGATTTCCTCGAATTGCTCGGTGTCGGCGATCAGCGGCGGGGCCAGCTGGATCACCGGGTCGCCGCGATCGTCGGCGCGGCAGATCAGCCCGCGCTTGTAGAGCTCGCCGGAGAGGAAGCCGCGCAGCAGCTTCTCCGACTCCTCGTCGTCGAAGCTCGCCTTGGTCTCCTTGTCTTTGACCAGCTCGATCGCCTGGAAGTAGCCGGCGCCGCGCACGTCGCCGACGATCGGCAGCTCGCGGAGACTCTCCAGCATGCCGCGGAACTCGGGCTCCTTGGCGCGCACGTGGCCGCAGAGGTCCTCGCGCTCGAACACGTCGATGTTGGCGAGCGCGATCGCCGCCGCCACCGGATGGCCGGCGAAGGTGAACCCGTGGGCGAACGAGGAGTCGCCCTCGCTGAACGGCTCGAAGACGCGGTCGGAGGCGATCACCGCTCCCATCGGCGCGTAGGCCGAGGTGATCCCCTTGGCCGTGGTGATCATGTCCGGCTGATAGCCGAAGCGTTCGCAGCCGAAGTAGTGGCCGAGACGGCCCCAGGCACAGATCACCTCGTCGGAGATCAGCAGCACGTCGTGCTCGTCGCAGATCTCGCGCACGCGCTGGAAGTAGCCGTCGGGCGGGACGAAGCAGCCGCCCGCGTTCTGGACCGGCTCGACGATCACCGCGGCGACGGTCTCCGGGCCCTCGAAGATGATCCGCTCCTCGATCGCGTCGGCGGCCCAGAGCGGGTCGCGCTCCTCGGGCCAGCGGTAGATGTTCGTGTTCGGGACGTGGCAGGCGCCGGGGACCAGCGGTTCGAACTGGTTGCGCAGGTTGGTGATGCCGGTCGCCGAGAGCGCTCCCAGGGAGGTGCCGTGGTAGGCGACCTCGCGTGCGATGAATTTGTGCTTCTGGCCTTTGCCGTGGGCACGGTGGAAGTTGCGCGCGAGCTTCAGCGCCGACTCGACCGCCTCGGAGCCGCCGTCGGTGAAGAAGACGCGGTTGAGGTCGCCCGGCGCGAGTCCGGCGATCCGCCCCGCCAGTTCGATCGCCCGCGGGTGGGCATAGCTCCAGAGGGTGAAGAAATCGAGCTCTTCGATCTGGCGCGCGGCCGCCTCGCCGTACTCGGCGCGGCCGTGGCCGGCGTTCACGCAGAACAGCGCCGACAGCCCGTCCAGATAACGGTTGCCGTGCTCGTCATAGACGTAACAGCCGTCCGCCTTGGTGATCAGCGGGATCTCGTGCTCAGGGCCGTAGGCCCCCATCCGCGAAAAATGCATCCAGAGATGCTCGCGGGCCATCTTCTGCAGTTTTGAGTCCACAACCTGCGGTGCGGTCGCCATGCCGCTCTCCTTCCAAACGCTTGCGACGTTATGGACAAAGCTAGAGGCCGTCCAGCACGTCCGCAAGTGGCTCACGGGTCAAGCAAAGGCAAGTCGTTTATACACCAGGTACAAGTCGAGCCTGTCCTTTTAGGACATTCGCCACTTGCGACGGGGTCCAGAGGGGCATACGTTCGAGGTGATGGGAAAGGGGACGGAGGAGGAATGAGCGGAGTGGAGCAGACGACGATCACCAATCCGGAGGACGTGGCGACGGAGTCGCACAGCGTGGCCCTCCGCAACGTGACCAAACGGTTCGACACCTTCACGGCGGTCGACGACCTGTCGCTGGAGCTGGGGCAGGGTGAATTCTTCACCTTCCTCGGGCCGAGCGGCTGCGGAAAGACGACGACGCTGCGGATGATCGCCGGCTTCGAGCAGCCGACCGAGGGTGAAGTCCTGATCGAGGGCGAGAACGTCGCCGGGACCCCGCCGCACAAGCGGCCGACCAACACCGTCTTCCAGAGCTACGCGCTCTTCCCCCACATGAGCGTCGAGAAGAACGTCGCCTTCGGACTGAAGCGTAAGGGCGTCGGCAAGGACGAGATCGCCGAGCGGGTGGCGTCCGAGCTGCAGCGGGTCGGGCTGGCGCGCGAGGCGAACCGGCGGCCCTCGCAGCTCTCCGGCGGCATGCAGCAGCGGGTGGCGCTGGCGCGGGCCCTGGTCAACCTGCCGAAGGTGCTGCTGCTCGACGAGCCCCTCGGCGCGCTCGACCTGAAACTGCGCAAGGGCCTGCAGATCGAGCTGAAGCAGATCCAGCGCGAGGTCGGGATCACCTTCGTCTACGTCACTCATGACCAGGAGGAGGCGCTGACGATGAGCGACCGGATCGCGGTGATGAACCGCGGCAAGGTCGAGCAGGTCTCGACCCCCGAGGATGTCTACGAGCGGCCGAGGACCAGCTTCGTCGCCGGCTTCATCGGCGTGTCGAACCTGATGCCTGCCTCGGTGTCCGGCCCCGGGCGCGTGAAACTCGACTCTGGCCCCGAGGTCCCCGCCGACACCGGCGACCTCGGACCCGGCGAAGGGTGCGCCGCGGTGGTGCGGCCGGAGAAGCTGCGCGTCACCCTGCCGACCGACGCGCCGCCCGCGGCCGACGCGCCGGCCGTCGAAGGCGTGATCGAGAGCTCTGTGTACCTGGGAACCGCGACCCAGCTCGTCGTCGGCGTCGGCGAGGGAGTGCGGATGACGGTCCTCGTCCCCAACGCCGACGAGTCCGAACGCCAGGCGCTGCCGGGGGGCGGCGCCCGGGTCGTACTCAGCTGGGAGCCCGAGCACATGCACGTGGTGATCGACAAGGACGTGGAGGGTGAGGGCGATGAGGAAGACGCGGATGAGTAGGAAGCGGCGCCGCGCCCTGACCAGGGTCGGCCTGGCGCTGATGGCGCTGGCCGCGACGATCGTGCTGGCGGCCTGCGGCGGCGGGATCGAAGAACTGCCGGAAAACTACGGCGGCAGCGGTGGCGGCAACGAGGTCAAGATCGAAGGCAAGCCGTCGGGAGAGATGACGATCTCCAACTGGCCGCTCTACATCGACAAAAAAACGGTCGGCGACTTCGAAAAGGAAACCGGCGTCTCGGTCAAGTACGTCGAAGACGTCAACTCCAACGAAGAGTTCTTCGCCAAGTTGCAGCCGCAGCTGGCGCAGGGCGAATCGGGCAAGCGCAGCC
>JBOGYZ010000396.1:0-8156 GCA_050697015.1 Solirubrobacterales bacterium
GACCCTCTCCTCGCTCAAACTCGGGCAGCATCGCGCTCCGCCCGTCCGAGGTCGTCCTCGGGCCCTCGTTACAAGCCGCTCCGGAGAGGGTCAGGACACCCGCTCCCGGGACCGCGGCAAAAGGTTGGAGCAGACGGGGCGCGGCCAGCTGTTCCTTATGCCGCTATAGCCGAAGAAAGGAACAGCTGAGCGACACTCTGAGGCTCGTCCCTCTCGTCGCCGAGCTTCGTCGCCGATTGCGAAGCATGGGGTTCTGACCCTCTCCGGAGCGGCTTGTAACGAGGGCGCCGCAAGCAATCTCGGACGGACGGGGAGCGACGGTCGCCGAGTTTGAGCGAGGAGAGGGTCAGAACCCCACGCCCCGCCTCGCACGCTCAGGCGACGGCGCTTAGCGGCTCCGGGCCGGACTCGTCGCTTTCGCCGGCGAGTCCCTCTTCGCCGGCTTCGCGGGGGAGCTTTCGGCTCACGACTTTGGTGACGCCGTCGCCGCCCATGGTCACGCCGTAGAGGACGTCGGCGGCGTCCATGGTGCGTTTCTGGTGGGTGACGATGACGAACTGGGCGCGGTCGGAGAAGCGGCGGATCAGCTGCAGGAAGCGGTCGATGTTGGCGTCGTCGAGGGCGGCCTCGACCTCGTCCAGGATGTAGAAGGGGCACGGCCGGGCGAGGAAGACGGCGAAGACGAAGGCGAGCGCGACCAGGGACTTCTCGCCGCCCGACATCAGCGACAGCTTCCGCGTCGACTTGCCCGCCGGGTTGACCTCGATCTCGACCCCGAACTCGTCGCGTTCCTCGCGCTCCTCCTCGTCGGGATCGGGCTCGGACGCCTCCGCCCCCTCCTCGACCTCGGCCGCCGGCTGCTCCTCCTCGCGGACCGCGCGCAGGCTGACCCGGCGCAGTCGACCGCGACCGCCGGGGAAGAGGTGCTCGACCATCTCCTCGAAGTTCGTCGCCGTCGCCTCGAAGGTCTCCTCGAAGGCGCGCTCGATCTCCTCGTCGATTTCGCGGATCAGCGACTCCAGCTCGCGCATCGCGCGCTCGGTGTCCTCGCGCTGCGCCTGCAGCTGCTCGACGTGCTCGCTCGCCTCTTCGTATTCGCGCTCGGCCAGCGGGTTGACCGGGCCGATCTGGGCGCGGCGGCGGTCGAGGCGCTCGAGCCGACGATCGATCTCGGCGCGCTCGTCGTCGGTCATCGCGGTCTCCGCGGGCGGCACCGCCTCGCCGAGCTTCTCGACGATCGCCGCCATCTCCCGTTCGGCCTCGGCCCGACGGTCGCCCAGGTGCGCGGCCTCGACCTCGGCCTGCGTCAGCTCTTCGGAGACCGATCGCATCTGGCCCTGCAGCTCGAACTCGAGTTTCGAGCAGGCGCGCAGCTCGTCGGCGATCTCGTCGCTGTCCCCGTCTTTGCCGACGACGGCCGACTCGGTCCGGTCGACCCGGGCACGGATCGCGGTGCCCGCCGCCTCGACCGCTGCCAGCGCCGCGCGCACGTCGTCGAGCAGCTCCTCGCCGCCCGCCAGGCGCGCCCGCATCTTCTCCCGGTGGCGCTCGCCGAGCAGGCCCTCGGCACGGCGCGCGTGGCGGATCGCCCGCTCGCTCCCCGCCCGAACATCGCCGAGCGCGTGCTCGCGCGCCGTCTCGGAGGCGACGTCGGAACGGGCTGTGGCGAGGCCGTCCAGCGCCGTCTTCAGCCCGGCATCGACCTCGCCGAGCTCCTCCTCGAGCTTCCGTGCCCGCTGGGTCGGCGCGTCTGAGCCGCTGACTTCCAGGGTGAGCGGTCCGAGCTCGGCCCGCAGCCGCTCCAGCCGCGCCTCGACCTCGCTCTCCGAACGCGAAAGCCCCGCCACCCGCACCGCGACCCGCTCCGACTCGCCCCGCAGCTTGGTCAGCACGCCCCAGGCCTGGGTCCGCGCCCGATCGCGCTCGGCGAAGCGCTCCTCGGCGGCGGAGCGCCGTTTGCTCACCTCGGCGAGCTGCCCCTCGACTTTCGTGCGCGTCTCCCGCGCCGCCGCCGCCGCTTTCGCCGCCGCGGCGGCCCGGCCGGCGCCGAAGCGCAGTTCCTCGGAGACGATCTGGCCCTTCAGCTCGGCTTCCTCGCGGTCGATCCGCGCGCCGATCTCGGCTGCCTGCGCCTGCCGTTTCAGCGGTCGCAGCCGCGCCCGCGCCTCGCGCTCGACGTCCAGCGCGCGGTCGAGGTTGTCGCGCGTGCCCTTCAGCTTCAGTTCGGCCCGGCGCCGCCGTTTGCGGTGCTTGCCGAGCCCCGCCGCCTCCTCGATCAACAGCCGCCGGTCGCGCGGTTTGGAGTGGATGATCGTCTCCACCCGGCCCTGCGAGATCACCGAGTGCATCTCGCGCCCGAGGTTGGTGTCGGAGAGAACCTCGATCACGTCGGCGAGCCGCGCCCGCGCCCCGTTCAGCCGGTAGCCGCCGTCGCCGCCCCGGTCGAGCCGTCGCTCGATCGCGATCTCGGAGAACTCGGTCGCCGCCCGCCCGTCGGAGTTGTCGATCACGACCTCGACCTGGGCCTCGCGCCGCTGGCCGGTGTTTTTGCCGCCCGCCGAGATCACGTCCTGCATCGAGGCGCCGCGGATCGCACCCGGACTCTGCTCGCCGAGTGCCCACAGCACCGCGTCGGTGATGTTGCTCTTGCCGGAGCCGTTCGGCCCGACGATCACGCTGACGCCGGGTGAGAAGTCAAGGCTCACCCGCTCGGGGAAGGACTTGAAGCCCTTCATCGTGATCGATTTCAGATACATGCCAAAAGCACCTTTGCGGAACCTTCAGGTTCCCCTACTCCTCGGACGCGAACGAGCTGGTGGAAGAACCCACTTTGCGGCTTGTCTGCCCTTTCGCCGGACGGTTGGACGGGATCGGGGGACACCCGGACGAACGTCCCGCTGTTGTGAGGGAGGGTGTCCCCCGATCCCGGCCGCACGAGGCCGTCCCCCTAGCCACCCAACTGACGCAGAGCCTGCTCGGCCGCGACCTGCTCGGCGGCCTTCTTGCTGCGTCCCTCGCCCGCGCCGACCCGCTCGGAATCGATGATCGCGGCGACCTCGAAGGTGCGCCGGTGCGGAGGTCCCGTGGCAGCCGTCACCTCATAGCTCACGCGCGCGCCCCGACGCGCCAGCAGCTCCTGCAGGGCGCTCTTGAAGTCGATTCGCGTCTCCGAGGCGAGCTCGATCCGCGGCGCGAACGCCGCCGCCACCGCCGCCGCAGTGGGCTCGAAGCCGAAGGCGATGTGGCAGGCGCCGATCAGCGCCTCGGTCGCCTCCGGCAGCGGCCGCTCGCCATCCAGCAGCACCTCCGCCGGGATCGCCGCGGTGACGCCCTCGGGCTCGTTCGAGCGCAGCATCTCCGGCACCCCGAGCAGGCGTCCCACGGCCGCGCAGGACACCCCCGACACCGCCTGGTTGTGGATCTTCGTCAGTCCACCCGCGGCGATATCCGGGAAGCGCTCGTACAGCGACCCCGCGACCGAGAGCCCGAGCACGCTGTCGCCGAGGAAGGCGAGGCGCTCGAAGGAGTCGACCCGGCGCTCGGTCCAGGAGGAGTGGGTCAGCGCTTGCCGGCGCAGCGGCTCCGGCAGGTCCTCGATCAGCGCCGCCAGCGGGGCGACGGCGGCGCGGCCGGCGAGGTCGTCGGCGTCGCGCCCGGAGGCGGAGTCGGCCGGCGCCTCGCCCTCGCTCATCTCAGACGGGGGCTCTCTCGAGGACGAAGGCGACGGCGTCGCCGACGGTGAAGATCCGGGTCGCCTCCTCCTCGGTGACCTTGATCCCGTAGCGGTCTTCGAGCTCCATCACGAGCTCGTAGAGGTCGAGCGAATCGGCCTCGAGGTCCTCGCGGAAGCGGGTGCCCTCCTCGATCCTACCGGGGTCGACTTCGAGCTCCTCGGCGAGGTGCTCGCGGACCAGGGTCATGACTTCGTCGCGCTCCATCGGCCGATTATCCCGCAGCCGCGCCGTCGGCCGGCTTCGCGGTCCCCTCGCCCGCCTCGGCACCCGCGGCGGGTGCCGCCTCGTCGGCCAGCGCGGCACGCCCGGCGCCGCCCTCGCGTAGCAACGCGGCGGTCCGCCCCACCGCGTCCACTCTCACCGACCGCGCCGCCATCCGCACCGCGTTGGCGACCCCGTCGGGGCCCGAGGCGCCGTGCCCGACGATCGTCACCGCGCGCAGACCGAGCAGAATCGCGCCGCCCGTCGTGTCGGGGTCGAATTTCTTCCGCAGCCCGCCTAGCGACGGTTTCAGCAGCATCCCACCGACCGCGGCCATCGGGTTCTGGCGGGCGACGTCGGAGATCGCCCCGGCGAGTTCCTTCGCCGCCCCCTCCATCACCTTCAGCGCGACGTTGCCGGTGAAGCCGTCGGTGACGACGACGTCGACCTTCGCCGCGGGCAGGTCGCCACCCTCGATGTTGCCGACGAAGTTGAGTCCCGGAGCCTCCTTCAGGATCCGGTGCGCCTCGACGATCTCCGGCCGCCCCTTGCCGGCCTCCTCGCCGACCGTCAGCAGGCCGACTGTCGGCTCGCGGACCTCCATCACCGCCGCGCTGAAGGCGGCGCCGAGGAACGCGAACTGCACAAGGTGCTGGGGACGGACCTCGACGTTGGCGCCGACGTCGAGGAAGAGCACCGGTTTCCGCGGCGACGGGATCGGCACGGCCAGCGCGGGCCGCTGCACACCTTTGAGGCGGCGGAGGCCGAAGGTCGCGGCGGCCATCGTCGCGCCGGTCGAGCCGAGGCTGACCAGCGCCTGCGCGTTGCCCTCGGCGACGTCGGCGGCGGCGCGCACCACCGAGGCCTCCTTGCGATCGCGCACCGACTGGACGGCGTCGTCCTCGTTGCCGATCCACTCCGTGGTCGGGATCACCTCGATCCCCTCCACACCGGACAGCCCGAGCGAGCGCTCCGGCCCGAACACGCGCACCCCGATGCCGTCGGCCGCGGCGCGACGGGCGCCCTCGGCGAGTACGTCGAAACCCTGCTCCGCCCCGAAACCGTCCAGGGCGATCGTCACCGGGCGGCTTTGCGCCACGGTGGCTAAGAGTCGGCGGTGGTCACCGTCGGGTCGGTGACTTTGTGGGAGACGACCTCGCGTCCGGCGTAGGTGCCGCAGTTTTTGCAGACACGGTGCGGGAGAGCGGGCTCGTGGCAGCGCGGGCAACGACGCAGACTGGGGACCGCTGCCTTGTGATTGGCGCGGCGCTTGTCGCGACGGGCGCTGGAGGTTCGCTTCTTCGGGACGGCCATGAGTCGCGGAATCCTAGCGGGTCAGTAGACCGCGCGCACGACGGCAAGGTCGTCGGCCGCCCAGGTGACCTCCCCGCCGCTCCACGCGGCGAGGTCGGCGGCGGTCTCGGGGAAGTCCCAGTCGGGCGTCAGCGGGGTGATCTGCTCACCGGCTTTCACCACGTCGCCGATCACCAGCGCCCGCGAGTGTTCGCGCACCCGGCGGAAGAGTTCCTCCTTCTGCGGCGCCCGCAGGTGATGGATCGACAGCACCCCGATCACCAGGTCCCAGGGCCCGTCCGGCAGCGGATCCTCGATCCGCGCCAGCTGCACGTCGTCGTACATCTCGCGGGCGCGGAAGACCATATCCGGGGACGAATCGAGCCCGATCACCCAGCTGTCCGGGTAGGCCTCGATCAGCCGCCGGGTCGTCTCCCCCGTGCCCATGCCGAGCTCCAGCACCCGCTGCGGGGCGAACGGGATCGCGGCGATCGCCTGCTCCTGCAGTTCCTCGTAGCGCGGGATGTCGGCCCGGATCATCTCCAGGTAGCCGTCGGGTTTCCAGGTGAAATCACTCATTCCCTAACCTCGGAGAGTATGCCGACCGCACCCGAGACCGTCTTTGACATATCCCGCCTCAACCTCTCGCCGGGAGAGGGCAGGCGCCTGGAGCTGCCGATCGAACTGGCGCCCCTGGAGCTGGGCGGCCAGACCTACCGCGCCGAGCCGCCCGCGCCGACCGTCCGCCTCGAGGCCTCCCGCCACTCCAGCGGCTTCGCCTTCAAGCTGAACTTCCCGGTCCACATCGAGGGACCGTGCATGCGCTGCCTCGAGCCCGCCGCCATCGACCTCGAGGTCGAGGCCCGCGAGATCGACACCATCGGCACCGAGGACGCCGAGCTCCGCAGCCCCTACGTCCACGACGACGAGCTCGACCTCAGCCGCTGGGCCCACGACGCCGTGATGCTGGCCGTCCCCGCCCGGATCCTCTGCCGCCCGGACTGCCTCGGGCTCTGCCCCGACTGCGGCGAGCCCCTGAACGACGCCGACCCGGCCGATCACGACCACGAGAAACCGATCGACCCGCGGTGGTCGGCGCTTAAAGACCTGAAACTCGAGTAAGGGACGGGCTTCGAGAGGCGGGAGTCCTGACCCCCTCCTCACTCAAACTCGGGCGAGGTCGCCACTGCCCGTCCGAGATCGCCTACGGCGCCCTCGTTACAAGCCGTTCGGAGGGGTCAGGACTCCCGCCCCCGGTCCGCGGCGGCGGACCGGCCAGCAGCGCGTAGCTGTGCTTTATGGACGCCAGGAGTCCAAAAGGAACAGCCGGGCGGACCCCTAACCGCGACGAGAGGCCAGGCCTAAGGAGCCCGGCCGAGCTCGCCTGACGGCGCTAGCAGACGAGCTCCGCCGTCGAGTGGGTGTCCTTCCGACCCTCAGAGTGGTAGGTCTTCCTGACCTCCGTCTCCTCCTGGTCGAGGCTGATCTCCCCAACTCGCTCGACTACGCTCATGGCCAGGTTGTACTTCTGCTCGGCGTCGGACTGCGTCTCGGCCTCGATCGTCAAATCGATCTCCCAGCCGTTCTGGTCAAAGTTCACGCTCACCGAAGGGCCGAGAACAATGGTCGCGCACTCCTTGACCAGAGCCTCCTCGATCGCCATCGCCTGCTTCTCCAGCCAAGCGTGATTCACGCGCTGCGGATTGGCGAGCAGGACGAAGAAGTTGAACTCCGTCGTCGGCTTGGGCTCGGTCTTGTCAAGAGGCTGGTTCATGCTCTAGGTGCTCCTCCTCGGTCGGTTAATAAGCCCGACAGCAGGTGCTGGTTCTTTCTATTCAACAGGAATACCCGCTCTTCGGAGCGCCGAGCGCTTGTTCTGGTAGGTCCTGTGGTCGCTCGGCGTCGCCGGAATGGTGACCAGACGACTGCCATCCAGGGGATAGACCTTCATGTGCCCATTGCCACCTAACTCGCAATGGGCGCCCGCCTGCCAGGCGGCCTCCACCAACGAATCCATATCCGCATTCGTAAGCGTCGGACGCTTGGCCGAGGGATCCGCCTTCCGTTTCTCGTGCAAGGCGCCCTCTACCATCGGCGGTAACGGTACAGCACTGAAGCAGTACCCAACAGAAGTCTCGCGCGCCTGAAGACGCCACGTTGCGTCCAGCACCCGCTCTCCTCTCCGGCCCATCTGAGCGCTGAAGGGCGAGCTGGCTCCGGAACCCTGCGCTACGTGGGCCGGTCCCGGTCACCCTCCGAACGGCTTGTAACGAGGGCGCTGACAGCGACCTTGCTCGTCCGGCGCGCGATGTCGCCCGAGTTTGAGAGAGGAGGGTGACCGGGACCGGCCCCCTCGCAAGCCCTAAGGAGCCTGGTCGAGCTCGGGCGCGGGTTCTTCCTCGCGCCCGGCCAGACGATCGCGGCCGCGCTGGACGGCAGCCAGGAACTTCTGCAGGTTGACTTCCAAGGTGTTGAGGATCTCGTCGGCGTAGTCCTCGGCGCCGAGGCGGATTTCGCGCTCGCGGTTGCGGGCGTCCTCGACGATCTCGTCGGCGGCGCGCTCGGCCTGTTTGGTGACCTCCTCGTCGGAGATCAGGCGTGCCTGCTGCTCACGTGCCTCACGGACGATCCGCTCGGCCTCGCGTTTGGCCTCCGCCAGCATCTCCTGGCGCTCCTTGACGATCCACCGTGCCTGCTTGATCTCCTCCGGGATCGTGGCACGCATCTGATCGAGGAGATCGTAAATCTCCTCGCGATCGACACGCACCTGATCGGTCAGAGGGACCGGGCGGGCGTTGTGAACAACGTCGTCGAGTTTGTCTATGAGGACCAGGACGTCCATGAACGGTGCGTAAGCCTACGTGTATGCGGGGGTTTTAGCCAAAAGAAGAGTGACCCTGGGCGGATTTGCAAGAGGATGCCCAGGAG
>JBOGYZ010000397.1:0-5555 GCA_050697015.1 Solirubrobacterales bacterium
ATCCTCGACGCTCGCGACGAGACCCGCCGCGGCTCGGCCTCTGGACTGATCGCCGACCTGCTCGCCGGACGCGAGCTCGACGCGGGCGAGATCGTCGACCGCGCCCACCGCCTCGGCTGCGACCTGCGCTCCGGCTTCATCGCGGTGGCGATCGAGGCCGGTGGCGACCACGGGGCGGGCGAGATCGCCTCGACCCTGGCGACCGTCGCGGCGGACGCGCTGATCGAGGCCCTCGACGGCGTCGTCCATGCGCTCGTGCCCGGGCGCGCCATCGACACCGGGGCACTGGCGACCCACCTCGGCGAGACCGTCGCCCGCGCCCATTCATCCGTCTTCGACGATCCGGGCGAAGCGGGCCGGGCCCTCGACGAGGCGGGCGCCCTGCTCGCCCTTGCGCGCCGCAGCAAGCCCCCCAACACGGACCGCCCGACCTGGGACAGCCTGCGGATCCTCCACGGGGCCGTCGTCAACGAGCCCGCGCGCCTGAGCGACTTCCGCGATCGGACCGTGGGCGACCTGATCCGCGTCGACGAAGCCGAGGGCGGGCGGCTCCTGCTCACCTTCTGGACCTACCAGGAGGCGAACTGCAACATGAACGTCGCCGCCGAGCGCCTCGACACCCATCGCCACACGGTCGCCAACCGACTACGGCGGATCCAACTTCTGACCGGCCTCAATCCCCAGCGCGGCTACGACCGGGAAAAGCTCGGACTGGCCCTCCGCATCCACCTGATCATCCGCACCTCGGCGGCCCCACCGCCACCCGGCCGTCCCTGACCCGCCCTCACGCTCAGCCGGCGGGGTTGACGCCCGGCAGGTCGGCGCTGCCGTAGAGGGTGCCGATGATCACCTTCCCCAGTTCGACCGCGGCGTTTTCGCCGGTGACCGGGGAGGCCGAGAGGTTGGCGAAGAGGATGATCGTGTCGCCGGTGTTGATGTCGTAGGCCATGAAGCTCGAGAAGCCGGGAACCTGGCCGTCGTGCCCGACGATGCCGGGCGCGAACTGGGCGAGGCCGATGCCGTACTTGACGCCGCTGTCGTCGCCGGGGACCAGCGGGCGGAGGCTGTTCAGGCGGACCTTCTGCATCTTCGGGCTGAGCAGGCCCTTGCCGGTGCCGAGCGCCTTCGCGTAGGTGGCGAGCTCACTCGGGGTCGAGATCACGCCGCCCGCCGTCCACGCCCAGGAGGGGTTGGAGTCGGTGTAGTCGATCGGCTTCAGCGTCCCGTCGAGCGCCGCCGCCTGTTCGGCTTTCGGCACCGCATACGATTCGATCGTCTGCACGTTGGTGCCGAACTGGTAGCCCTGCGCGTGCGGGCCGGGGATCTTCCATTCGCTCGGTTCCGGGAGCGAGCTGTGCTTCATCTTCAGCGGGCCGAAGATCCGTTCCTGGAAGGCTTCGGAGGCCGTCTGACCGGTGAGCTTCTCGATCACGACGCCGAGCAGGACGATGTTGGTGTTGCTGTATTCGTACTGCGCGTTCGGCGCGAAGTTGGGCTTGTGGGAGAAGGCGATCTTCAGCAATTCGCTCGGCTTCCAGGCCTTCTTCGGCTGCTTGTCGAGGGTCACGTTGAAGCCCGGGTCGAACGAGTAGCTGTAGAGGCCGCTGCGCATCTCCGCGAGTTCGCGGATCGTGATCTTCTTGCCGTTCGGAACGCCGGGGACGAACTTCCCGATCGGGTCGTTCAGCTTCAGCTTGCCTTCTCCGACCAGCTGCAGGATCACGGTCGAGGTCATCGTCTTGGTGTTGCTGCCGATGCGGAAGAGATCGGTCATCTTCATCGGTACCTGCTTGCCGATCTCGGCCGTGCCGAAGGTCGCCGACCAGTTGCCCTGGTCCGGGGACTTGATCAGCACCACGGTCCCGGGGACCGCGTTTTCCTTCATCCCCGCGGGGATCGACGTGCTCAGCTTCGCCGCGTAGGCGGGCTGCTTGGCGGGCTTGGCAGCCGGCTTCTGGGCGCCGCTGCTCGACGCGACTCCGCCGAGGGCGACCGCCAGCGCGCAGACGACGACCGCAAGGAGGACACGACCCGTAACCGCTCGATTGATCCGCATCCGGTCAGACTCGCAGACCCAGGGCCGCCCGGGAAGGGACCTAGGTCCACGTCTTCGACCTTCCTGGGAAGGTAGAACTCGCCCATGCCCTGGCTGAGCGACAACACGATGTGGGAGGCATTCGGCGCGCGGACGCTGATGCACAGCACCTACGGCGGCGCCGACTTCGGCGAGTGCCGGGCGACGATCGACCGGATCGGCGAGGCGCCCGACCGCGACGCCTGGGCGCGCGAGTGGAGCGCGACCGCGGCCGGGCTGCGCGACGCCGCCGATGCCTCGGCCGCCGGCGGCAACCCCGCCTCCGCCCGCGAGGCCTACCTCGCGTGACCCCCTTGGCTGATACATAGGTTCCCTATACAATCGGTAGGGAGTGACCACCTCGGAAACCTCTCCCACCCCGAAAGCAAACCCGGTCGGGCGCCCGTTCGTCGCGGTGCTGGTCGGCATCACGCTGGTCGTCTCGATCATCTCGAGCCTCGGTGCGCCGCTCCTGCCGGACGTCGCCAAGGACCTCGACGTCTCGCTGCCGAACGCCCAGTGGTCGCTGACCGCTGCGCTGATCGCGGGGGCGATCGCGGCGCCGGTGCTCGGCCGGCTCGGGGACGGGCGGCACCGGCGCCGGTCGATCCTCGGCGCCCTGGTCGTGGTCACCGCGGGCGGGGTGATCGCCGGGCTCGCCGACTCGCTGCCGGTACTGATCGTCGGGCGCGTGATGCAGGGCACCGGCCTCGGGCTCGCGCCGATCGCGATGGCCGCCGCGCGCGACCATCTGGGCGGCGAGCACGCCCGCCGCACCATCGCCCTGCTGTCGGTCAGCGGCGCCACCGGGCTCGGTGCCGGCTACCCGATCAGCGGCTTGATCGCCGAGCAGTTCGACCTCCACGCCGCCTTCTTCTTCGGCGCGATCCTCAGCGCCGCGGCGCTCCTCGCCGCCTACCTCGAGATCCCCTCGAACAAGGAGGGCCCCGCGGTCTCCCTCGACGTCGTCGGGGCCGTAGTCGGCGCCGTCGCGATCATCCCCCTGATGATCGGCATCGGCCAGGGCCACGAATGGGGCTGGACCTCGGCCGCCACCATCACCTGCTTCGTCCTCGCCATCGTCGTCGGCGCCGCCTGGGTGCGCCGTCAGCTGCACATCCCCGAACCGCTCGTCGACCTCACCCAACTTCGCCACCGCGCCGTTCTCGGTGCCGATGTCTCGGCGAGCCTGCTCGGGATCGCCCTCTACATGTTCCTCACCGTGATCACCGAGTTCGTCCAGACCCCGTCGGCGGAGGGCTTCGGCTTCGGCGCCTCGACCCTGGTCGCGGGCCTCTGCCTGGTGCCGTTCTCGGTCGCGAGCCTCCTCGGCAGCCGCCTCATGACGGCGACGCTACGCCGCTTCGGGTCGCGCACGGCGCTCGCCATCGGCGGCACGGCGATCGTCGCGGCCGGCGTCTTCTTCGCCCTCGTCCACGGCGCCCTCTGGCAGGCCTGCGTGATGATGGCGCTGCTGGGGATCGGCTTCGGCTTCACCTTCGCCGCGATCCCCGGGCTGATCACCCGCTCGGTGCCGTCGCGGGAGGTCGGCAGCGCGATGGGCTTCTACCAGGTGGTCCGCTCGATCGGCTTCTCCGCGGGGTCGGCCCTGGTCGCCTCGATCCTCGCCTCCCACGCGGTGGCCGGGTCGAGCTTCCCCGCCGTCGGCGGCTACACGACGGCGCTCTGGATCGGCGCCGGGGTCGCCGTCGTCGCGACGCTGGTCGCGGTGGCGATGGCGCCGCGCGAGGAGCGGCCGGTCAGCGAGGACGAGCTCGAGACCTGGCGCGACGACGCCGAGCTGGCGAGCGCCGGCCTGATCGACGGCGAGGCCGAGGTCGAGATCGGCCGCTAGTCCTGCGGCGCGTGCCAGACGGCCTCGACGTTGTGGCCGTCGGGGTCGATCAGGAAGGCGCCGTGGTAGCCGGGCGAGTACTTGGTCCTGGGACCTGGCGCGCCGTTGTCGATGCCGCCCGCGGCGAGGCCCTCGCGGTGGAAGCCCTCCACCTGCGCGTAGCTCTCCGCCGCGAAGGCGAGGTGGATCGGCGGCGTCAGCGGCCCGCCTGCGACCAGGATCACGTCCTCGGACCCGACCGGCCCGAACGCGGGCGCCCCTTCCTCGTCGATCTCGTTCCAGCCCATCCCGTCGACCAGCGCAGCACGGTAGAAGGCGAGCGAGCACTCGAGGTCGCCGACCGGGAGGGTCATGTGGTCGACGCAGACGGGGCGCACGATGTCGCCGGTGGAAGGATCGCCAGCCATGCGTAGACCATAGGCTGCCGGCCATGCCGACCGTGCTCCTCGTCCGCCACGGGCAAGCGTCGTTCGGTGGCGAGGACTACGACGTCCTCTCGGGGGCGGGACACCGACAGGCGGAGGTCGTCGCGGCATCACTGGCGGAGCGGGGGTACCGCGCGGAGCGGCTCGTCAGTGGAACCTTGCGGCGCCAGCGCGAGACCGCCGCGGCCTTCACCGCCCTCGGCGCGCCCGAGCTCGAGATCGACCCGCGCTGGGACGAGTACGACTCCGAAGACATCCTGCGCCACCACTCCGACACGGCCGCCAGCCTGGACCATCACGGCGACGGCGAACAACTCACGAACCGCTCCTTCCAGGCGATTCTCGAGGCGGCCCAGGCCCAGTGGGTCGATCACGCCGAGCGCAGCCCGACGTCCCAGACCTGGCCCGACTTCAGCTCCGCCGGCACCGCCGCCCTCCGCGACCTCGCCACCGAGCTGTCCTCCGGCGAGACCGCGATCGTCGTCACCTCCGGCGGCACCATCGCCGCTCTCCTTTGCCACCTCTGGTCCGCCCCCGCCACCCTCTTCCCCGCCTTGAACAGGGTGACCGTCAACGCCTCGGTGACCAAGCTGGCGGTCGGCTCCACCGGCACCAACGTCATCTCCTTCAACGACCACTCCCACCTCGAGTCGGTCGACCGCGCCCTGGTCACCTACAGATAGATCCTCCCCCGCCGATGTGTTTCGCGAGCCCGGCGGGTTCCACCTTCGGCTCGGTGGAGCTGACCTACGCCTGGGCGGCGGCCAGCCCGACGAAGAAGTCGAGCGCCTCGGGGTTCGCGAGCGAGTCGCGGCTGACGACCTTCTCCGGGTCGGCGCCCATCAGGATCCGCTTGACCGGGACCTCGACCACCTTGCCGGAGAGGGTGCGGGGGACGGCGGCGATCGCGGTGACGTCGTCGGGGACGTGGCGGGGGGAGCAGTGTTCGCGGATCGCCCGGGCCAGGGTCTTCTTGAGCTCGTCGGTCAGCTCGGCGCCCTCGCGGAGGACGACGAAGAGCTCGATCACCCCGTCGGTGCCGTCCTTCGGCAGGTCGACCACCAGGGCGTCGACGATCTCCTCGGACCCGAGCACCGCCCGGTAGATCTCGGCGGTGCCGATGCGGATGCCGCCGCGGTTGATGGTCGAGTCGGAGCGGCCGTGGATGATCGCGGTGCCCCGGTCGGTGATCTCGATCCAG
>JBOGYZ010000398.1:0-3161 GCA_050697015.1 Solirubrobacterales bacterium
GGCCAAATAGTGGATGAGGAGATTGGACGGCCGTCCAAGGCGGGGCCGGGGGAAAGGCGGAAGTGTTCCGAGCTTCCCCCCAATCGGACCCTCCCCATCCATAAGGAGTGCACTTGAACGGCCTCACTCTCTCCCGCCCGCGTGGCGCGGCGGACACTCGGCGCAGGGGTAACGCGCTGGGTCTCGCCCTCGCGATCGCCTTCGTGGCGATGCTCATCCTCGCCCGTCAGGCGTCGGCGCTGAACTACGTCTACGACACCAACCAGGACTACTGGGCCGTCAACGACGCGGCGGTCCCAGGACTCGACACCGGCAGCATCCAGTCGACCGCGACCCGCTCCCTGCAGGGCTACGGCGGCATCCGCATGCAGGTCGACGGTGCCCCCGAGACGCCGTTGCTGAACGGCGTCCTGATGCGGGGCTTTGGTGACACCTTCGACGGCAGCAACAGCTTCAGCTCACACCGCGCGGTATCGCTCGGCGGTGTCGCGGTGACCCGCTCCCTGTACGTCAACCAAGGGAAAAACTACGCCCGCTTCTTTGACACCTTCACCAACGAATCGCGGTCGCCGCTCGCGGTCGACGTCGACTTCGGCGGGCAGCTGGGCTACAACCTGACCACCAGCTCCAGCGGCAGCCACCAGAGCGCGACCTTCGCCACCTCCAGCGGTGACACCACGGTGAGCACCGCCGACTCCTGGGTCGCGGTCGACGTGCCCTCCGAAATCGGCAACCTCGCCTCGGCGTCCCAGTGGGGTCCCTCGGCGACGGTGCTCGGCACCGCCGGCTCGGCGTTCACCCAGACCAGCGATTTCCTCACCGACCCGTTCAACAAACCCCTGCAGACCAGCGGTGACGAAGCCAACTTCTACGGCTACATCAACCACTTCACCCTGCAGCCGGGGCAGACCCGCTCGCTGGTGCATTTCGTCGCGATCGGCCTCTCCGAAAAAACCGAATCGCCGGCGAAAACGGGGATCCCCGCCCTCGGCACCCAGACCACGGCGGTCAAAACCGCGGCGGCCGAACTGGCGGCGACGCCGGACCTCAGCGGGCTCAGCCCCGGCCAGCTCTGCACGATCGTCAACTGGACCGAAGCGTCGATCAAAGCGTTCAACCCCGCCTACAGCGCGGCCGAATGCGTCGGCAAAGTGCCGGTCAACGCGCCCGCGCCGGTGGTCGAACAGCCCGAACCGACGACCAACTCGCCCTACGACGTGGTCGGCAAGTCGATCACCGATGAGCTCGCGGCGATGGAAAGCGGTGAAACGACCGCGGCTCAGATCACCAAGGCCTACCTGGACCGGATCGCCGCCTACAACGGCGGGCCGCTCGGGTTCCACGCGCTGATCTCGGTCAACCCGGACGCGCTGGCCGAGGCCCGCAAGGACGACGAACTCCGGGCCGCGGGCGACACCCGTCCCCTGCTGGGGATCCCGATCGCGGTCAAGGACATCTACGACACCACCGAAATGCCGACCACGGGCGGCAGCCTCGTGTTCGAAAACTACGTCCCGGAAAAGGACTCGTTCCTGGTCAGGCGGCTGAAGGAAGCCGGCGCGATCATCATCGGCAAGGCCAACCTCTCCGAATTCGCCAACTCCGGCTTCTACAGCGCGAGCGCCTTCGGGCAGGTGTGGAACGCGTTCGATCCCTCGAAGTCCTCGATCGGATCGAGCGGTGGCTCGGCCGTGGCCGTGGCGACCGACATGGCGGCCGCCGCCCTCGGCACCCAGACCGGCGATTCGCTCTGGGGTCCCTCCAGCGCGGCGAGCCTGGTGTCCCTGCGTGGGACCGACGGCCTGACCACCTGCCAGGGGGTGATGCCGCTGACCTACATCCAGGACTACTGCGGCGCGATCACCCGCACCCTGCCGGACCAGGCGCTGGTGCTCGACGCGATCGCCGCCCGCGATCCCGAAGACGCCACTCAGGGCCTCGAGGGCGCGGGTTGGGAAGGCAGGCGCCCGATCGACTGGGGCTCCTACCTGAAGGCCGACGCGCTCGAGGGCAAGACCATCGGCTACTACGACCTCGAGTTCACCAGCCCCTGGGGCGACGAAGGCACCATGAACGCGATGAAGGAAGAGTTCAAATACTTCAAAGCGGCCGGTGCCACGGTGGTGAAAATGAAAGAAGCCGCTCCGGAAATCAGCAAAACCCCGTTCGGGATCAGCGGCGACACCGGCTACGAGGGCTGGCTGAAATGGATCCAGGACCATCCCAACAACCCCTACAAATCGCCGCCGGAAATCACCAACAGCCAGCTGCGGATCCCGCAACTGCGCTCCGCCTCCCCGACGTACACCGGGGCCGGGGCGATGAGCGATGCCTCGATCCAGGGATTCGTCAACTACCGGCAGGCCTACCAGGCACGGTTGGCCCTCTGGATGGAAGAAGAACGGGTCGACGCTGTGGTGTTCGCGGGTGAGCCCTCGACGATCCACCTGAACGACTCGAACGAAAGCAGTTTCGCCCGCGAAACCAGCACCGGGCTGCGGCTCGATCCGCAGGCCTCGAACGCCGGCGTGCCGACGGCGATCTTCCCGGCCGGCGTGAATCCGGTCGGCTCGCCCGACAACCTCCAGCTCGAGGGGCCGGCCTTCTCCGACCCCGAACTGCTGGGGATGGCGTACGCGTTCGAGCTGTTCGCCCACGGCCAGGTGCAGACCAAATACGCGCCGGCGCTGAAGTTCAGCGATGAAAGCGTGAATGCGCGGCCGACCGGCCTCACCCCGGCGCCGGAATCGACGACGACGGCACCGGCGAAGTCAGAAGATACGAAGGCGCCCGACGCCGGCTCGTCGGCCACCGGCTCGACCCCCGCGGCGGAGAAGGCCACGGCCCATCTCCTCGGCGGCGTCAAGCTCAGCAAGGGCAAGCTGCTGGCGACGGTCGAATGCACCGGCACCACCGGTACCTGCCAGCTGATCCTCGAGATCAGCGACGGCAAGTACGCCGGCATGGATGTCCCGCTGTCGATCGCCGTCGGCAAGACGAAGACCGTCAAGGTCAAGCCGACCAAGTCCCTCGCCAAGGCGATGAAGACGCATCCGAAAGCGAAGCTCTCGGTCCGCCTCGTCGTCCAGGAAGGCGAAGCGAAGAAGGTGAAGGTCGGCTAGCGCGGGCGGCCACGCAGAAGGCGCGAGAGGGGCCCCCGC
>JBOGYZ010000399.1:0-4962 GCA_050697015.1 Solirubrobacterales bacterium
GACCTGACGTCCGGTATCCGGACCCCAGGTCGACCGCGCCTCCGGGGGTGTGGAAGGACACGCACGGAAGCGTGGAATTCCCACGCTCTCCGTCACGACTTGCGATCTCGTGACTCCTCCGTGGGACTCTCGTGCGCCCCGCGTCACGATCACGAACCCTCCACGGGTCGCGCGCCACTCCCCACATCCCCGGCCGTCTCGGCCACGGCCACAGCCTGCCAGGGCCGTGACGGCCGCTCTCGCCGAGGCGCCTCGCGTCCCTTGCCAAGCCCCTGCACCCCTCCCTAAACCACAACCACCACGATGAAGGCGATGTAGAGGGAAAACCAGCCGATCACGGACGGCAGCTTGAAGCGGCCTGAGCGGTGGAGGGACTCGTAGGCGAGGACGCCGCCGGCGAAGCCGAGGACGACCGAGACGAAGGCGTTCGTGCTGAGGCTCCAGTCGGTGAAGAGGAGGCCCATGCCGATCGGGATCGTCGACTGGAAGACCATCGCGCCGCTGATGTTGCCGAGCGCGAGGGCGTCCTTGCCTTCGCGCACCCAGAAGAAGGAGTTGACCTTCTCCGGCAGCTCGGTCGCCAGCGGGGCGAGGATCAGGGCGAGTACGAGGGGGTCGGCGCCGAGGGCGTCGGCGATGCCGAGGAGGTGTTCGACGAAGAGATGGGCGCCGAAGATCATCAGGCCGAGGCCGACGAGGAGCTGGACCACGCAGAGCCAGGTGGGCGGGTCGCCGTGGTCGCCGGAGCGGCGATCGAATTTCAGCGGCTTCAGCGTCTCCTCCCCCTGCACCTCGCCGCCGGAGGTCAGGGTGCGGCGGACGTACCAGACGTAGGCGAGCAGGAAGACGACGCCGGCGACGATCCGCACCGGCCCCGGCGGCCCCCAGGCAAGTGCCCCGGCGATGCCGAAGAAGACGAGGAAGAAGATCAGGTCGCGCTCCAGGGTCGGCGCGTGGGCGTCGAGGTTGACACCCTGGGCGCGGCGGCCGCGGTAGAGGTAGGCGAAGAGGCCGACGAGGCCCATCGCCAGGGTGCCGAGGAGGAAGGGCGCGCCGACGATCGCGCCGATCGCGACGTCTTCGGACTCCGGATTGGTGCTGAGCAGGGCGACGATCGCGATCAGCGTCTCCGGCGCCGCCGTGCCGACCGCGGCGAGGACGCTGCCGACCGCCCCCTCCCCCAGCCCCAGCGAATGGCCGAGCCACTCGACCGCGTTGGTGAAAAGCAGCGCGCCGGCCAGGACGATCGCGAAGGCGAGGATGAGGAGGAGCTCGTCCATCGAGGAAGGCTATATGTCGCGCGTGAGAGAACCGGCGAGGCCGGTCACGCGAAATAGAAGGCCAGGCCGAAGACCAGATAGACGGCGAGGAGCTGGACTCCCTCGAACCAAGTCGACTCGCCGTCTTGGATGACGTAGTTGGCGACCAGGATCGCGATCACGATCGCCCCGAGCTCGAAGCCGTTGAAGACGAGCGCCAACGGATAGGGGCCGATGAAGTAGGAGGCGATGACGAGGAAGGGGGCGACGAAGAGCGCGACCTGGCCGCTCGAGCCGATCGCGATGTTGACCGCCAGGTCCATTTTGTCTTTGCGGGCGACGAGGACAGCGACCCAGTGCTCGGCCGCGTTGCCGACGATCGCGACGACGACGACGCCGATGAAGAACTCGGAGAGGCCGACCGACTCGGAGGCCTCGGTGATCGAGCCGACCAGCACCTCCGACATCACGCCGACGAGGACGCCCGCGATCGCCAGCGCGATGATCGAGGTGCGCACCGACCACCCCCACCCTTCCTCGTCCTCGTAGTCAGGGTTGAAGAGGTCACGGTGGGTCCTCAGCGAGAAGACGAGGCCGAGGACGTAGGTGATGATCAGGACGATCGCGACGGCGAGCGAGAGGTGCTCGACGGTGCCGCCGTAGTGGGTGGACTCGGAGCCGGGGAGCGGCAGGCCCTTGCCCTCGACCAGCTCGAAGATCGCCGGCATGATCAGCGCCGCGGCGGCGAGCATCAGCATCGAGGACTGGATCGCGGCGCCGGTGCGGTTGAAGGTCTGTTTGTCGCGGCCGAGGCCGCCCGCCAGCATCGCGGCGCCCATCACGAGCAGGATGTTGCCGATGATCGAGCCGACGATCGAGGCCTTCACCACCTCCTGCAGCCCCTTGCCGAGGGCGAAGAGGGCGATGATCAGCTCCGGCGCGTTGCCGAAGGTGACGTTGAGCAGGCCGCCGATCCCGGGGCCGGCCTTGCTCGCGAGCTCCTCCGTCGCCCGCCCCATCAGTGCCGCGGTCGGGATGATCCCGAGCGCCGATGCGGCGAAGACGACGACCGCCGAGACGCCCGCCAGGTCGAGCCCCACCGCGATCGGGATCAGCGGCACCAGCAGGTACGGGTAGCCCTGCGGGCTGCGCAGGAACGACGCGTCGAAGCGCGGCGGACCGGCGGGGCCGGAGGGCCCCGCGGGAGGTTGTGACTCGGACTGGGTGGTCTCGGACGAGATCGCGGTCAGTCCGCTATTCCATCAAGGTGGCGCATTCCTGGACGTCGGAGGCGCTCTTCGCTTCCGACAGGCATTCAGTGAATTCCTTCGACTGGCCGGTCGTCGGCAGTTCCAGTTCTTCCAGCTTTTCGTCGGTGGACGAGCTTCCTTCGACCTGGTTCGCCCCTTCGCCGATCGCGCCGGTGATTCCTTCGAACAGGCTGCCGAGGTCTTCGGTGCCGCGGCCTTCCATCATCCCCAGCAGTTCGAGCGGGTTGATGCCCAGTTGACCGAAGAGCTTTTCCAGCGGTTCGGCATTCGCCGGCGACTTGATCGTCTGCTGTTCGTTCACTTCGCCGAGCGTGAAGTCGAATTCGATTTCCGATTTTTCGCCGCTGCCCTTCGGTTCCACGGTCAGGTCGGCGGCGACTTTGCGGACGATGTGGTCGTCTTCGCCGACGTAGATGTCGGCGTGCGCCTTCTTCACCGCGCCGGTGATTTCGCCCTCCAGCGACTTCAGTTCGTCGAGCGGGGACGCCCCGGCCGCTTCCAGCTGGGAGGAGCAGGCCGGGGTTTCCGCCAGGCGGATGATCGCGTCGACCGCGCCCTTCGGATCGAGGTCGCCGCTCAGCTTCGTCGTCTTCACGCCGTCGACTTCTTCGCCGCCCTCGTTTTCGAGGTTGTCGACGAATTCTTCGAGGTTCATCGAGGTGGCCGCTTTCTGGCAGGCCGTCCGCTCCGCCCCGGAGCTTTCTTTTTCGCCTTCCTGGCCGGATTCTTCGAAGGCCGACTTGATGAAGCCGAAGGTAGTCGGGTCGACTTCGTAGTTCGTGCCGTCGAGGCCGACGTAGGCGCGGTCGCCGAGGACCGTCAGGCCGCCTTCGAAGTCCACTTTTTCGCCGTCCGCTTCACCGTTCGCCTTCAGCTCCAGGCCGAGTTCCGGGATGCTCGCTTTGCCGGTCGACTGGAAGGGGCCGGTGAGATCGACTTTCAGGTTGCCGCCGTGCTCTCCCTCGGCTTTGATGTTCATCGTCAGGTCGACCGTGCCGCTTTCGACCCCTTCGAAGGTCGCGTTTTCGATCACCTGCTGCGGGTCGTCGCTGCTGCCGCCACCACCGCCGCCGCAGGCGCTGAGCAGAGCTGCCGACGCGGCGAGGGCCGCGAGCAGGACAAAAGTTCGTTTACGGCTCAAGGGAGAGCTCCTCCGGTCGGAAACGACGAGACCCAACTGTAGGGCGTCTCCCCGGCGGGCGCGGTGCGGAGCGGGCTATTCGCCGAGTTCGGAGCCGAAGCCTTCGTTCGTCGGCGGACTCTTTTCCCCGCTCGGGATGCCGGCGGCGAACGGGAGGAGCAGCGCGCCGACCACGATCAGGGCGATTCCGACGCCGACCAGCCAGCGGATCTTCGCGAGGTGGCCGAGGATGCCGACGCCGAAACCGACCAGCACCAAGGTGATGTAGGGGCCGAGGCTGTGCGGGAGCGCCGCCAGCGGCGGGAAGAGGTCGAGCACGGGCGCCTGATTATCATCGCCCGCATGCCTGACGAGTCCGTAGAGGCGGTTAAGGCCTCACTTGCCGAGGTTGGCTACCTGGCCGACGAGCCCGCCGCACTGGTGTCTTTCCTCGCCCAGCGGCTGGGGAAGCCGATCCTCGTGGAGGGTCCGGCGGGGGTCGGGAAGACCGAGTTGGCGAAGGCGCTGTCGCGCTCGACCGGGCGCCCGCTGGTGCGCCTGCAGTGCTACGAGGGGCTCGACGAGGCGAAGGCGATGTACGAGTGGAACTACCGCAAGCAGCTGTTGCGGATCCAGGCGGGCGGCGCCAATGGAGGCTGGGACGATGTTCAAGAGGACATCTTCGGCACCGAGTTTCTGCTGACCCGTCCGCTGATGCAGGCGATCTCCAGCGAGGAGCCGGTCGTCCTGCTGATCGACGAGATCGACAAGACCGACCAGGAGTTCGAGGCGATGCTGTTGGAGCTCCTCTCCGACTTCCAGATCACGATCCCCGAGCTGGGCCAGATCAGCGCGACGACGATGCCGATCGTCGTCCTCACCTCGAACGACTCGCGCGAGCTGACCGAGGCGCTGAAGCGCCGATGCCTCTACCTCTGGCTCGATTACCCGGGCGTGGAGCGGGAGATGGAAATCGTCCTCCTCCACGCGCCGGAGATGCGGCGCGAGCTGGCGCAGCGGATGGTCGAGGTGGTGGAGATGGTCCGCGCCCTCGACCTGAAGAAGCCCCCCTCGATCGCCGAGTCGATCGACTGGGCGCGCACCCTCCTGCTGATGGGCGTCGACGACATCGACCGCCAGACGTTCGCCAACTCGATGTCGATCATCGTCAAGCACCGCACCGACATCGACCTGGTGGCGGAGCGGGTGGGGATGAAACTGCCCGACCGGGCGGCGTAGGGGCGGGACGGCGTTCTTCGGGCCGCTGCGGCCGTCCGAGATCGGTCCTGGGCGTCTCATCGCGGTCCTGGCA
>JBOGYZ010000400.1:0-3163 GCA_050697015.1 Solirubrobacterales bacterium
AGCGGATCCTGGTCGAGGGCGGCCGCGCCGTCGGCGTCGCCTGCCTGGTGGGTGGCGGCGACGGGCCTCCGCGCTCCTTCACGGTCCGCGCCCGCCGCGCGGTGATCGCCGCCGGCGGCGCCCTCGGAACCCCGGAGCTGCTGATGCGCTCCGGCCTCGGCAACGCGGCAGTCGGCCGCAATCTCCACGTCCACCCCGCCTGCTGGGTCGGCGCCCGCTACGAGGAGGAGGTGCGCGGCTGGGACGGCGTCATGCAGAGCTACTACGTCGACGAGTGGGAGTCGCGCGGGGTCCTGCTCGAGGCGACCTTCACGCCGCCGGCCTTCGGCGGTGCCTGGCTGGCCGGCTCCGGTGCCGAGCATCAGCGCGCCCTTCTCGGCCTGCGCCACGTCGGCTCGATCGGCGTCCAGCTCACCGACCGCTCCGAGGGCCGCGTCCGCCTCGGCTCCGGCGACATCCGCATGTCCTACGGCCTCACCCGCGATGACGCCGCCCGCGCCGTCTACGGCATCGCCCGCGCCGCCGAGATCCACTTCGCCGCCGGCGCCACCGAGGTCTACCCCAACCTCGCGCGCGTGCAGGTGCTGCGTCCGGGCGACCTGCCGAGCTTCGAGGCCACCACCTTCAAGCCCTCCGAACTCCGCCTCGAGGGATTCCACCCGATGGGCACCGCCCGCATCGCCGCCGACCCTCGCGAGGGCGCCTGCGCCCCGGACGGCTCGCTGCACGGCACCGCCGGCCTCTACGTCGCCGACGCCTCGCTCTTCCCGACCGCGCTCGGCGTCAACCCGATGATGACCATCATCGCCTTCGCCAAGCAGGTCGCCCGCGAGGTGGCGAGCGCCTCGGACACGCCGTGGTCAAGGACGCGATCGAGAACGGGGGCGAAGTCGGCACCGTCAACCTGATGGCGATGGACTACTACGACCCCTCACTCGACTACGACGGCCGGATGGGCGACTACGCGATCCAGGCGGCCACCGGGACCCACGACCAGCTCGCGACGCTCTACCCGGAGCGCAGCGACGCGCAGATCTGGGCGATGGTCGGAGTCACTCCGATGCTGGGGATCAACGACGACCCGGCGGAGACTTCACCACCGCGGACGCGGCCAAGCTGTCGGCGTTCGCGCAGGAGAAGGGCCTCGGCCGGCTCGCGATGTGGTCGATCAACCGCGACGCGCCGTGCCCGGCGCCGACCCAGACGACCTCGAACACCTGCAGCGGGGTCCCGGACCCAGCCTGGGCCTTCTCGGACGCGTTCAAGTCGTTCGGAAGCTGATCACCCGGGGATGGAGGGGACGCCGAGCGGGGCGTCCGTCCATTCCCGGGGCCTCCGGCCGCTCGCAGGCACTCCCAGCGGGTCAGCCGTCCCGGCTCCCGGATCCGGTGCGTTCATCCACTGCCTCCCGCCGGAAGTCGAGCCAGAGGGCCCACGGCTCGATCGAGCCGGCCTCCAACAGTCCGGCGGGCGCCCAGGGATCTTCGGCGAGACGTCGCCTGACCTCGTCCTCGTCAGCTGCCTCGACCAGATGCAGCGTCCGGGACCGGTCGCCTACCGGGCCGCCGAGGAGGATGAACCCTTCCGCGACGAGGCGGTCCATGACCGCGCGTGCTCGTCCCAGCCCTCTTGCTCGCGGATCCCGACGCCGTCGTCCCATCCCGGACCGTGAGTGAGGGTCACCGCGAAATTCGCCACGCGGTGAGCTTAGAGGCGGGCGATATCCGGACCGGTTGAACCGTGCGTTCAGTGCGGGATGTCGACGGGCGCGCCCGGGGCCAGGTAGGCGGCCATGCGTTCGAACAGCACCGTGGCGTAGGCCGTTTCGGGGTCGGCGCTGGGCCGAATCGTGGTGACGACCGCCACCGAGAGCTTGCGCTTCGGCATGTAGGCCATCATTCCGGTGTATCCGTTCAGCGTCGGGGCCTGGATCACCCAGTCACCGGAGATGACCTCTCCCAGCCCGTAGTGGTATCCCGGATTGGTTCCGGGCAGCCCGGCGTTGGTGTTGGCGACGCGTTCCCGGGCGGCGGCAGGAGAGATCAGGGCGCCGCTGCCGACTGCCCGCGCGGTCCGAGCCACGTCACCGATCGTCGCGCTCATCACCTGTCCCGCGCCGATCGTCCACGACGGGCTCCAGAAGGTCGCGTCCTCATAGAAGCCGCGCTGGATGGTGTAGGAATGGAGGGCCTGCCCCGGGAAGGCCGCGTAGCGGGAGATCTGGGTATGTCGGAGCCCGAGGGGCTGGAGGACCCGTTCCCGAATCTCCTGCTCCGCCGAGTGGCCGGTCACCTTCGCGATCACCTCGCTCAGCACCGAGAGGTTGGTGTGTGCGTAGCGGTAACAGGTGCCGGGTTCGCAGATCGGACCCCGGGCGAAGGCGATCTGAAGCAGTTCGCTCGGCGTCCAGAACCGGAACGGATTCGCGAACAGCGTTTCGACGAAGGACAGGTTGCCCTGGATCCAGTCTTGGTAGCCGGACGTGTTGGTGGCGAGCATCCGCAGCGTGATCCGGTCCGCGTTCGGCAGTTCCGGCCGGTACTTCGAGAGCTTGTCTTCGAGCGACAGCCGCCCTTCGTCCTGCAGCTGCAGGAGGACCGTGATCATGTCCGGGATCGCGATCGAGCCGATCCGGAAGTACATGTCGGTGCTCGCCGGGGTGCCCGTCATCGAGTTTCCGTGCGCGATTTCCGCCAGCGTCTGCGAGCCGGTGTCGACGCGGACGATCGCCGCTCTGAGGTTCAATTCGCCGGTCGCCTGCCGGACCAGAGCGCGCACATGCCCGGCGGCCGTGGGCCGGCTCACGCAGCCGCCGGCGACGCTCAGTTTTCCCGCGCCGCATGAGCTTGAGGCCCCGCTGTCTGAGCCCGTCCGCGCGCCGGCATTCGCGGGCAGGACGAGAAGGATCGACACGAGAATGATCAATGAGGCGCGCCGAGAACGAATAGCGCGCATGATAGTTCCGATCGATCCCAAAACCGCCTTGACGACTCGTTCGAGCCGGACCAGCTGGTGGCGGTGGGCTAACGTCGTCGCATGGCGGACCTTCCCGAGCACGTCGCTACCAACCGCGCCTTCTGGGACGGCCTGGCGAGCAAATACGTGGAGTCGGGCCGGCGCAACTGGGAGAGCGAGGAACCGATCTGGGGGATCTTCTCCGTCC
>JBOGYZ010000401.1:0-5855 GCA_050697015.1 Solirubrobacterales bacterium
CCGTGGAGGTGATCGAAGCCCATCAGGGTGTGGTCGGCGACCACGCCGGCACTATCGATCAGGCTCGGTTCCCGTTCCTGCAACAGCACCCCGGCGACCATGTCGACGTCGTCGTCGAGCGCCGCCAAAAGGCTCTCGCAGAAGCTCGGCTCACACTCGACGTCGCTGTTCAGCAGCACGATCGCGTCCGCGGGGTGGGCGGCCACCGCGCGGTTCAGGGCCGGGCCGAAGCCGAGGTTCTCGCCCAGGGTCAACACCGTCACCTCGGGGAAGTCGGATCGCGTTGCCGCGATCGAGTCGTCGCTCGACCCGTTGTCGACGACGACCACGTCGAGCGGCCGCGACTGCCCCCGCAGGCTTTGCAGCGTCCGCGGCAGCCATCGCTCGCCGTTGAAGTTGGGAATGTAGACCGCGGAGGTCATGCGCCCGCGGGACCGCCGGTCAGCCGCGCCCGCCGAGGCGCGCTTTCGCGGCGCGCAACGGCTCGGTCGCGCGCCAGCTCCGCGACCGCTTCAGCCGCTCGAGCTCGCGGCCGCTCGTCTCCAGTTCGCGTTCGACCCGCGTGAGATGGGCCCGGAGCTCGCCCAGCTCGGCTTCCAGCTCGGCGACGGTGCGGGTCTCGGCGCTGGGCTCCGGGGTGGCCACGGCGTGAGGGTACCCGGTCGCGTTGCTCCCTCTTCACACCGCTCCATCCGCTTGTGGATAGGGTTGCAGCGTCCGATGGAGCCTCTGAAGGGACTCATCCTCTCCGGTGGCGCCGGCACTCGCCTGCGGCCGATCACGCACACCTCCGCCAAGCAATTGGTGCCGGTGGCGAATAAACCCGTGCTTTTTTACGGCATCGAGGCGCTGGTCGACGCCGGGGTGAAGGAGATCGGGATCATCATCGCGCCGGAGACTGGCGGGGAGATCCGCGAGGCGGCCGGCGACGGCTCGCGGTTCGGCGGCCAGATCACCTACATCGTCCAGGACAAGCCGGCCGGGCTGGCCCACGCGGTGCTGACCGCGGAGGACTTCATCGGCGGCTCGCCGTTCGTCATGTACCTCGGCGACAACCTTCTCAGTCACGGTCTGCGCGGCCTGGTGTCGACCTTCGCCGAGGACGACCCGGACGCCTTGATCCTGCTGACCCCGGTCGACGACCCGCAGTCCTTCGGCGTCGCCGAGCTGACCCCCGAGGGCGGCATCGTCCGCCTGATCGAGAAGCCAAAAGACCCGCCGTCGAACCTGGCGCTCGTCGGCGTCTACCTCTTCAGCCCGCTGATCTTCGACGCCGCCCGCCGCCTTGAGCCCTCCTGGCGCGGGGAGCTCGAGATCACCGAGGCGATCCAGACGCTGATCGACGACGGCCGCAAGGTCCAGTCCGAGGTCGTGCGGGGCTGGTGGAAGGACACCGGCCAGCTCGCCGACATGCTCGAGGCCAACCGGCTGGTGCTGGAGGAGGTCGAGGAGTCGATCGAGGGCGAGGTCGACGAGCACTCCCGAGTCGAAGGGCGCGTGGTCGTCGCCCCCGGCGCCAAGATCGTCCGCTCGATCGTCCGCGGCCCGGCCGTGATCGGTCCCGGCGCCATCGTCGAAGACGCCTTCATCGGCCCCTACACCTCGATCGGCGACGAGGTCGCGGTGCGCCGCTGCGAGGTCGAGCACTCGATCGTCCTCGCCAACTCCACCGTGGAGGACCTCGGCACCCGGATGGAGGCCAGCCTCCTCGGCCGCAACGTCAAGTTGACGCGCAGCGACGGCCTGCCGAAAACGCTCCGCCTCCTGGTCGGCGACAACTCCATCATCGAAATCCTTTGACGGCGCCTCGCGGCCGATGACCCTGCTCAGCCGGTGGAATTGGCGCGCCCACTGGCACTGGGCGAACATCTCCGAGCTCGGGCTGCCGAGCTACCTGCGTCGTTTCCGGGCTGATGCCTGATCGGATATCATCTGACTGTGAAAAGCGGTCAGATCATTCGCGACGCTCGGGCCAGGCACGGCCTGTCGCAACGCCGCCTGGCGCTTAGGTCGGGGGCCGGTCAGGCCTGGATCTCACGGGTCGAGCGCGAAGAAGTCTCGCCGTCGGTCGAGTCGCTGGAGCGGCTGTTGCTGGTCATGGGGGAGACCCTTTCCCTCCGGGTCGAACGGATCGCCGACGACGAAGATCGAGCCTGGGCCGAGGCCCACCGGGCTCGCCCGATGGCGGAGCGGCTCGAACGGGCATTCGATGCCGCCGCGTTCGCCGGCGAGTTGCACGGGAGGGCGAAATCGCCGTGAGCGAGCGGAGCTTCTCCCCGCAGGAGATCTTCGCGGCGCTCGATCGCCACGCGGTCGACTACGTGACGATCGGCGGGGTCGCCGCCAACGCGCACGGATCGCGACGGCTCACCCTGGATGTCGACATCGTCCCGGCGCCCGAGGAGCCCAACTACGAGCGCCTCGCCGCGGCGCTCGACGAACTCGGCGCACCCGCGACGGCGGTCGATTCGGCCTTCCGCTCACTCGACCCGCGCGACCCCTTCGACCTCGCCCGCGCGAACGTCCTGAAGCTCGCCACCGCCGCGGGCGACCTCGACGTGCTGAACGGGGCACCGGGCGCTCCTCCTTATGGAGACCTCCGCAGGCGCGCGGTCGAGGTCGAGGTTCGTGGCACGCCTGTGCGGATCGCCTCGCTCGACGACCTGATCGCGATGAAGCGCGCCAGCGGATGCGACAAGGATCTGCGCGACATCGCCGAGCTGACCGCCCCGGAGGACAAAGGGACCTGAGCGGGCGAAGCGCGGCCCGCATCCGCGGCGAGGCACCATGTGGGGTGGATGCGCCCCACCCACATCCATCGACGGCTGCTGCTCGCGGCCCTGCTCGCCCTCGCCCTCCTGTCGGTGAGCGCCGCGCCCGCGTCGGCCCTGACCTTCGGACTGAACTGGGACGGGAACAATTCGCCGCGGGGGGAACTGCTGGACTCTGGCCCGCAGCGAAGGCCTGCCGAAGACGCTCCGCCTCCTGGTCGGCGACAACTCGATCATCGAGATGCAGTAGCGCTGTACCCTCGGTCAGTCGTCGATCCGGCGACCGACGATCTCTCCGAACCGACGTAGGTCGTCGAGGGAGTTGAGGGAGTCGAATACCTTCCGGTCGTTGATCTCCAGGTAAAGGAGGACCAGGAGGTTGCGTTGTCTCGCCGCTGCCGACAGTCGCTCAGCCAGATCGCCGGGTAGGAGATCCGCATCGGCCATCGCCCTGAACACGTCGGCATAGCTCTCGGGTGCGCGCACCGACCGTTCCATCACGAGTTGCGTGCCGATGTCCGCGCAGATCTGGACGGCCAGCTCCAGCTCGCGCTCGGCCGCCATGCGCAGCCGGTCCTGGGCGAGGTAGGCCTCTTCACCCTCCGCCCTGATGCTCGCCAGATCCTCGATCAGTTTCTCCAGCCAAGCATCGCCCTCGTCTCGAGACGCACGCGCTCGTCGCGGTCCCGCTCGACCAGAGGTACGGCTCCGCGGATCGAACGCTGTCGGAGCAGGGGCGGCGCCTCGTTCAAGGGGACCAGGTCGACCTCGCTGGTGTGGAGAACTTCTTCGGCGGCGCCGATCAGCGCTGCGTGCAGGCTCCATCTCTCATCGTCGCTGAGGTCCGGCTCATGCCAGTAAGCAATGTCTACGTCGGACAGCGGGCCAGGGTTTCCGCGCGCCTGGGAGCCGATCAGCATCGCGCTCACCACGCCCTCCCGATCGAGTGCCTCCTGCAGCCGCTCGCGCGCCGCGGCGTCGACCACCGGCACGTGCGCATTCTCGTCGACCTTGGGCATCCCCACATGGTCGCGTTTCTCCCAGACCGCGTCCAGCGGGCGGCCACGCGGCGCCGCACCTTTGGGGGCAATAGCCTGTTCGGGCTTTGCAGATGACGACGAGAGCGGGGATCTACCGATGAAGGTTCTGGTCGCGGGCGCCGCAGGGCAGCTCGGACGCGACATGGTGCTTTCCGCGGGCAACGCGGGGCACGACGTGGTCGGCTTCGGCCGCGCCGAGATGGACGTCACCGACAACGACGTGGTGCGGCGGCGGCTCGAGCTCGAGCGGCCCGACATGGTCATCAACTGCACCGCCTGGACCGACGTCGACGGGGCCGAGAGCGCCGAGGAGGCCGCCTTCGCGGTGAACGGCGCCGGCGCCGGCAACATCGCCGCGGGCGCCCGTGAGGTCGACGCCGCGGTCGTCTTCGTCTCCACCGATTACGTCTTCGACGGCCAGAAGGGCTCGCCGTACGTCGAGTCTGACCAGCCCGCGCCGCAGTCCGCCTACGGCCGCACCAAGCTCGCCGGCGAGGAGGCCACCGCGGCCGCCAACCCGCGCCACTTCATCGTCCGCTCGGCGGGCCTCTTCGGCATCAACGGCGGCAACTTCGTCGACACCATGCTGCGACTCGCCGAGTCGACCAACGAGGTCCTCGTGGTCCGCGACCAGGTCACCTCGCCGACCTACACCTGGCACCTCGCCTACGGCCTCACCCGGCTGATCGACGGGATCGAGTACGGCATCCATCACATGGCCGCGGCCGGCCAATGCTCCTGGTACGAATTCGCCCGCGAGATCTTCGAGCAGGCGAAGACTGAAACCAAAGTGCTCTCCGGCACCACGGAGATGCTCGGCCGGCCCGCGCCGCGCCCCGCGTTTTCCGCCCTGCAGAGCCAGCGTGAGCACGCGATCCGGCTGCCGTCCTGGCAGGATGGCCTCGCCGGGTACCTCGCCCAGCGCGAGTCCGAGACGAACTAGACCGTTATAGCGACGGAGGAACGAATCCCATGAAGCTTCTCGTCACCGGCGCCGCCGGATTCATCGGCTCCACCTACGTCCGCATCGCGGGTGAGGAGCACGACATCGTCGTGCTCGACAAGCTGACCTACGCCGGCCGCCCCGAGAACCTGCCCGAGGGTACGCAGCTGATCGAGGGCGCGATCGAGGACCCGAAGATCGTCCGCGAGGCGATGCAGGGCGTCGACGCGGTGATCAACTTCGCCGCCGAGTCCCACGTCGACCGCTCGATCGACGATCAGCAGGCCTTCGCCCGCACCCACGTGATCGGCACCGGCACGCTGCTGGACGCGGTCCGCGAGCTCGGCGTGGACCGCTACGTCCAGGTCTCCACCGACGAGGTCTACGGCTCGATCGACTCCGGCTCCTTCACCGAGACCTCGCCGCTCGACCCCTCCTCGCCCTACTCGGCGACGAAGGCGGCGGGCGACCTCCTGGTCGGCGCGCACGTCCACACCTACAACCTCGACGCCTCGATCGTCCGCGGCTCCAACAACTACGGCCCGCGCCAGTACCCCGAGAAGCTGATCCCGCTGATGGTGTTGAACGCGCTCCACAATGACTCGCTGCCGGTCTACGGCGACGGCAAGCAGGTTCGCAACTGGCTCTACGTCGAGGACTTCTGCCGCGGCATCCACACCGTGCTCGCCAAGGGCAAGGCGGGGGAGGCCTACAACGTCGGCGGCCCGGACGAGTGCGAGAACATCGAGGTCGTCAAGCGCGTCATCGACCTGGTCGACGGCGACGAGTCGTTGATCGAATACGTCACCGACCGTCCCGGCCACGACCGCCGCTACTCGCTCTCCTCGGAGAAGCTGAAGGCAGAGCTCGGCTGGGAGGCGCAGGTCCACTTCGACGAGGGCATCGAGAAGACCGTCAACTGGTACCGCGACAACGAGGACTGGTGGGGCCCGATCCGCTCCGGTGAGTACCGCGAGTACTACGAACGCCAGTACGGCAAAGCCCTCGGCTAGCCTCCCCTCGATGTCGACCGGCCAGCAGCGGATGATCCCGGCGTGCCTTTAGCTACCGAGATCCTCGGGGCGCTGGTCGCGGGGGCAT
>JBOGYZ010000402.1:0-3892 GCA_050697015.1 Solirubrobacterales bacterium
CCCCGCGATGCCGAGGATTCGGACAAGGACTCCGATGAGGACGGGGAGGGCTCCCGCCCGCGCCGCCGCCGACGCCGACGCCGTCCCTTCGGCCGCCGCCGCGAGGGGATCACGCTCCAGGACCTGCTGCTGCCCGCCGAGTCGGGCCGCCAGGCGGTGCTGCTCGCCGACAGTCGCGAAGCGGCCACCGAGCTGCTGCGCGGCGTCGCCGCCGACCTCGCCGAGACCTCCGACGGTCCCGACCCGGTCGCCTTGCTGATCGATCCGAGCCCCGAGGAGCTGGCCGACTGGAAGCGCGAGGCGCCGAAAGCCGAGCTCGTCTCCGCCGGTCAGGCCCGCCACGCGAACGACGCGCTCGCCGCGGCTCAGCGCCGCGCCGGCGAGGGCGAAGACGTGATCCTCCTGGTTGACTCCCTGACCCGCTTCGCCGAGTCCTTCGGCGACACCGACGCCGCGAAGGAGATCTTCGACGCCGGCCGCGGCGAAAAAGCCTCCGGTAAGGGCTCCCTGACCGTCGTCGTCGCCCTCGAGCGGAACTAAAAAACGCGCCGTATGGCGCGTCGGCGAAGCTGGATCGGGGCGCTGCCTACCTTCTGTAGGCGATTCGCCGCCAGCTGGGCTCCTTGGAGAGCTCGATGAGCTCGGAGCTGCGGTCGGGCTGGACGTAACCGAAGGTCTGGGTGCGCTCGTCGAAGACGACGTCGAGCTCGCCCTCCTTGACCCGCTGGTCGAGCCAGGCGCCGCGGAAGACGAGGCGGCGGATCCAGTGGACGAGGCTGCGGTTGGAGGGACCGACCAGGTCCTCCCAGTTCTCGTTGATGTGTTCCCCGAGGGGGGAGCTGGGCTCGGCGATCTCGCCGCTGACCGCGAGGTCGAGGAGGTCGTCGAGCTCCTCCGGGGTGAGCCCCTGGCCGACGAAGGCCAGCTTCACCGCGGCCTGCTCGACCCGCTGCGCGAAATCTTCCTCGTTGAACGCGAAGCGGAGCTCTCCGTACTCCAACACGTAGTCGGAGCCAGACTCGTAATTCCCTCTGCGGGTCGTTTTCTTTTCCATGTGAGTTGAAGCCCAAAGCCGCGACGGAAGCCCGGTGTCGCAGCGGGGTGCATCTTGCCGATCATCCTAGTTCCGTGCCTTGCCGGGCACCCACCTGAACGCGGGGTTGCAGTGAGAAGGGATTTTGGCGACGAAGTCGAGCCAAAAAAACCGATTTCCGTAGGGGGGAGAGTTCTGGGCCGTCCAGACCTTGGGTCCCCGATGGCCTCGACGCGCTTCGACCGTCTCCCGTACCGCTTCGTCTACGACCGCGAGGTGCCGGTCGCGACCGGTCTCCGCGCCCGCACCCTGGGACTGTCCCACCTCGATCGTGAGGACGCCGGTCCGGGCCTTTTGATCCCCCGCTGCGCCTCGGTCCACACCTTCGGCATGCGGTTCGCGCTCGACCTCCACTTCTTGGACGCGGACGGGCAGGTGCTGAACTCTCGCTTCGCGGTCCCGCCACGCCGCTTTGCCGCCCACCGAGGCGCCTCCGCGGTCCTCGAGATCCCGGCCTGACGCGACTTTCCCGCTCCTTCCGCGCTCGGCTGGGGGGAGAGAATTGCCCGCCCGGGCCCTTGGAGCGGCCATGTTGCCTGAACGAGAAGAGATCGGAACGATCGTCGTCTGCGAGGACGACGATGCCACCCTCGACCTGCTTTGTGACCACCTGTCGGCGGACCGTTTCGAGGTCCTGCCCGCGCCCAGCGCCACCGATGCGTTGCGCCTCTGTCGCTACAACCATCCCGACCTGCTCCTCCTCGACCTGGCGCTGCCCGATGCCTCCGGCCTCGACGTCCTGCGCGAGATCCGCGGGGCCGACGGGGTCGACTCGCGCTTCAACCCGCAGATGCCGATCATCGTCCTGACCGGCCGCGGCGCCACCACCGACCGCGTCCGCGGCCTCGACCTCGGCGCCGACGATTACGTCCAGAAGCCGTTCTCCTACGAGGAGCTGCGGGCGCGCATCCAGGCGGTCCTGCGCCGTCGCCACAGCCGCCGCGACGGACCGATCCGGATCGGCGAGATCCTGGTCGATCCCTCGCGCCGCAAGGTCATGGTCGGCGACCGCGAGGTCCACCTGGCGAAAAAAGAGTTCACGCTGCTGCGTGTGCTCGCCACCGATCCCACGCGCGTCTTCAGCAAGGACGAACTCCTGCGCGACGTCTGGGGATTCAAGGCGCCCGCCGGCCGCACCCGGACCCTGGACAGCCACGCCAGCCGCCTGCGGCGAAAACTCGACCCCGAGGACCAGAAATACGTGGTGAACTGCTGGGGGATCGGGTATCGGCTGGTGGACGGGTAGGCGGTCGGTTGCGCGCCTCCGGGAACCGGGGGAACCCCGTTCTCGGGGCCGCTGACCTCGATGACGCAGGTGGCCGGCGCCCACCCAGGTTCGCCGGCCACCCGTTCCGAACTACTTGGCCTCTTTGGCCGGGACCTCGAAGTGGAGCAGGGAGAGGGTGCTGCCGATGCCGTCGGCACCGTCGTTGGCGAGCCGGGTCGCCGACTCCTCGCCGATTTTCATCGCCGACTCGAGCGTCTCCGCCAGCAGCTGCGAGAGCTGCTGCCAGCCGGCCTCGTCGAGGTTCAGCGGGGTGCGCGAGATGTGCGTGTCGGTGCGCGAGTCGATCGTGCCCTCGATCATCGCGGCGGTGGCGTCCTGGCCGATCGCCTCGATGATCACGCCGTCGATGCCCTTGCGGGCCGAGGCCGGGATCTTGGCCCAGTCGGCGTCGCTGAAGAAGGCGCGCTCGGTGGCCCGGTAGAAGTGCTCGACGGCGCCGCGGCGCGGCTCCGTTTTGACCAGTTCGACGCAGTCGTATTCGAGCAGCGTTTTGACGTGGTAGCTGACGTTGCCGAGCGGCTCGTCAAGTTCCTGGGCGAGCTGGTTCGGGCTGGAGATGCCTCGGTTCAGCGAGGTCAGGATGCGCACGCGGAGGGGATGGGCGAGCGCCTTGGCCAGCTGTTGGGTGATTCCCTCGGGGGTCGTTCGAGTTTGAGCCAATGGAATGGTCTCCTTTCAGGTGGGCGGGAGATGAAGCGAGAACGGACCGGCGCCGCATGTCCGGGGGGAGCGACGGACCGAGCGTTAAGTATTTCAAAACGCCCTGTGGATTCTTTCGATGAGGTCAGTGAATCCATCTCACACGGAATGAAACCCTGATTTTGTCGCGTCGAGCGGACTGGATGTTCGGGGATGGGGGGAGAGATTGGCTCTCCCGGCCCTTGACGCGGCATGTGGATCGACGATGTGACCGCTTATATCGCCGCCTTGGCGCCGGCGCGGCTGGCCGTCTGGCCCGCGCTCGGCGGTGCGGGGGTGACCGTTGCCGCGGCTGTCCGCGACGGCCGCCGGAGAACCGTATTGAACGAGCGCCTGCACGAGTTGCGTCGTCCGTTGCAGGCGCTGGCGCTGATGGCGCCGCGCGGGGACGGGCCGGGAGCCGGGGACGGGCCGGTGGAGATGGCCGCGGCGGCGCTGGCGGCGCTCGAGCGGGAGATCAACGGGGACCGTGAGCCCGGGGCGACCGCGGTGGTCGCGCTGCGGCCGCTGCTGGAAGCGGCGCGGCGGCGCTGGCGCGCCCAGGCGGCGGTGTTCGGCGCGGGCTTGGCGCTGCGCTGGGACGGCGGCGAGGCGGCGGTGGAGGGCAGCCGTGTGGAGCTGGCCGCCGCCCTCGACAACCTGATCGCGAACGCGCTCGAGCACGGCGGCTGCCGGATCGAGCTGGCCGCCGACCTGGCCGGCGACCGCATCTGCCTGGCGGTGGTCGACTCGGGAGGCGGCGCGGGCCGACGGACGCGGCAACGCGAGGCGGTGCTGAAGGGGCGTGACGCGCGCCGCCGCCGCGACGTGCG
>JBOGYZ010000403.1:0-30783 GCA_050697015.1 Solirubrobacterales bacterium
GCCGCGGCCAGCGACATCGTCGGCCTCTGCGTCAGCACCGACGACGACGTCCTCGACCTGGCCAAGGCCGGGCTGCTGGCCGGTCTGGGCGCCGGCGGCGTCCTCGTCAATCACGGAACCGGGACGCCGGCAACCGCGGTGGAGCTGAATCGACTCTGCCAGGAGGTCGGAGCGAGCGCGCTCGACGCTCCGGTAAGCGGCGGCCGACGGGGTGCCGAGGCGAAGACCCTGACGACGCTGGTCGGCGGACCGCCGGAGACGGCTAAGCGCTGCGAGCCGGTCTTCCGCACCTTCTCCGAGCACGTCGTCTACCTCGGCGGCCCGGGCAAGGGCCAGACCGCGAAGCTGTTCAACAACGCCCTGCTGATCCTCAACCAGGCGAGCATCGCCGAAGTCATCGGGCTCTCCGAGAGATTCGACGTCGAGCCGATGGCGATGGTCGAGGTACTCAGACTCGGCAGCGGCTCGAGCCGCGCCCTCCACCACATCAACACGATCATGCGCCCCGACACGGTCGAGCACCTCTCGATGCTCCTCGACCTCGACCTGGACATCTTCCAGGCGGCGCTGCGCGACCAGCAGGTGGCCGCCGGCGACCTGATCGCCCGCGGCCGCGCCGGGATCGCCGGCCTTCCTGACCTGATCGAGCGGCTCAATAGGTGAGGCCCTCGCAATGAGAACGAAAGGACACGACAGATGACCGATCCGGCAAGCGACGTCACCCAGCTGATCCTGCGCGAGCGCCAAGCGCGCGACCGCGGCTGGTACGACCGGATGCGCGAGTGCTACAGCGCCGACTCGATCGTCGACATGAGCTGGTTCAACGGCCCCGGCCATGAGTTCGTCCGCCGCTCCCAGGAGATGTCGGAGTCCCGCGACGGCTGGGGCGGGCACACCGGCCACCGACTCTCGCCGCCGGCGATCCGGATCGACGGTGACCGCGCGCTCGGGGAGCTGCCCCTCGGCATCGAGTTCCGGATCACCATCGAGGACGTCGAGGCCGACCTCATCTCCTACTGTCGCAACCAGTACCGGGCACGACGCGACGAGGGCACCTGGCAGATCGAGCGCCTCACCTCGATCTACGAACGGGACACGCTCACCCCTGCGATCCCCGGCGCTCGACTCCCGCTCGAGCCCGAGCTCTTCGCCGAGTTCCGGCCGTCCTACCGGTGCCTCGCCTGGTACCAGCGGGGCCTCGGGATCGACCTGCGGGCGGACCTGCTCGGCGACGACCGACCCGAGGAGGTCGCCCGGCAGTACGCGGCCGAGGAGTCCTGGCTCGGCGGAGACCGATGACCACCAGTAGCGACCTGAGCAAGAGAGAAAGGAAAGCGATGACCCATACCGCCCACAACCAGATGGACTGCGAGGCCTGATGAGCGAACTTGCATTGATCACCGGAGCCTCCTCGGGGATCGGCCAGGCATTCGCCCGGCGACTCGGCGCCGCAGGCCACGACATGATCGTCGTCGGCCGCCGCGCGGAGCGCCTCGAACAGCTGGTGACCGAGTTCCCCGAGGTCGACGTGCGTCCCGTCGTCGCCGACCTCGGGACCGATTCCGGGATCGCCGAAGTCGCCGAGCTCTGCGCCTCCGAGCCGCTCTCGCTCCTCATCAACAACGCGGGAGTCGCCCATTACATGCCTTTCGTCGACCTGCCCGCCGACAAGGCCGGGGAGCTCATCCACGTCAAGGTGGTGGCGACGACGATGCTGGCCCGCGCGGCGGCGCCGGGCATGGCCAAGGCCGGCAAGGGCACGATCATCAACGTCTCCGGAATGCTTGCCTACGGCGGTCCGGTCCCGCTGGCGACCCTGCCCCTGCGGCGCGCCGTCTACGGGGCTGCCCTCGCCTACATCGTCGGGCTCTCCCAGACCTTGCAGGAGGAGCTCGGCCCGGAAGGCCTCAAAGTTCAGGCGCTTTGTCCCGGCGTCGTGGCGACCGAGTTCCACGAGCGGCAAGGCCTCGACCTCAGCAAAATCCCCCGGATGTCCCCGGAGGACGTCGTCACCGCGAGCCTTCGCGGTCTCGATCTCGGTGAGGTCGTCTGCGCCCCGGGGATCGAACGGACCGACCTCCTCGACGCGGTCGAGACCGCCCAGCTCGAGGTCTTCGGCGCCCAGTCGCCGGAGCTGGCCGCGCGGTACCGGGACACCTGAGCGGCGTGCCGACCCGACCGTCCGAGCCAGTCACGGCGGCAGCGGCGCCGGAAAAGAGGACGCGTGAGGACGATCGCGCTGGAGGAGCACGTCCTGCCCGAGGACATCGGCATTCGCCGCCGGCCTCGAGATGGGGTCGCTGCATGGCGCCGCCGCCAAGCTCAACGACCTCGGCGAGGGCCGGCTCCAGGACATGGACGCGGGCGGCGTCGACGTCCAGGTCCTCTCCGCTGTCAGTCACCCGATCCAAGAGCTCGAGCCGCACGAATCCGAGCGTCTCTCGCGCGAGGTCAACGACCGGATGGCGGCCCTGACCGTCCGTTTCCCTGACCGCTTCCGGGCATTCGCCGCACTGCCGATGTCCGATCCGGCCCGCGCCGTCGATGAGCTCGAGCGGGCGGTCGGCGAGCTCGGCTTCGTCGGCGGGATGGTCCAAGGCCAGACCCGGGGCGTCTTTCTCGACGATCCGAGTTGCGACCCAGTCCTCACCACCGTCGAACGCCTCGGGGTCCCGCTCTACCTCCACCCCGGTTGGCCGCCCGCGGTGGTCTACGACACCTACTTCTCGGGCCTCGAACCGGAGACCGCGTCGATGCTGGCCCGCGGCGCTTGGGGCTGGCACGCCGAGTGCGGCCTGCACGTCCTGCGGATGACGGTCGGCGGGGTGTTCGAACGACATCCCCAACTGCAGCTGATGATCGGCCACATGGGCGAGAACCTGCCCTTCTCGCTGGCTCGCGCCGACGAGTGGCTGACGCCATTCGAGCAACACGTCGACGACGAACTGGGCGCGATGTTCGACGCGATCGCCGCGCGGGGACGGGCCGACCTGATCGATGCCGTCTGCGAGCCGCTCCCGGTCCTGACGATCTGCGCGGTCATCGGTCTCGACCGCGAGGAGGCCGCCGCGATCCACCTGCTGCGCCGTCTCCCCGCCGGTTCGAACCCGAACTCGAAACGGGAAATATGAGCACGACCACGCCCGCCTCGGACGTCGACCTGTTCGCGGACGACTCTCTGACCGACCCTTACCCAGGCTACCGCGAGCTGCGCGACACCGGCCCCGCCGTCTACCTCGAGGCGACCGGAGCCTGGGCCGTCTCCCGATTCGAGGGGGTGCGGGAAGTACTGCGGGGCCGGGAGTCCTTCAGCTCGGCCGCCGGAGTCGCCCTGAACGAAGGGACCAACCAGGCCAATCGGGGCACCGTGCTCTCCTCCGATCCTCCCGACCACACCAAGCTACGCAAAGTTCTCAGCAGTCAGCTCTCACCGGGATCGGTCGCGGAACTGAAGGGCCCGATCTTCGAGCAGGCCGACGAGCTGGTCGCCTCGCTGGCGGCTCAGGGTGAGTTCGACGCGATCGGAGACCTTGCGGCACCCTTCCCAGTCTCGGTCGTCGCCGACCTGATCGGGCTGCCGACGGAGGGTCGCGAGAAGCTGGGCCTCTGGACCAACCGGATCTTCGACGCTTTCGGCCCCGAGAACGCGCGGACCGCGGCCGCGTTCCCATTGGTCGGCGAGATGTTCACCTACATGGCGACGACCGCTTCGCGCGACAACCTCGCCGACGGCAGCATGGGGATGACGATCTACGAAGCGGCCGACCGTGGCGAGATCGAAGCCGAGTCATGCCTGCCGCTGCTGGCGGCGTACATCGGGGCCGGGATGGACACGACGATCAACGCGATAGGCTCGGCGATCTGCCACCTGGCAGCCAACCGAGACCAATGGACAGCCCTGCGCGACGATCCCTCCTTGGCAGCCGGCGCGGTCAACGAGGTACTGCGGTTCGACAGCCCAGTCCAGAGCTTTTCCCGGGTGGCGACGCCGGGAGCCGACGTCGAAGGGCAACCGATCCCCGAGGGCGATCGAGTGATCGTGCTGTTCGGCTCGGCCAACCGGGACGAGCGAAAGTGGGAGGACCCTGACAGGTTCCGGATCGACCGTAACCCGATCGACCACCTCGGCTTCGGCTTCGGCATCCATCGCTGCGCCGGCGCAGGGCTGGCCCGGCTGGAGATCGAGGCCGTCCTCACGTCAATGGCGTCGCGATTGGAGTCACTCCAGATGATCGGGGAGTCGAAACGTTTCCTCAACAACTCCGTTCGCGGCCTGAGCTCGTTTCGCGTATCGGTCAGCTGAACTCGTCCACGGGCCGGCTACCGATTGTCCGTCCCTAAGTCGAGAGGCCGCCGTCGACCAGCGGCGCGCGCCAGTGGGCCAGCGGCGCCGCCGACCCGTCAGGTCGATTTCGAATCGACGCGCAGGGCCGGATGGCCGACCTCAAAGGCTCCGGCAGGGCGGTTTCAACCTGTTCGTGCCCCCCACGGGCGTTCTTACCGTCTTTTCGCCTGTATCCCAAAGCACACAAGACCCGTAAATGCGGGGCTTTCGCGTAATAGCGGGGGCAGGATTCGAACCTGCGACCTTCGGGTTATGAGCCCGCGCCGGGGACTGCCGCCTCGACGCCTGGCAAGGCGGCCCGGGTTCGGCCAACGACGCGGTCGGCGGGCGATTAGTCGGGGTTCGCTTGCCGATATCTCACGGCCCTGAAAGAGTCGCCGGTCTCCTCGCCCCCTCTACTCGGAAGGACTCCCCATGACGCGCCTTCGTAAGAAGCTCACCCTCATCCACGCGGTCGCCTCGGTGACACTATTCATCGCCCTCGCCGAGGGCACGGCCTACGCGGCGACCCCCGAGACCAGCAGAGGAGACGTCCGCGCCGGCGCCCCGGGAGACGTCTACTACGCCCACAATCGCGATTTTCGGAAGTCTCAGTCGTCGATCGGGGTGGATGTTCCCGCAGGGGACTACGTCGTGTCGGCGTCAATGAATACGTCCCTCGACCGTGGGTTCTCGGAGGTGGAATGTCACCTTCGCAGCCATGTCGAGGACCGGCCTGTGGATGACCGCGACGGGCTCTTGTTCCTGACGATGCCCGAACCTCCGGCACCTGGTGCAAGGACCTTCGCACTTGCTCACTCCGAAGCGGCATTCGTGCTCGGCGAGGAAGGCGGAAGGATCACTTTTCATTGCCGTGCCGCCTCCGGGACTGCCACGGACGTTGTCTTCGCCCGTCCGAGCATCACCGCGACTCGGGTGTTGAACGTCACGACGCCGTAATAACCACCTCGAGCGGCCTCGTGCGCCTCGCCCGACCGGGGACCGAGACCGGAGCGCGACGGGGCCGCCGGCCGTTGGCGCGCGAATCCGCCCCTGAGCCTCGCAGTAGGCTCAGCCACGGCCTGCACCCGCAGACCTCCAATCGAATCGGAGGGACCACCTTGAAGTCCACGCTCGCAGCAGTTGCGGCCCTCACCGCCGTCCTCCTCGCCCCCACGGCCGGCGCCGGTGCCGCGGTGGGTACCTCCACCGACTGGATCGGCCCACTCGCGCCGAGCAACCTCGTTCCGAACCCCGAGCATCTTTCCCAGCGCCAGCGCGAAGGCGAGTTGCTCGTCCGCTTCCGTGACGAGACCGGCGACCCGACCTTGAGCCTCTTCTCGGCGACGATCCCCGTGCTCTGCGAAGACGGATCGTTCGACCGACTCGAGTTCGAATACGACTCCCGCGACGACACCAAAGGCGTCACCCTCTCCGCCAAGCCGATCGAGCTGGAAGGCAACGAAGGCCTCCGCTTCGAGTTCAACCTGAAGAAGGGCGACGAATCCCTCTCGGCAAAGGGCATCGTGCTGCTGGACGGACACGGCGAGGGCAAATACCCCGACGCCGAAGGCCGCCTCTCGTATTCGGTCGAGTCCGAAGGCCAGCATTGCCGCTCGCTCGGAGGACCCGCCACGCCTACCTCCTGGGAGGGCAGGCGGACGTAGCCTCGCCATGGCGCGTAGCCGATCGCGTCGACCACGGTGGTCGTTTCGCGTCGTCGGTCGACATCAGCGCTACGCGCTTCGCAGCCCACGCCGTGTGGAGCATCGGCGAGCACGCGGTCGACGGTGGCGCCCCCAAAAAGCATCAGCGCCGGACACCGTCACGGGAGCCCCTCTCGACCAGATGGACATCGAGGTTCCGGTCGATGGCCGGGCTCCCGCCGGACGCCGACCGACCGGTGGCGTCAGCCCGCCGCCATGGCCAGAACCGAACCGACCCGCACGCCGAGGTCCCCCCAGGACTCGCCACTGTCCGCACTGGCGAGGACGCGGCCGTCGGCGGTGCCGACGATCAGCTCGCCGTCGCTCACCGCGAGCGCATAGGGCATCGAGTCGCCAGGCAGCGCCAGAGCTTCCCAGCTTCCGTTCCACCGATAGAGGCGGCCCTTGGCGCTCTGCCCGCCGTGGGCGGCGCCGGGGCCGCTCGCCGCCGAGACGTACCAAAGGTCGGGGTCGCCCGGATCGACGGCGAGCGCCCAGCAGTAGCGCAGCTCGCGGCCGGTGTCGGCCGCCTCCCACGTGAGGCCGCCGTCGCGGCTCCAGGCGGCGCCGTCGCCGGCCGCCTGGTAGGCGCGATCGGCCTCACGTGGGTGCCAGGCGAGGCTGTGGGTGTCACGCTTCGCTCCCGGGCGGTGGTCCGAGAAACCGGCGCCGGCGTCCTCGCTGAGCATCAGCCCGCCGAGCTCGATGCCCACCAGGAGCCGCTCGGCCCGGTGAGGGTCGGGGGCGATCCAGCGCACGTGGTGCGTCCAGGGCCGCGGCGGGAAGCTCCAGCTCGGGCGCGACGGGATCTCCTGCAGCGCCTCGAGCTCAGTCCACGGTCCTTCCTCGCGGGAGACGAAGAGGCGGCTCGGCTCGGTGCCGGCATAGAGGGCGTCGTCGGCAACGCCGATCGCGACCGAGAGGACGTCGGGCTCGGAGAGCGCGATCCGCTCCCAGCTCGTACTCGCGTCGACGCTCACCATCACGCCGCCGCGGGTGCCGGCCACCACCCGGGAGCCCGCCGCGGCCACGCACTGGACGCCCACGCCCTCGAGCAGCGTCACCGCAGATGAATCCCGGCCTTCTCGCTCCAGACGAAGAAGACGGTCGTCGCGGGTGCAGACGAAGATCGACATGGACCGGTACCAGGATGACACGCGAGCGCTGGCTCCCGTGCGTTGTTTCCACCAGAAACGCTCCCTACGCTTGACCCCGATGGAGATCAAATTCGTCACCAGCATCGCCGTGATCGCTGCGGACCCCGGAGCAGTCGCGACGCCGGCCAGCCAGAAAGCTGCCGGCAAATCGTCCGGGTCAGTAGTCGTTCTTGAACGCGAAGTAGGAACCGCGGATGGTTCCGGCCAGCTTCGATTTCGGGCGGGCGAACTTGAACCGGGATGCCAGCTCCTCCGGGACCTCCGTCCCTTCGGAAAGTTTGAACCCGACCGCCCGCTTCGTGGGGTCGTCGACCGTGTACATCACGTTGCCCGCAGCCCGGCCAGCGCGTCCTCGACCGGCGCGGACTCGAGGCCGACGGTCGAGACGGTGTTGAGGTCCACGATGTAGGGCATGGGTCACTCCCCTGACGGCAAGATCGTTTTCGCCAGCCGAAGGCTGCCTTGGCCGCAACCATCCAGAAGGCGTCAGGCGAGACCGCCCTGGTGGGCGATCACGACAAGTTGAACGCGGTCCGTGGCGCCGAGCTTGATGAGGATCCGCAGGAGGAAGGATCGTGTCCGATACCGCCGGGCTGCTTTCCCAAATAAAGGCTCGGGCGCGATCTTTTCAGACCCGTTTTTGCCCACCACCCTTTTTGACTCTCTTTGTCTGCGCCCCGAACGACGAAACCCGCTTGGAAACCGGGTTTCGTCCCATAGCGGGGGCAGGATTCGAACCTGCGACCTTCGGGTTATGAGCCCGCGCCGTGGGCTATGCCGAGCTATGTGGGGCTGGGTTTCAGGCGGTTTCGGCGAGATCGGGCTTGGCTGGGATCGGCTGGGCTACGTGGGGCTTCGTGCCCCATTTCGTGCCCAACCAGCAAGGGCCAGCGCCCCCAGCACCGCTTCCTTCTGCACCCCGGGCGATGCCCCAGAGCTGCACGTTGCCGTCGCGGTCGGCCTCCTGCGCGTGGACGATCGCGACGTCGAGGTCCTGTGCCGGGACCGCGACCAGCTTCTCGCCGCTGAACGGGCATTCGATCTCCCGGATCCGAGTGTGCTCCATCAGGTCGGTGCCGACGTACCCGCGCATGATCGCCATCGGCAGCCCGGCCGCCGAGGCGGCGTAGCGGTTCGCCATCCCGGCGTGTGAGTGCTCTTCGACCTCCAGCGGCCGCGGCCAGCCGTTCTCGATCGCGTCGCGGAAGTGCAGCGAGCCGACCCCCGGGTTGCCGCCGTAGGAGAAGACAAGCCCTTCGCCACCCCCCTGCCGATCATCTGGTCGTAGAGCAGATCGGGGGTCATTCGGACCAGGGTGAGGTCGGTGCGGCCTTGGCGGATCACCTCGTGACCGGCGGCGAACGGGATCAGGTGGTGAAGCCCTCCACCGCGACCGTGTCGCCATCGCGAATCAGGTCGGTGATTGCCGCCGTAAGGTTGCATATCTTCCCCGCCCTCACGACGTCCTTCCCTGGTCTTCGACAAATGTGGTCTTGTCTGGAGCGAGTACGAGATCGCCCTCAATATTCCGGGCACCCTCATCCGACCGCTGCCACCCCCTCCTGGCCCCGCGAGCCGGCCCCCTCCGACACTGCGTTTTCGACGCCACGAACGAGCGCCAGAGCTTGGTTGATCGCTTCGGACCCGTGCCCCTGGTCCTCCGGGGACTTCACGCCGCGAACCGGATATGCAGGCCGTCAGCGACTCAGAACCCTGCGGCAGAGGCGACGCGCATGGCGTGCGCTACGAGGTCGTCAACTGCGTCCTGCGACGGAACGCCGACGTCGGGCGCGTTGCGCGGGTCCTCGAGCGCGCGGCGACGCACGCCCTCTCCTATGATCGCGACCTTCCACAGACCCAGCACGTGCCAGAAGGGGAGATCTGCGATGTCGTGCCCGGTCCGCTCGGCGTAGGCCTCGGCCAGCTTGTCGCGCGACATGAAGCCGGGCAACGCCGGCGCCGCGAACAGGGGTGTGCCCTCGTCGCCGGCCTGCGGCCAATAGGCCAGCAGCCCGCCGAGGTCGGCGAGCGGGTCGCCGAGCGTGCACAGCTCCCAGTCCAGAACGGCCCGGATCGTGTCGCCGCCCGGGCTGGCGATCGTGTTGAGCAGGTGGAAATCGCCATGCACCAGGGTCAGCTGCCGCTGCTTGGGCATCGCCGCCTCCAGTCGGCCGGCCAGGTCGGCGACGGTCGGGAGGTCACGCGTACGGGAACGCTCCCATTGCCGCCGCCAGCGCTTGATCTGACGCTCGGCGTAGGGCTTGTGGCTGGCCAGGTCGACGAGACCCGTGGCGTTGAGGTCCACCGCGTGGATCGACGCGAGCGCCGACACGAGCGCGCCGCCGAGCCGCTCGCGTACCTCGGGCGGGAGCGCCTCGGCGATTGCCAGGTCGTCTACGACAAGCCCCTCTACATGTTCGACCGCCAGCAGCGGCACATCGGTGATCGCCGGATCATCGGTGAAGCCGACGACATCCGGCGTGGCCACTGCGGTCGGCTGGAGCGCCCGCAGGATCCGGTGCTCGCGCGCTATGTCGTGCGCCGAGGCCAGCAGCTCGCCCAGCGGAGGCCGGCGCAGGACGACGCGGCGCCGGTCCGCGTCGGTGGCCAGAAACGTCAGGTTCGACTGCCCCCGGCCGATCCGCTGAAAGCTCACTGGGCCGCGCAGCCCTGCCGCCTCGCCGAGCCAGCAGGCGGTTCGAGCGCGGTCCAGACCGATCGCGGCGCCCTCGTCCATCAGGCGCCGGGCTGCCTGGTCGCGGCGCCCCCCCCGCCGGCGCCATTGGAGGCCAACTGCCACTTCCGCAACTCCCGCTGAGCGATCATGCGCTTGTGCACCTCGTCGGGGCCATCGGCCAGACGGAGAGTCCGCTGGTGCGCGTACATGCTGGCCAGCGGGAAGTCGTCCGACACCCCGCCGCCCCCGTGGACCTGGATCGCGTGGTCGAGGACCTTCAGAGCAACGTTCGGCGCGGCAACCTTGATCGCAGCGATCTCGACCCGGGCGTGCCGGTTGCCGACGGTGTCCATCAGCCAAGCCGTCTTCATCGTCAGCAGTCGCGTCATCTCCAGCTCGATACGCGACTCGGCGATCCAGTCCATGACATTGGCGTTCTCGGCGATCAGCTTGCCGAAGGTCTCGCGCGTCAGGGCACGCTGACAGAGCAGGTCGAGGGCCCGCTCCGCCATGCCGATCGAACGCATGCAATGGTGGATGCGGCCCGGTCCGAGACGCGCCTGGCTGATGGCGAAACCCTCGCCCTCGCCAGAGAGCACCGCCGTGACCGGGACACGGACGTCCTCGAAGAGGATTTCGGCGTGGCCCTCGCGGTCCTGGTAGCCGAAGACCGGCAGGCCCCGGACGATGGTGACGCCTGGAGTGTCGATCGGGACGACCAGCATGCTCTGCTGTTGGTACTTCGGACCGCCGGGGTTGGTCTTGCCCATGACGATGAGCACCTTGCAGTTCTTGTGCAGGGCGTTTGAGATCCACCACTTGCGGCCGTTGATCACATACTCGTCGCCGTCGCGCTCGATCCGAGTCTCGATGTTGGTGGCGTCCGAGGAGGCGACCGCCGGCTCGGTCATCGCGAATGCGCTGCGGATCTCACCGGCGAGCAGCGGCTTCAACCACCGGTCCTTGTGCTCCTCGGTCCCGAAGAGCGTCAGAACCTCCATGTTGCCCGTGTCCGGGGCGCTGCAGTTGAGCGCCTCGGGCGCCAGGTGCCAGGAGCGACCCGAGATCTCGGCCAGCGGCGCGTACTCGGAGTTGGTCAGGCCGGGGCCCCAGTCGGGATGGGGATGGAAAAGGTTCCACAGCCCACGCTCGCGCGCCTCCTCCTTCAACTCCTCGAGAATCGCCGGCTGATGATTCGGGTCGCCCGCGGCGAGCATCTGCTCCTCGTAAATGACCTCGGCCGGATAGATCTTTTCTTCCATGAACGAGGTCAGGCGCTCCTGGAAGTCCTTGCAGCGGTCGGTCGGTTCGAAGTCCATGATGATCTAGCTCCTGGTAGGGGCGAGGGGCGGGAACGCTGGCGGGCGCCGCTCGCTGTAACTGGCCACGCCCTCGGCGACGTCCGGGCGCTGGAACGACGTGAGCATCTCTTCGTCGGCCACAGTCGTGGCCTCCGCGAACGAGCGGTCGAGGTCCGCCTGTACCTGGGCTTTGATGATCGCCATCGAAGTCGGCGAGCAGTTCGTCGCCAGATCGTCGGCGAAGGCGACGGCCGCGGTCAGGAGGTCGGCTGGCTCGACCAGGTGGTCGACGAGCCCAAGGCGCTGGGCCTCGGCGCCGCGGACGATCCGGCCGGAAAGCAGGAGGTCGAGCGCCGCGCTGGTGCCCACGAGGCGAGGCAGCAGCCAGGAGATGCCGTACTCGGCGATCAGCCCCCGGCGGGCGAAGGCCGTCGTGAGCTTGGCCTCTGGCGCGCAGAAGCGAACGTCGCAATTGAGCGCCTCGACGAGACCGCGCCCCGCGACGGCGCCGTTGATCGCGCAGACGAGCGGCTTGCGGATCGTCCTGGGGTAGCCGTCCGGATGTATGCGCTCGCCGAGACCAGGTTTGAGTTCATTGCTCTCGGCCGCGACCTCGAGGTCGCCTAGGTCGGCACCGGCGCAGAAGCCGCGCCCCGCGCCCGTGACGACGATCGCCTTGACCGCCGGGTCGGCTTCGGCGGCCTCGAGTAACGCGTGGTACTGCGCTCCCATGGCATCGGTCCAGGCGTTCAGGCGATCGGGGCGGTTCAACGTCAGGACCAGCACGCCGCCGCGGCGCTCGGAGAGCACGAGTTCTGCCATCGCTCAGTCCCCCTCCGCCACGCGGGCGATCGCGTCCGCGACGCACACCGGCCTGTCCTGACCCTCGCGCTCAAAGATCTGACGCGCGACGACCTTTATACCCGCGCCGGCGCGCGCCACCGAGACGACGGTTGCAGTCATCCGCACCCGAGAGTCGACCGGCAGCGGAGCCGTGAAGCGCACCTTCTCGTACCCGTAGTTGAGCTCGTGCGCGAACCCGTCGAAGGCGATCAGCTCGTACATCAACATCGGGCCGAACGCGAGCGTCATTAGACCATGGGCGACCGTCGACCCGAACTCACTCGCCGCGGCGCGCTCGGGATCGGTGTGGATCCACTGGTGGTCACCGGTCAGCTCGGCGAACGCGTCGATTTGCTCCTGCGCGATCCCGACCCAGCGGGTCGGGCCGAGCTCGCGTCCCTCGAGCGCGAAAAGGTCGTCGGCTGAGGTGGCGTGGATCAGGTCGGGTGTCGGCATCAGGGTCCCTCCGGTCGTCGTCAATGGGTGGTCAGTAGGACGCCGCCGTCGACCGGCAGCGTCTGGCCGAGGACGTAGTCGCCCGCCCGCGAGGCCAGGTAGATCGCGGCGGCGGCCATGTCCTCGGGCTCGCCGATGCGGCCCGCGGGTATGCGGGTGAGATAGGCCTCGTCCGCGGTCGCCGCGTCCTGGTTCATCTCCGACGCGAACGCGCCCGGCGCGATCCCGCTGACGACGATCCGTTGCTCGGCAAGACTCAACGCCATTCGCTTCGTCAGGTGGATCACCGCGGCCTTGCTCGCGTGGTAGGAGTAGGTCTCGTGCTGGCTCAACGACAGGCCGTCGACCGAGGCGATGTTGATGACCTTGGCGAGATGATCGGTGGCGGCGGCCGTGAGCGCCGGCCTGAGCGCCTGGGTGAGGAAGAAGACGCCCTTCACGTTCACATTCATGACCTTGTCCCAGCCGACCTCCGGGAACTCCTCGAAGGTGGCTCCCCAGGCGGCACCCGCGTTGTTGACCAGGATGTCCAGCGACGGCTCGCGCTTGCCGTAGCGACCGACGAGGTCAGCGATGCCGTCTCGCCCCGAGACGTCGGCGGGAAGCGAGACACAGGGGCCGAGTGCCGACATCTCGGTGGCGGCGGCATCGCAGGCCGCCGCCTTACGCGCGGTGATGTAGACCTTGGCGCCCTGGGCGAGGAAGCCCTCGGCGATCATCCTCCCGATCCCCCTCGAGCCGCCGGTGACGAGCGCCGTCCGACCTTCCAACGAGAACAGATGGTCCATCAGTGTGTTCCTCCCTCGAGTTGATCGTCAGGCGACTTCGAACAAGCCAGCGGCGCCCATGCCACCGCCGATGCACATCGAGACGACCGCGAACTGGCTGTCGCGCCGCCGTGCCTCTAGCAGCGCGTGCCCCGTGGCCCGCGCGCCGGTCATCCCGTACGGATGGCCGAGCGCGATCGCTCCGCCGTTGACGTTCATCCGCTCGGGATCGATGCCCAGCACGTCACGGCACTGGACCGCCTGCGAGGCGAAGGCCTCGTTAAGCTCCCAGACCCCGACATCGGCGACCGTCAGGCCGTGCCGGTCGAGCAGCCGCGGGATCGCGGCGATCGGCCCGATGCCCATCTCGTCGGGCTCGCAGCCCGTGACGGCCACGCCTTTGTAGTAGCCGAGGACCGGGATACCCAACGCCTCGGCGTACTCGCTGTTCATCACGACCGCGGCCGACGCGCCGTCGCTGAGCTGAGACGCATTGCCGGCGGTGACCGTCGGGTGCTCGACCTCCGCGCCCGGCTGAAGGACCGTCCGCAGCCCCGCCAGTCCCTCGGCGGTCGTGTCGGGACGCACGCCCTCGTCGGCGGTGACCGTTTGCTCGTGCGCCGAGACCTCGCCGCTTGCCTTGTCCGTCACCAGCGAGGTCACGGTGATCGGCAGGATCTCCTCGTCGAAGGCTCCGGACTCCTGCGCGGCGGCCGCCCGACCCTGCGAGAGCAGGCCCATCTCGTCCTGGCGCTCGCGGCTCACGCCATAGCGCTCCGCGACGACCTCGGCGGTGCGCAGCATCGGCCAGTAGATCTCCGGTTTGTGCTCGACCAGCCATGGGTCCTCGGTCCAGTACGCGTTCATGTGGTCGTTCTGGACCAGCGAGATCGACTCCACTCCCCCGGCCACCACGACCCGCACGCCGTCCACCAGCACCTGATGGGCAGCCGCCGCAACGGCCATCAGCCCGGACGAGCACTGTCGGTCTATCGTCGCGCCGGGCACCGTCACCGGCAGCCCAGCGCGGAGCGCGGCCTGGCGGGCGGTATTGAACCCGGTCGTTCCCTGCTGCAGCGCGCAACCGAGCACTACGTCCTCTACCTCCGCCGGATCCACCGCGACCCGGCTTAGCGCACCCCGGATCGCGTGGGCCGCGAGCTCGACGCCCGAGGTGTTGTTGAAGGCCCCACGATAGGCACGTCCGATCGGGGTGCGCGCCGTCGCCGCGATTGCTGCTCTCATCTTCCTCCTCGTTCCGCGCCGAGGTGGACACCCAGGTTGGGTGTTCCCGGCGCGCTGCGAGCGGCAACGTTATATGAACATGGCGCCTGATTCAACTTTGGCCTAGGATGAGCGTGAAAGAGGTTTCAGATATCCGAAAGGAGTCGCGTGCCCACCATCAGTCCACGCAGAGAGGGCCTGCCGATGTCGGCATCCGCAGGGGCCTACGAGTCATGACCACCAGGGCTCGCCGTGTCCTCTTGGCCGAGCGGCCCCACGGCCTTCCCAAGCCGAGCATCTGGTCATCTGAGACCGTCGAGCTGCCGACCACAGGCGCCGGGGAGGTCCTGGTCCGCGTGACGCACCTATCGCTCGACCCGGCGATGCGTGGTTGGCTCAACGACGTGCGGTCCTACATTCCGCCAGTCGGCATCGGTCAGGTGATGCGAGCGTTCGGGATCGCAGAGGTCATCGAGTCGCGCGACCCCCGCTTCGCACCCGGCGACGCAGTGACCGGACTGATCGGAGTCGCCGACCACGCCGTGGTGCCCGCCGATGCGCTGACCGCCATCGACCTGGCGCTGGCGCCGGCGCCGACCTGGCTCGGCGCGCTCGGCCTGACCGGCCTCACCGCCTGGTTCGGGCTCTTCGACTGCGCGCGTGCCCAGCCGGACGACACCGTGCTCGTGTCTGGCGCGGCCGGTGCGGTCGGCAGCATCGTCGGGCAGCTCGCGAAGGCGCACGGCTGCAGGGTGGTCGGGATTGCGGGCGGACCCGAGAAGACGCATTGGCTGACCGATGAGCTCGGCTTCGACGCGGCCGTCGACTACCGCTCGGGCGACCTGCGCCGGGCCGTGCGCGCGGCGGCCCCCGACGGCATCGACATCTTCTTCGACAACGTGGGCGGCGAGATGCTCGAAGTCGCGCTGAGGTCGCTGCGCCTCGGCGCTCGGATCGCGATCTGCGGCGCGATCTCGAGCTACAACGCCGTCGAGCCTCCCCCAGGTCCGGCGAGCTACATGGCGCTTCTGGTGCAGCGCGCCTCGATGGCCGGGTTCCTGGCCTTCGACTACGAGGCGCGCTTCCCGGAGGCGCGGGAGGACATCGGCCGCCGATTACGGGATGGCTCGCTGGTGGCCCGCGAGCACGTCGTCGAGGGCGGCCTCGACCGGTTCCACGATACGTTCATGATGCTCTTCTCGGGGGCCAATACCGGCAAGCTCGTGCTTGCGCTGTGATCGTCTTTCTTTGGCCGCGGATCAGCGGCGCCCGCGGCCGCCGGCGCGCCAGCTCGCAGCCTTGGAGTCCTCGGGAGCCCGCAGCTTGAGGGCGTTGATCCAGAGCTTGGTCACCAGCTCGACGGTCTCGTCGAGGCTGGTGCCCTCCTGGACCATCAGCTCCATCGCGACCCGGCTGACCATGCCGGACAACGCCTTGCCGGCGTTGAGCGGGTCGAGGGTCGGGTCAGCCAGCCCGCGCGCCTGCAGTTCGGCGATGTGGCGGGAGCTCCGCTCGTTGAAGGCCGCCGAACGACGCCGTCGGAGGTCCTGGAACATGGGATCGATGCTCGCGACCTGGTACAGGATCTCCATGAGCCGCGCGTTGCGCAGATACGCCGTCAGGTAAGCGCGGTTGCTGGCAGCAATCACCTCGGTGGGATCGTCGGTCTCCGGCACGTGGGGTAGCCCGGGGTGCAGCATGTCGTCCTGCGCGGCCTCAAGCACGGCGATCAACGCCTCCTCCTTGCTGGAGAAGTAGATGTAGAACGTACCGGAGGCACACCCGGCCTCGGCCGCGATGTCGGTTATGCGCGAGCCCAAGAACCCGTCACGCTCGAAGACGACCCGGGCCGCGGCCACCAGCGTGGCGCGCGTACGGACGCCGCGGGCGGTGACCGGCTCCTTCGTACCCGAGCCATCCGCGAACGTCCGGGTCTCATTCTGCTGACTAGTTCCTTTGAGCTTGTTCATCACGTTGGGTTCTACTGAATCCGGACTCAGACGACAAGCGCCCTGGCGCGTGGCGGCCCGTTCGACATTCAAGATATATGGCTACAGCACCATGCCCCCATCGACCGAAAGCTCGGCGCCGTTGATGTACCGCGCCGCGTCGCCGGCGAGGAACGCGACGGCTTCGGCGACATCGACGGGCCGCCCCATCTCCCGCGAGGGGATCATCTCAAGGGCGGTGGTCATGACCTCGTCGTCGAGCCCCGCGAGGATCGGGGTATCGATCAGGCCCGGATGGATCGAGTTCACGCGGATGCCGTAGGGCCCGAGCTCGAGCGCCGCGCACTTGGTCATCCCGCGAACGGCCCACTTGCTGGCGGAGTATGCGAACTGCCCCGAGACGCCGCGCAGTCCGACGAGCGAGGAGATGTTGACGACGGCCCCCGACCCCTCGGCCTTCATCTGCGACACAACGGCCGCCATCCCGAGAAACACGCCGAGCTCGTTGACGCGGTAGTGGACGTCCATCAGCTCGGTGGTGGTCTCCTCGATGCTCCCGGCACTGAAGTACCCAGCGTTGTTGACCAGGACGTCGAGGCGGCCGAATCTCGCCAGCGTCCAGTCCACGAGATCGCGCCAGCCCACCTCCGACGTCACGTCCTGCTCGCGCCGGTGCACATTGTCCGGCGGTCCGCCGGCCGAGTCCGGGCCTGGCGCGAGAAGGTCGGTCGCGACGACGGTCGCGCCGTCGTGCGCAAAGCGCGCGACCTGTGCCGCCCCGAGCCCACCCGCGGCGCCGGTGATGATCGCAACCTTCCCCGACAGCCCGGTCATACTTGCTGCGCGAATCCGAACGAGGCCAGCGTGGCTCGCTCGCGCTTCTTCGGCAGGCGGCGATAGCTGCCCGCCTGACTCGTCGGCGGGATCCCCAACGATCGCTGTAGCCCGACGCGGTAGCGCAACATGTGTACGGCGACGCTGATCGGGTCGAGGACGGGTGCGCCGTACCCCGGCACTTCCGAGATCCGGCAGGCCGTGACGAGGTTGGCGAGCCCGATGCCCCCGATGATCACAGAGTGGGCGCCCTGCTGGATAACCTCGGCACACCCCGCCAGCACCTCATCCCGGACGATCTCCGGCTCGCTGTAGGCCTCGAGCATCAGCTCGGCGAGCCGCTCCGAGGCGTACACCATCGGCGTCATCCGAGAGCGCAGGCCGTACCGGACCACGGCCTCCTCGGTCGCCTCGGCGCACCGCCGGTCGCGGTGGACGAGGAAGCTGAACTTCGGGCCGGCCATGCAAGCGGTGAACATCGCGGCCTCGATCGTCCCGACGATCGGTACGCGTAGGATCGACCGCGCCTCCTCCAGAAACGGATCCATGGAGCAAGCGATCACCACGGCGTCGCACCCCTGCTCCTGGAGCAGGTAGAGCTTCTCCAGCATCACCCGCCCGTCGAGGGCCGACAGGAACGGATTGAACATGACGTCCATGTAGTTCTCGTCGTCGTCGTTCCGGCTACCCTCGAACGCGAGCTCCACGTCGTCGCCGAGCGTGTGTCGCAGGTTGTTGCGCTGGAGCTTGAGGTAGCCGACCTTGTCGAGGATCCGGTCCGACACGTTCTGCACGACACCGATCTTCATCATTGAGCCTTCCTTTTGTTGCGATCGAGAAAGTCCCCGATCTCGGCCAGGGCCTCGTGCGCCTCGTCGAACAGGCCTAGGAACATGTGCCAGACGTGCGGTAGCTCTGGCCACATGCTGAGCGTGACGCGGACACCGGCATCCTCGAGCCGGGTCGCGAACCGCTTGCTATCCCAGGCGAGCGCCTCGATCGCGCTGACCTGGAGCAGGGTCGGCGGGAACCTCGCCAACAGTTCGCCGTCGGCGAACACCGGTGACACGTACGGGTCGGCCGGGCTGTGTCCCACGGGCAGATACATCTTGGTGCAGATCGCTAGCGCCTCCGGCTCGCAGATCGGGTCGTCGAGGCCGACCCGTCGCTCGGTCTCGACGTTGTCTAGGGTGCCCGCGATCAGCACGAGTCGGTCCGGCACCCTCGCGCCCGCGGCGCACAGGCGCAGGCAGGCTGCCGCTGAGAGGTTGCCTCCCGCCGAGTCACCCGCCATGAAGACCTCTTCGGCCGGGTCCGCGTCCGACCGTCCGCTGCGCCTGCTCTCAGGGCCGTTGTCGAGAGCCCATGCATAGGCCTTGACGCAGTCATCGAGCGCGGCCGGGAAGCGATGCTCCGGAGCAAGCCTGTAGTCGACCATGAGGATGCTCGCCCCCGACTGGCGCGCGAGGGTCGCCGCGAACCCGCGGTAATGGTCGGGCGAGCCCGACCGCCATCCGCCCCCATGGATGTAGACGATCCGGCGCGTATGACTCGCCCCGGCGGCGGTGACCCAAACCGCCCGGACGCCACCGGCCGAGACGGGCGTGAACGTCACCCCGTCGAGGCTGATCGCCGGGCCAACGTCGCCGTACCGCGGCATGGCGTACTCGCGGGCGATCCGGAGGCCCTGCTCGTCGAGGTCGGAGACGCCTGATACGTCCGCGGCGGAGATCAGGTCCGCGAGGTGCTGGAACGCCCGCTCCAGCTCTGGACGTCGCGCACGGTCGACGGCGCCGGGTTCAGTCACGTCCACTCCTGGCCGCCGGCACCCTCGACGCCTTCCAGCTCCGCTTGCAGCGCCTCGAGCTCCTCACCACCGGCCATCAGGTTCAGCAGCTCCTCGCGCGTCCGCTCACCGCGGGCGAAGTGATCGGCCACGGAGCCCTGGATCAACACGGTGAACCTGTCGCCGACGCTCAACGCGTGATGGGCGTTGTGCGTGATGAAGACGATGGCCACCCCGCGCGATCGCGCGGCGAGCATGAGCCGCAGGACGGTGCCGGACTCCTTGACCCCGAGCGCCGACGTGGGCTCGTCCAGGATCAGCACCCGGGCGCCGAAATGTAGGGCCCGTGCGATCGCGAGCGCCTGCCGCTCGCCACCGGACAGCGTGCCGACCAGCTGGTCGCCGTCGACCACCCGCCGGATCCCGAGCGCCTCGATCGCGCGCAGGGCCTCCGTGTTGGCCCGCTTCTTGTCCAGGCGGCGCAGCGGCCCGCGACCGCGGGTGGGCTCGTCGCCGAGGAAGAAGTTTCGCGCCACGCTCATCAGGGGGATCGCCGCCGCGTCCTGGAACACCGTGGCGATTCCGTGCTCGCGGGCGACTCGTGGGTCAGTCAGATAGACCGATGTCCCGTCGATGCACACCTCGCCGGAGCTCGGCCGGTATACACCGGAGAGCATCTTGATCACAGTGGACTTGCCGGCGCCGTTGTCGCCGAGGAGGCAGTGGATCTCGCCGGGCGCGAGTGACAGCGAGACGTCGGTCAGCGCGGTGACGGCTCCAAACCGTTTGGAGACTCGGTGCATCTCAAGAACAGGAGGCATCGTCAGCCCCGCCTTTGGTTAACCGCGCTCAATGCAAGGCGGCGGAAAAGGTTGTTGGCAAGCACCGCGAGGAGGAGGAGCAAGCCTAGGAACGCCTGCAGCCAGCTGCTGTCCCAGCCGGCGTAGAAGATCCCGCTTTGGATGACCCCATAGGTGATCGTCCCGAGAAGGATCCCGATCGCCGAGCCGTAGCCGCCGCTCAAGAGGACGCCACCGATTACGCAGACTATCGGCGCCTCGAAGACGAAGCCCTGGCCGTTCGTGGCGTTTCCGCTTTGGAACTCGACCGCCTGAATGACGCCCACGATCGCCGAGGCGACCGCCGCGAAGACGAACAGCGACACCTTGACCCGGGCCACCGGGACGCCCGCGGCCCGCGCCGTGTCGCCGTTGCCGCCGGTGGCGAAGATCCAGTTCCCTGCCCGCGTCTGAGACAGAACCCACGCGGACACGGCCGCCACCGCGGCCCACCACAGGATCGCCACGTGGCCCTGCCCCGCCGACGATCCGAATAGGGACTTCACGATGCCATGGGCGGTGAACGAGACCGTCGACGTGCCGGTGAGCGCGGAGGAGAGGCCGAGCGCCACGCCGGCCAGCACGAAGTTCGCGGCGAGGGTGACTATGAACGACGGAAGGCTCGTCCGGACCACCAGGAGCCCGTTGATGAGTCCGACGCCGACACCAAGGGCGATGGCCAGCAGGACCACCACGACCAGCGGGAGATGGTAGTGAGCGCTACCGATGGCGACGACCATCCCGGAAGCACCGACCATGGAGCCGATCGACAGGTCGAACTCACCGGCGATCAACAGGAGCCCGATCGGCATCGCGATGATCCCCAGCTCGGCCGCCGGGTTCAGCCAGCTCTCGGTTCCGGTGAGCGATGCGAAGCCGGTCCCAGTGGTCTGCGTCACGAAAAAGATGTACAGGACGACGGCTACCACGAAAGCGCCCGCCTCCGGGCGCCGCCCCGCCCGGCGCAGAAGCTGCCGGAGGGAGATGTGGCCCTCCTCCCCCTCGGCCGGCGAGGGGGAGGAGCCGTCTTTCGGGCGCTCGACGAGGACCGACATCACGCCTACCCGTCGCCCCGACTGATCCGCGCGAGCCTCACTGCGCACCCCGGATCCCCGGATGTTCTTCGTTGACACTGATCACCTTGTCGACGTTTTCCTTGGTGATCGCGAACGGCCCGCTGCTGATCGCGCTGGCAGGCAGCATGTCGTAGAGGAGGTATTGAGCGGCCTCCTGCACCGCGTCGTAGCCCTCGATGTAGGGCTGATGGTCGATGATAAAGAGCGCCTTGCCCGATTTGACGTCGTTGAGCGCCTGGGTGCTGATGTCGTTCGTGCCGATCGTGATCTTGCCGGATCGGCCGAGCGAGGAGACCGCCTGCTGAGCGGGCGCCTCCAGTGCGGCGGTGCTCAGGTAGACGCCATTGACACTGCTGTCAGAGGCAAGGGCGCCGCTTACGTCCTGGGTCACGGCGCTCGGGTTGGTCGCGTCCGCCGCGGGGATCTGGATCATCTTGGCCGTGCCGCCGGCGGCCTTTACGACTTCGATGTAGCCGTTACAGCGTTCTTCCTGCTGCGGGTCGCCCGGCGTTCCGTTGAAGCAGAGGCCGTCCGTGACGCCGGCCTGCGTCGAAAGTTCTCCGGCCACCTGCCCCATGGCAGGTGAGTCCTCGCCTACGAAGCCCAGCGCGCCCCACTGCTGCCAGGTTTTGGCACCCGCATCGAACATGAACACGGGGATGCCTTCCGCGGTCGCCTTCTTCACGAGACCCTCGACGCTTGGGAAGAACCCGCCCACGATCAGTGCGGCGGGATGGCGCGCGATGGCCTGTTCGATCGCTTCCCCGTAGCTGGCGACGATGTTGCTCTCGTCCTTCAGCGGGACGTACTGGTAGTTGACGCCGAGCTGCTTGGCGGCCGCGTCGGTACCCTGCTTCACAGCGCCCCAGAACGGATCGCTCAGCGGTGCGCCGACGACAAGAATGGGGTCGCCCTTGGAGGTGGCCGCCGAGGTGCTGCTGTCGGTCGTGCCTGAGCTCGACGAACTGCTGCCGCATCCACTGCCGATCAGGGCTAGGGCTATGACCGCCGCGGCGATGCCGAACAGCTGGCTCCGGCGCGCTCGCGCTCGGGCGCGGACGGCACTTCTCAACGTTGACGCGAGCTGCGCGCAGGGGGTACGGGTGCTCGGAAACATTTGGTTGTACTCCTTCGCTCGATTGGTTCGCCCGGCGGGCGGTCAATGACAGGGCCAGCAGAGGAGTGGCTGCCGACGCAGAGCTCCACGGGGTACGCAGCACCCCGTCGCGTCAGCCCCGCGCTGTCCCGCATGCCATCCCGCAAAGCGTCGTGCATGCCGTCCGCGCTGCGCTGTCGCGACCGTGACGGCCGCAACCCACAGACCTTTCCATCTCCTCGTCGCCGACCGTATATGAACATGACGGCATAGTCAAGTCGAGTTTACGTGAATCTGACGTCATGTTCGTTACAGTCTGCGTCGTCCCCCATCAGATCGAAGGAGAAGCCATGCCTCATAAATCAAGGGTCGCCATCGTCACCGGTGCCGCGGGCGGGATCGGCGCGGCGATCGCGACCACTCTGGCCGAGGGCGGGCACGCGGTCGGCGTGCTCGACCTCAGCGCAGACGCGGCCGAGCAGACCGCCGCCGCGATTCGGATGGCCGGTGGCCGGGCGACTGCCGTCGTAGCCGACGTCACGCAAGAGGCTTCGGTCGCGGCCGCGGTGGACGCCGTCGCCCGCGACCTCGGCGAGCCTACGATCCTCGTCAACAACGCAGGGATCATCCGCGACAACCTGCTCCACAAGATGTCGGTCGACGAGTGGGATGCGGTCGCGAGCGTCCACCTACGCGGCGCGTTCCTGATGACGAGGGCCGTGCAGTCCTTCATGGTCAAGTCCCGCTTCGGGCGGATCGTGAACCTGTCGAGCACCTCGGCGCTCGGCAACCGCGGCCAGGTCAACTACTCCGCGGCGAAGGCCGGCCTCCAGGGCTTCACCAAGACGGTGGCGATCGAGCTCGGCCCCTACGGCGTGACGGCAAACGCGATCGCCCCCGGCTTCATCGTCACCGACATGACGCGCGCGACGGCGGCGCGGTTGCGGATGGACTTCGACGAGCTCAGCGAGTCGATCACGGCGACGATCCCCGTGGGCCGTCCGGGCCAGCCCGAGGACGTGGCGCGGCTCGCGGACTACCTCGCATCCGAAGGAGCAGGGTTCGTATCCGGCCAGGTCATCTACGTGGCTGGGGGACCCACGGACTAGCGCGCCGGGAGGGGCGGCGCGGCACAACCGGAGTGCCGCCCCTCCGGCGCTAAGCGTCCGAGCGAAGCTTGACCGCGCGCTTAAGGATCTTGCCGGTGGCGCCCTTGGGCAGCTCCGGCACGATCCGCACCACGCGCGGGTACTTGTACGCGGCGACGCGTGTCTTGACGTGCTCGCGTAGCTGCTCCTCGGTGACCTCCGCGCCTTCGCGAAGCACCACCGCTGCCACGACCTCCTCGCCGAGTCGCGGATCGGGGCGGCCCACGACGGCCACCTCGCGCACGTCGGGGTGGCCGTAGAAGACCTCCTCGACCTCGCGAGGGTAGACGTTGTACCCGCCGCGGATGATCAGGTCCTTCTTCCGGTCCACGATGTAGACATATCCGTCCCCATCGACGCGCCCGACGTCGCCGGTGTGCAGCCAGCCCCCGTCGAGCGCCGCGGAGGTGGCCTCGGGGCGATCCCAATAGCCGGTCATCACCACCGGGCCGAGGAGGAGGATCTCCCCCTTCTCCCCAGGCGGGACGTCCCGCCCGCCATCGTCGACGACGCGCAGCCGGACTCCCGGCACCGGCACGCCGATCGAACCGGGCTTGCGGATCCCGTCCGGCGGATTGACGGTGGCGGTGCCGGTGCTCTCGGAGAGACCGTAGCCCTCGAGAAGTGTGGCCCCGAAGGTCGCCTCGAGTTCGCGGAGCACCTCGACCGGCAGCGAGGCGCCGCCCGACACGCAGTGGCGTAGGCTCGACCAGTCAGCGTCCCGGGCGTCCGGGTGGTCGAGAAGCGCCGTGTACATCGTCGGGACCGCCGGGAAGAGCGTCACCCGGTCTCGTCTGATCACCTCGAGCACCTTCCCCGGATCGAACGGGACGACGAGCGACATCGTCGCGCCGACCTGGAACGCGGCGTTCATGTAGGTCATCCCGAAGATGTGGAACAACGGCAGCGTCATCAACACCACGCCTTGGTCGTCGAAGTCCAGGAGGTTGATCACCGTGTCGGTCGCGGCCGCGAGGTTGGCGTGGGTCAGCACGGCGCCCTTCGGCGTACCCGTCGTGCCCGAGGTGTAGAGGATCGTCGCGGGGGCGTCGGGAAGGCGATCGAAGAAGTCGACAACCGGCTCGACGCCCGCGAAGACGTTGTCGCCAGGGCCGTCGGAGACAACCATGCAGCCGGCGCCGGTCGCCGCGGCAGCCGCAAGTGCCTGCGGCTCGGACTCTGGCCCTACGATGATCAGCTTCGCTCCCGAGTCGCGTAGCTGATGCGAAAGCTCCGCCTCTCTCAGCATCGGGTTCATCGGCACGACAATCGCGCCGAGGCCGAGAATCCCGAGGTAGAAGGCCGGAAACTGAAGGCCGTTAGGCAACTGCAGCGCCACCCGGTCACCCGGACCGACCCCGCGCGACCGCAGGAGTCCCGCGGCTTTCTTCCCCGCCCACTCCAGCTCTGCGTAGGTTCTCCGCTCGTCATCAAGCCGCATGGCCTCTACGTCGGCCTGCGCCGCGGCGGTGCTCGTACCCAGTAGGCCGGTCACGCCGGCCGCCGCGAGGACCCGCGTACCAAGAAATGCAGAAGCACCGTCTCTCCTCTCTCCGTTGTTCCGAGGACACGGCGGTGCACGGCCTGGACCTCAGGTCTCACACGCTACGGCTAACTGATACTGGCGTCAAGTTCATCTCGTCGCAGTCTCAACTGGGGGCGCCAGCGTCGACGACGGGCGCCGAGCCGGATCAGCCTCGCTGTGACTACGATCGAGAGCTGGGAGCGAAGCTATCGGTGCGCTGTGCCGCGAGGCCTGCGTGCATCTCATCGGCTGCCCCGTCCCTGGCGTCGTAATTCGCGCGCGAGACATCGACCTGCTCCATGTTGTCGGCGCTCCAACGGATCAGGGCTTCAAGCGGCGCCTCGAAGCTGCGGCCGAGCTGGGTGACGGCATACTCCACCGCGAGCGGTCGCGTCCCCAGCACCCGGCGCTCGACGAGGCCGTTGCGCTCAAGCCGCTTGAGCGCCTGCGCGAGCGATTTCTGGGTCACTTCGGGGATCTGTCGGCGCAAGGCGCTGAAGCGATGTGGGCCCTCATAGAGCACGCCGAGGATCGGCAGCGACCAGCGGTCGAGGACCTGGTCGACCAGTTCCCGTCGCTCGCCGAGCAGGCATTCCCGTCGCAACTCAGTCGCCTCGGCGCCACCTGGTTTCCTTGAAGTATCCAAACGCTACCAAGTATAGATGCGAAACCAAGAACGAAGAAAAAATCTGGAGGTTCTATGTACGAGTCCATCAAGGTCGAGAAGGCTGGCGGCGTCGCCCGCGTCCTCATCGACAACCCCCCGCTGAACCTGCTCGACGCCGCGCTGATGACCGACCTCGACGCGTTCATCAGCGAGATCGCCGACGACGAGAGTACGAAAGTGGTCGTCGTCGAGAGTGCCGACCCCGACTTCTTCGTCGCCCACGGAGACATGGGTTTCGTCGACGACCCGGAGTCCATCATGGGCCTGGAGATCGCCGGCGACCAGACGTTGAGCCCGATGCTGCGGCTGCACGAGCGACTCCGCGCGCTGCCGCAGGTCACGATCGGCAAGCTCGCCGGCCTGGCCCGAGGCGGAGGCAGCGAGCTGCTCCTGGCGATGGACATGCGGTTCGCTGCGATCGAGTCGGCCGGGCTCGCCCAGAACGAGGCCGCGATCGGGATAATCCCCGGGGGCGGCGGGTCGGTGTACCTGCCGCGACTTGCCGGACGGTCGAGGGCGCTCGAGGTCATCCTCGGCGGCCGACTGTTCGACGCCGTCACCGCGGAGCGCTACGGGCTCGTCAATCGCGCCCTGCCCGCGGCCGACCTCGACCGGTTCGTCGATCGCCTCGCCCGCCACATCGCGGCGCTGCCCCCGGGGGTGGTCGATGCGGCGGTCGCGGTGGTCGACGCCGGGCTTGCGTCGCACGAGGACGGGGTGCGGAAGGAGGACGAGATGCTCCTCGGACTGTTCGGGCGCCCGGACGCTGCCGAGCTCACCCGTGCCGTGCTCGCGGCGGGTGCCCAGACCCGGGAGGGCGAGCGCGATCTAGAGGCCTTGGTCGACGGCCTCGTCGTCACCGGCACGAGCCCGGATCCTGCCCGCCGCTGAGAGCGTTGCGTTCGCGATGAGTCCGCCACTGAGTTGGTACATCCACCTCTTCCCAGCGACCCTCCCGTAGCCGAGCCAGCGGAATGGAGCACGCAGGGAATGAACCGAAGGGTCACACCGAGACCGACCCCGCTGCCTGGGGCACCGGGACGATACGTCGGTCCGTGGGAATCGGAAGGGGTCAGATTCAAAAAGCCTGTTTCTGAACGCCCTGGCGGTCTCCCCTGGTCCGCGGCCCGTCTTGGTCATCGCTTCCACCTCATTTCGGCCTCGAAGACCGGAATGTCCGTGGCGGCGATCGACTGGCCCTTCGATCCCGCCGAGGAGGCACGACCCACGGGGCAGTTACGCCCTCTGGCATCGTCCGGGTGCCCTCGAGTTCCCAGAGCACGGGCGCCACCGCTGAGAGGTCGTCGAGCGTGACCACGATGGTCTGAACCTCCGTCACCCGCTCCGCCAATTTGACCTCTTCGCCGGACAGCCCGGTCAACGGCTCCGACCCGAGCAGGACTTCCTTGACCCGCTCGCCCTGCTTTGCCGCCTTCGTCAGGTTTTCGCGTAGATTGCTGACGAGGGCCTCGCCCCCCCGTCTGGCACCAGGTCGCAGGGTGGCGCTTTTTGCCTCCACCACCACGGCGGTCGAGCCAAACCGCATCAAGACGTCGATCTCGCCCTGGCGCTCGCCATCGTGAAAGCGCACCGAAAGGTGCGTCTCATCGGGAATGAGCACCGGGCCAAGGGTCTCCACGGCGCGGCGCTCCAGCCATCGACCGCGATGCTTGCTGTAGCCGGCGCCGTCTTTCAGGGCGCCCTCGAAGGCGGGACGCAAAGCCCACAGGTCCGCCCCTGGGCTGGTGAGGAGGTAGGCCTCGTCGGTCACCTTGACGTAGGGGTGCCAGCGGACCTCCTCCGCCAGTGCGAACCAATCGCCCTCGCCCTGGCTGAAGGGGAGCGACATTCGCTCTAGGTAGGCGGCGCCGACCTCGCCACTCACGCCCGTCGCCGCTGCCACCTCGGTCGGAGACAGCAAGCACGCCTCTCCCAGCGTATTCAGCGCCCAGACGATCGGGATGAACCTCGCCGCATTGGTCGGGTCCGATTTCCATTTGTCGTCGAAAACAGATTCGGCCCAGTCGAACGCCGGGTTGCCGGTCCGAAACTCTTCGGGATCGTCGCGGGCGGACTCCATCCGGCTCATCATGCGATCGCGGACGAGGCTGGGGACCGCGTCCGAGATCGCGATCGCCGCCTCACAGTCAAATCCGAGTTGCTCGCGGAGGCGGGCCGCGAACCGCTCCTCGCCAAAGAGCCCGCGCAGCGTCTCGTACTCCTGCCACCACCATCCCGGATTGCGCAAGTAGAGGTGGTGAGCCATAAAGACGCTCGACGAGAGCCTCCAGATCCACCACAACCGACGCCGCTTGTTCTGGAGGCCGATGAAACGGTCGTAGGGCGACGCCTCGTCGTCGTCCGAACCGTCATCCTCCGGCTTGGCATCGCGGAACGCCAAGGCGCGAAGTTTGACGTTCGCGCCCTGCTCGGCGACCAGGCGCACCTCGTCGCCGTCGGCAAGTACCGACTGCCCGTCGGCGTCGTACAGCAGCGGCGGCAGATCTTGCCGCCCCTCCATGAACTCGACCGCCTCGGCGATGGTCTTCAGGCCGCCGGCGCAGAGTGCCAGGTTGTTGACCACCCTGGCGACGGTACCCCGCAGCCAGGCCTGGTCGTTGACGGCGCTGCCCTGGTCGGAATAGACGAGCCCGAGCGCGGTCAGGGCGGGGCCGTCTCCATTCTCGGTCAACAACTTGGCGGCGGCTGACCATCCCCACTCGACCAGGCGCCACCAATGCGACCACACACTGAGGAGCGTCGATCCCATCGAAGGGGTCTTCGGCCCGGTCATGGGTTCACGCCCGCGTCCGGCCGATCCTGATTCAGCCCTGCGTCAAGACCGGGGCGCTCGCCCTCACCGAAGGCTGCGCCTTTGAGCAGCACTCCGGCTTCGACACCGACGGCGCCTGCCAGCTTCAAGATTTCTTCGGCTTTGGGCTGCTCGGTCCCGTAGAGGTATGCGACGACCTCGGACGGTTCTAGATTCGCCCGCTCCGCAAGTTCAGACACCGTGAGTCCGGCATCCCTCATCTGCCGGTGCAGCGTTCGCGCTAAGCCTCGCGAGATCACGGGGTCAGGCTTCCGCCATATCCCGGCCGCCGCGCGATCGTTGCCGCCCAGCACATGGATCGCGGCGATCAGCGCCTTCCGCTCGGTGACTTCGTGTGGGTCCGGCCGTTCGTGGATACCTTCTAGCTGCCGTTCCAGATGGCCGATCACGTCCGGCCCAGGCGACTCGCCGTTCTCCAATCATCGGACGAGCGAGCTAATGAGCGAGATCCGATTCGCGTCCTCGTCCGATATGGCGTGCCGTTCAGCGTCCTCGACGGCGCTTTCAAGTTCAAGGCGAAAGTCCCGACGCAGGAAATCTCGCTGGCGGTTACCGAGCCTTCGGCCTCCCTTGATCCGAACGGCGCCATTGAGGAACCGCTCCCCTAAGCCGTTCGCGAACGCGGCGAGCCTAAGAAGCAGATCCCGCGCCGCGAACCTCAAGGCGCTTGAGTTGGTGGACATCGAGATCGGACTCCCCTCTGCCGCCGGCAAAAGGAGCCGAGTGGGTCCCCCGCCGCGTCAGGTCGATTTCGACGCGAACGTGCAGAGCCGGACGCCCGATCTCAAGGTCCAGGAGGAACGCCTCTTCAACCTGTTCGTGCCCCACACCGTGCCCCACGGGCATTTTTGCGGTGTTTTGTCTTCACCACAGGCCAAACAAAAATCCCGCATTTGCGGGGCTTTCGTGAAATAGCGGGGGCAGGATTCGAACCTGCGACCTTCGGGTTATGAGCCCGAGCCTTGAGCTTGCCTGGACTATGTGGGGCTCGACTTCAAGCGGTTTTCGCGAGATCGGGCTTGGCTGAGATCGGCCGGGCTACGTAGAGCTTCGTGCCCCATTTTCGGCTGTACTCCGTGTGGCACCGTGCCCCATTTCGTACCGCACGACCCCAGATTGAAGTCAGCAAAGCATCATCGGGAATTCCGCAAAGCCCACCAAGAACCGGTGGATCGCCGACCCATGTGCTGGAAGCCTGACGGCTCGCCGCCGAAACTGGACCTCGACCGTCAGAAGGCCGCCGACCTCTGCCAGCGACCCTAGGCGGACGCCGGGAACCGAGCGGACGACCAGGGTCGCGCGGAAGCCCGTCTGGCGGCATGGGGATTCGACGTCGAGCACGAAGAGCTCGTCGCCGGTGCGAGGGTTGACGATCCGATCAACGACGACCCCCAGGGTTACCTGCCACCCCTTGCCGGCTTCCCGGCGAGCGATTCGTGCGGGTGAGAAGAGAGAGACGGCGGGCCCGCCTACAGCCCGAACGGGCAGAGAGTGCTCACAGGTGGCCCGCGACGATGCTCGCATCGCACCGACTGAAATCGAGACTCAACGCGAACCTCCCATCTCCACCAGGACCACGCCGCCGACTATTAGAAGCAGCCCCCCGATCTGGACCATGCCGAGCGACTCGCCGAAGACCGGGACGCTGAGCAGGGAAACCAGAGAGACCCCCGCTGCCGCCCAGAGCGCGTAGGCGATCGACACCGGGATACCTCGGCTCAGCGCCGCCGACAGAAGAGCGAACGCCACGATGTAGCCGACCGCGACGATCACGACGAAGCCGGCCTTCGAAAGTCCCTCGGAAGCTCTCAGCGACAGCGTCGCGACGACCTCAGAGATGACGGCGGCCGCGAGAAATACGTAGCTCAAGGGCAACTCTCGTCGGCTACATCGCACGGCCCGCGGCCCGTGCCTGCTGAGCCGGCCGCAATTCGCCGAGGCGAGCCTCGTACGCAGCCACGTTCCGCAGCTTGACCTCCTCGTAGCCGCGGATCATGTCGGGGAGCTCCGCGATCTCGACCGCCGAGAGGTGATCGTCCGGACCGAGGCCGTCGAGGAGGCGATCGATCTCTGCCCGGTACTCGTCGATCAGGCGGCGCTCGACCCGGCGAACCTCGGCGCGGCCGAAGAGGTCGAGCGGGGTTCCCCGCACGCGTCGGCCCGCCCGCAGGCCGACGAAGAGAGGCTTTGCCCACCGGCCGAGCGCGATCTTGCGCTTCATGCCCATCGCCCTCAGCGCCGGCGGATGCAGCCGGTACGAATAGCGGGCGTCGGGACCGAACTGAGCGGCGATCTGTTCGCCCAGCGCCGGGTCGAGCGAGAGCCGGGCCACCTCGTACTCGTCCTTGTAGGCCATCAGCTTGTAGAGGTTCCGGGCCACTGCAAGCGCCAGCTCATCCGTCGATCCGGGGACACGCTCGCTCTCCACCTGGCGCACCCGCTCGACCACGCGGGCGTAGGACTCGGCGTAGGCGGCGGACTGATAGGCCACCAGCTCGGTGCAGCGGTCGAGGACCACCTCGGCCAGCTCGCCGTCGGGCTCGGCCGCGACCAGCCGTGCCGCTCGGGACCCCGC
>JBOGYZ010000404.1:0-10436 GCA_050697015.1 Solirubrobacterales bacterium
CAGCCTGCCAGGGCCGTGGCCGAGACGGCCGCGTCCCTTCCCGGGCGCCAGCTTGCGAGTCCCCATCCCCTACCGCCGAGGTTCGCGCAAGTACGTCAGCACCGCGAGCACGCGGCGGTGCTCAGCCGCGGCCGGGGTCAGTTCGAGTTTCTGGAAGATCCCCGTCACGTGCTTCTCGACCGCGGCCTGGGTGACGACCAGGGACTCGGCGATCCCGCGGTTCGACTTGCCCTCCGCCATCGCCGCGAGCACGTCGAGCTCGCGCGGGCTCAGGCGCCCGAGGGGGCCGTCGTCGCGCCGCCGCCCGAGCATCCGGGCGACGACCTCGGGGTCGAGCGCGCTGCCACCGGAGGCGACCCGCTCGACCGCGTCGGTGAACGCCTCGACGTTGCCGACTCGCTCCTTCAGCAAGTAGCCGACCCCCTCCGGGCGCTCGCCGATCAGCTCCACCATGTAGTTCTCCTCGAAGTACTGGGAGAGCACCATCACGCCGGTCTCCGGCCGCTGCCGGCGCAGCTCCTGGGCGGCGCGCATCCCATCGTCTTCGTTGTCGGGCGGCATCTGGATGTCGACGACGACGACGTCCGGACGGAGCCCCAGGGAGCGCCGCAGGAAGTCCTCGGCGTCGCCGGTCTGCGCGACGACCTCGAAGCCGGCCTCGTCGAGCAGCCGGCTGATGCCCTCGCGCAGGAGGACGTCGTCCTCACCGATCACGACACGGATGGCAGCGGCCACCGTCCTACCGTACCTCTGCCTGCGCTGAGTCTCAGTCGCTCTCGAACAGGCTCAGCAGGCCGCCGTTCGCCAGCTTGTCCTTGCTGAGGAAGGCGCGAGCGCCGCTGCGGCGGACCTCGTCGGGCGCGGCGGCGTCGGGATCGACCGAGGTGAGGACGACGCGCGGCTGCCAGGGCAGCGCGGTCAGCGCCCCGGCGAGTTCGATCCCGTCACCGTCGGGCAGGTCGATGTCGACCAGGGCGGCGTCCGGCCGGAGTTCCCGCGCCAACGCCATCGCGGCCGCGGCGGTGCCGGCCTGCGCCGTCACGTGCAGCCCGAGGTCGGCCAGGAAGCGTCCGGCCAGTTCGCGGAAAGCGGGGTCGTCGTCGACCACCAGAATCGAGCGATCCATGCGTCGATCATCTCAGCGATCAATGTCGATGTCGGTAGGGAAAACCCCCGGGAGCGCGGAGGTCGGGTTGGCCCTACCCCGTGTCTAGGGTAGGGGCGGGGACGGTCTCGGGCGGGTCCCTATTCCGTCCCCGGCGCCGGCGCGCCATCGTATCCAGGTGTCCTCAACGCGCCAGTTCGTCATTGTCGTTCGCGAGGAGGGCCGACGGGGGAAACTGCGGCACGTCCAGGCGGCCACCCACGAAGAGGCAGTGGCTCTGATTGTCGTGCCGGAGAGCTTGACCCAGGCGGGAGTGGAGTACGAAGTCTGGCCGGCGGCGGAGCCCGGGTCGGTGCTCAGGGTGACCCTGCGGCCTCCCGGGCTTCCGCGCCCGACCTCTCTCTGACCCGACCGTCCGGGTGCGAGCGGGCGAGGGACGACGGCCACCAGAACCGGTCGCCGAGCGTCAGCGCGATCGCCGGGACGAGGACGCTGCGGACGAGGAAGGTGTCGAGGAGGACCCCGAAGGCGACGACGAAGCCGAGCTCGGTGAGGAAGGTGAGGGGAAGCACGGCGAGCACCGAGAAGGTGCCGGCGAGGACGATCCCGGCGCTCGAGATGACCCCTCCGGTGACCGCCAGCGCGCGTAGAATTCCCTGCTCAGAGCCGTGTTTTTCGGTCTCCTCGCGGGCGCGGGCGATGAGGAAGATGTTGTAGTCGACGCCGAGCGCGACGAGGAAGACGAAGGCGAAGAGCGGCAGCGAGGGATCCGAGCCGGGGAAACCGAAGATCACGTCGAAGACGAAGTAGCCGACCCCGAGCGCGGCGAGGTAGCTGAGGATCACGGTCCCGATCAGGACCAGCGGAGCGACCACCGCGCGCAGCAGTCCGAGCAGGATCAGGAAGACGACGAGGAGGATCAGCGGCGGGATCACCTTCGAGTCCCAGCCCGCCGCGTCGCGAACGTCGAATTCGACCGCGGTCGGGCCGCCGATCAGCACTTCGCCGGACGCCCCGTGGGCCTCGTCGCGCATCGGTTCGACCAGGTCGAAGGCGGCGGTCGAGTACGGGTTCGGTTCCAGGGTCGCCTGGACCAGCGTCCCCGGCGGGCCTTCGGCGACCGGCGGCGAGACCGCCTCGACGCCGGGCACACGTTCGACCGCGGCGCTCACCTTGCCGACGTCGGCGGCGTTGGCCACAACGATGTCGGTCGGCGCGGTCGCCCCGGAGGGGAAGCTGCGGTCCAACAGGTGCTGGCCTTCGATCGATTCGACTTCGGTGCGGTAGCTGTCTTCGCTGGTCAGATCGGTGGAGAAGAAGGCGAAGCCGGCGCAGCAGATCAGCAGCACGCCGACCGTCCCGAACATGATGCGGCGCGGCGAGAAGGCGATCCGATCGCCGACCCGTTTCCAGAAGCCGTGGGTGGCGTCGCTGGCGTGCTCGAGCCGGTGGCGGCGCATCTCGTACGGAGTGAAGACCGCGCGGTCGAGCGGGCCGACGATCAGCGACGGGATCCGCCGCCCGCTGAGCATCCGCAACACCCAGTTGAGCAGCACCAGCGGCAGCAGGACCAGCACCGCCACGCAGGCGAGGGCGACGCGGGCGAAGGCGCCGAACCCCGAGCCCTCGACGATGGTGCGGCGGGCGCGGTCGGAGATCGGGGTCGCGGTCGGCGCGGTCTCCTCGGTGTGGGGGACGAACGGCCAGAAGGCGCGGCGGCCGAAGATCGTCAGCAGCGCGGGGAGGAGGGTCAGCATCGAGAGCGCCGCGCAGGCGATCCCGATCGCCGCGATCGGCCCGAGGCCGGAGGTGCCGTTGACCTTCGCGATCATCAGGCAGAGCAGCGCCGCGATCACCGTCGCCGCCGAGGCGAGGATCGCCGGGCCGGCCGATTCGAGCGCGGTGCTCATCGCCTTGTACTTGTCGGTGGTGTGGTGGAGCTCCTCGCGATAGCGGGCGACCAGCAGCAGCGCGTAGTCGGTCCCGGCGCCGAGCACCAGAACCGACATGATCGAGCTCGACTGGCCGTTGATCGTCACCCCCAGCTCGGAGACGCCATAGCCGATCGAGCGCGACAGGATCTCGGCGAAGACGACCGCGATCAGCGGGATGAACAGGAACATCGGCGAGCGGTAGATCACGATCAGCAGGAAGATCACCAGCGCCAGCGCGGCCAGGAGCAGCGTCCCGTTGATGCCTTCGAAGACTTCGATCGCGTCGGCGGAGAAGCCCGCGCCGCCGGTGATCTTCGCCTCCAGGCCGCCGCTCTGGTCGGCGATCGCATCGCGCCAGTACTTCACCGGGTCGACGATCCGGTCGCCCTCGCCTTCGGCGTTGATGTAGGAGGTGACGATCGCCGCCTTGCCATCCTGCGAGCAGACCGGGCCGACGAAGGGCGCGTAGCCGGAGGGCTGCCCGGGGACGGCGCTCGTCGCGGTCCCGCAACCGGCCGGGCCGGTCGTCGAGGCCTCTTTCTCCTCGCCGCCGGGTTTGCCGCCCGAGGCGGCAGTCGCACCGTCGGGGATCACGCCTTCGAAGCGTTTCGCGGACATCGCGCCGACGTCGGCTTCGATCGCCTTGAAGTCGGCCGGGGTCAGCCCCGCCTCGCGGCGGAACACCACCACCGCCGGGGCGATTTCACCGTCCTGCAGTTCTTCGGTGGCGGCCAGCGCCTTCGTCGATTCGGCCGACTCGGGCAGGTAGGAGGTCGCCTCGTTCGATTCCGCGTCTTCGAACTTGCCCGGCAGGTTCGCCGGCCCGGCGGCGATGAAAATCGCCAGGAACCAGAGGACGAAGACGACCCACTTTGCTCGCCGACCTGACGCGAGCGCGAAGCGCGAACGGCGCATGCCCCAGCCTCTCACGCCGGTCAAATAGGTAACCGATGTTCTCCGTTTGCCAGTAGAGTCTTGATTAGTCAATCATTCTCTCGGGAGGAGAAACCATGAAGTGGACTCGTATTGCCGCAGTGATCTGTGCTGCCGCGCTCTGCCTTGCCTTCGCCGCTCAGGCGATGGCGACGAAGTACGTGGCCTTGGGGGATTCGTACTCATCGGGGACCGGGACGCGGACGTTCTTCGAACCGTCCTGCCAGCGGTCCGTCTACGCCTATCCGTACCTGCTGCACGAAGCGCACCCGACCTGGACGTTCGTCGACGCGGCGTGCTCAGGGGCGACGACGTCGTCGTTGCTCAGCTCGCAGGTCTCGAGTGTCACCTCGGAAACGAACTGGGTGAGTTACACGATCGGTGGCAACGACGCGGGGTTCTCGAGCGTGATCACCGAATGCGCCCTGCCCTCGTGGGCCTCGGACTGCAACGGTGCGATCAACACGGCGCAGGGCATCATCAAAAACACGCTGCCGGGGAGGCTGGACGAAGTGAACAACGCGATCAAGTCGCGGGCGCCGAGCGCGAAAGTGATCGTGCTCGACTATCCACACCTGTTCAACGGCGAAGACTGCAACGCGTTCACCTGGTTCAGTCCCAGCGAGGAGACCAGGCTGAACGAAACGGCCGATCAGCTGAAGAACACGATCAGCGCGGCGGCGACGCGGGCGGGGTCGAACTTCGTCTTCCGCGATGTGATCCCCGCCTTCATCGGGCACGCCGTCTGTGACGGTGGCAGCGGCTCCTCGACCGAGTGGATCAACGGCCTCTCCAACCCGACGGGCGAAAGCTACCACCCGAAGGTCACAGGTCACGCCGATGGTTATTACCCCGTCGTGCACGGGGTGACCGGCTGAGCGTCATTCCACGTGGTACCGGCCACTCGCATCGACGCTGACGCCGATGCAGTGGCCGGTTTTTTCGACCGACCGGCGCAGAAGCTGCTTCATCGTGACTTCGGCGTCGCCGGGGCCGAAGGTGGCGTTTGGGTGGATCGAGGTGATCTTCGCCAGGTCGGCGTAGGCCTTGACGCCGGCCTGGCGTGACTTCTTGCTCGGCTGTTTGCAGGCGTGGGCCATCGCTTCGACGTCTTTGACGATGTTGATCGCGGCGGGGGTACCGGCGAGCGATTCGAGCGTTTCGTCGTTGCCGCCGCAGCCGGAGAGGATGAGCGCGAGGGCGGCGATCGCGGCGAGGGGGAGGAGGCGGCGCACGGGGAGGGAGACTACGAGGGCACGCTCGCGAGGAACTCGATCCGGTTGCCCCACGGGTCCTCGGAGTAGAAGCGGCGCTCGCCCGGGAGCGCCTCGTCCCCGGTGACGGGAGCGCCCGCCGCGGCCAGGCGCTCGGCCAGCTCATCGAGCTCCGTCGTCCCCAGCCGCAGGCCGACGTGGGCCTTGCGCGCGGGCTCGAAGTCGGCCTCGACACCGACGTGGAGTTGGCGGTCGCCGAGGGCGAACCAGGCGCCGCCGCGGGCCCGCAGTGGCGTGGGCTTCTCGATCTCCGACAGCCCCACGAGCTCGCCGAAGAAGCGCCGCGCCGCCGCGTCGCAGCCCGCCGGGGCGGCGATCTGGACGTGGTCGAGCGAAACCTCGGGCACGTCGCAAAGCTACTTGTCGCGCGACGTTCGGGGGGTCCGGGCGAGGCGGAAGGTGCATGAGCGTCGCGCTTGCATATTCTTCGCCGCCCCCAGCAGTGCCCTCTTCCCCTTGAAGTTCCCGGAAGTCCCCACTTGAACGAGCCCGTACAGCAGAACCAGCTACTCGCCTTCATCGAGATCCCGAAGGGGAGCCGCAACAAGTACGAGTACGACGAGGGGCTGGACCGGGTGGTCTTCGACCGCTTTCTCTCCGGCTCCACCGTGTACCCGACCGACTACGGCTTCCTGCCCGGCCACCTCGGCGAGGACGGCGATCCGCTGGACTGCCTCGTGGTCGGTTCCGAGCCGACCTTCCCCGGTTGCGTCACCCCGGTGAAGCCGGTCGCGCTGTTCAAGATGCGCGACGAGGCCGGCGCCGACGACAAGGTGATCTGCGTGCCGACGCGCGACCCGCGCTGGTCCCACATCGAGGGCCTCGACGACGTGCCGGAGCAGCTCCAGCAGGAAATCGAGCACTTCTTCAACGTCTACAAGAACCTCGAAGACAAGCCGGTCGAGACCGACGGCTGGCACCCATTGAGCGACGCCGAACGCGCCATCGAAGAGGCCCGTCGGCGCGAGCTCGAGTCGAAGTCCGAGTAGTCACCGCACCTTTCTCTCCGGCCACGGGTTCTTTCGGCATCTGACGGTGCCGCGAGGTTGGCGGCGCGAAAACCGACCCATACAGGGAGGGAACAAGCATGTCTGCAACCGGACGCAGAAGTGTTGTTGATGGCAGGGGCCGGCGCACCGGCCGAATCGGGATCCTGGTGATGGCGTTGGCCACCGCCTGGGCCCTCGTCGCCGCGGTGAGCGCAGGGGCGACGACGGTGACGGTGGGCAGTGTGTTGCCGCCGACGTTCAAATCGACGCCGTTCGAAGGTGTGCGTACGCAGTTCAACACGACGCTGCCGGAGACCGGGGCGAACCTCGCCTCGCCAGTCAACGGGGCGATCGTGCGTTGGAAGGTGCAGGGCGCGGTGGGTGGACCGTTCACGTTGCGGGTGCTCCACCCGAACGGCACGGGCGCCTTCACCGCGGTCAGTGCCAGCCAGGCGATGAAGCCGAACGGGACCGGGATCGAAACGTTCCAGACCCAGTTGCCGATCCGCAGCGGCGACCTGATCGCCGTCGACTCCAGCAACCCGACTGATGAAATCGGCGTCGCCGATGCCTCGGGTGCGGCCTACGGGATCTTCTCGGCGCCGCCGTTCGAAGGCGCGACGCTGGCCCCGTCCCAGACCAAGGCGGGACAGGAGATCGAGCTCGCCGCCGAAGTCCAGCCCGCCCCGGCGATCAGCGGGGTGAGCGGGACCGAAGGCTCCGTCCTCGGCGGTGAAAAAGTGACCATCACCGGTACCAACCTGAACGGTGCAAGCGCACTGATGTTCGGTGAAGTGCCGGCGGCGGGCTTCACGGTGGTGAACGAAGAAAAGATCACCGCGGTGGCGCCGGAGCAGGTGAAGGTCGGCACCGTCGACATCGTCGCGACGACGCTGGCCGGCGAAAGCCCGATCGGGCGTGCCGATCAGTTCCTCTACCGCGGCTGCACGGTCCCCAGCCTGGCGGGCAGGAAGCTCGGCCCGGCGAAGGCGGCGATCCGCAACGGCGGCTGCAAGGTCGGCAAGGTGACGAAAGTGAAGGGCAAGAAGAAGAAGCAGGGCAAGACGGTCCACCAGAACCCGCCGGCGGGCCGCGTTCTCGCTCCCGGCACGACGGTCGCGATCAGGCTGGCGAAGTAACCGGCGCCCCGCGGTCGTCCTTTGGCCCGCCGGACGGGCCAGAGGACGACCGCGGCTCGGGGGTCGGGAGCTTCAGCAGCGCTCCCGACCAGACGCCGCGGGCCGTGTTCACGAAGGCCACGGCCCAGGCGAACACGAGCACCGCGTAGATGCAGACCGCGAGCCAGGCGAAGGCCCGTGCTCCGGTCTGCGTCGCCAGCACGGCGGTGCCGGTGGCGACCGTGCCGACCGGGAAGGTGAAGCTCCACCAGGTGAGCGAGAAGGGCAGGCCGCGGCGCATCGCGCGCAGGGTGATGCCCGCTGCGAGCGCCAACCAGGCCATCGCGAACCCCCAGGCCGGCAGGCCGTAGACGACGCCGAGCGCTTCGACGCCCTCGCCGTAGGGGGCGCGCAGGAGCCCGCCGGCATGCGGGCCGAGCAGGCCGACGGCGGTGACCGACTGGCCGAGCGGGCCGAGCACCAGCCACAGCGTCGGCACCATCCGCGCCGGCCCTTGGTCGACGTACATCAGCCGGAACCAGAGGAGCGCGATCGTCAGCAGCGAGAGCACGAGGCCGGCGCCGAGGATCGCGTAGCAGCCGAGCAGCATCGCCTGCTGGAGGCCGGCGGTGGGGAGGTGGGGGATGAGCGCCGCGCCGGTCGCGGCGGAGACGATCGGCGGCACCACCGGCAGGAGCCAGGTGCCGAAAGTCTGGCGCGGCTCGAGGTCGCGGCGGCGGATCATCATCGCCGGGACGCCGACCATGGTGGTGAGGCCGAGCGCGGTGCCGAGCCCCCAGAGGACGGAGTCGACGGCTACCGCGGCATGAGCGCCGACGACCGGCTCCCCGACCAGCAGGGTGCCCGCGCCGACGGTCAGGAGCGCCATCGGCAGGGTGCCGTAGAACGGCGCCATCGCCGGGTCGGAAAGGTGGCCGCGGGCGCGCTCGGGGTAGAGGGCCCAGTGGGCGACGGTCGCCGCGCCGACTACGATCAAGAGGGCGACGGCAAGCACCCAGGGCCCGATCGCGAGCTCTTTCAGGACCGGCCAGTCGAAGGGGAGGAGGGCGGCGGCGTTGGCCACGATCCCGGTTCCCATCACCGAGGCGAACCAGTTCGGGCCGATGTTGCCGAAGGCGTGGGAGGGGCGCTCGAGCTCGCGCAGGAACGACCGGTGGCGGGGACGAAGCGGAAGGGCGAGTGCGTCGGTGCTCATGGACCACAGGGTCGCGCCGCGGGCGCCGCCGAACCAGTCGCATCGCGCCATCACGTATTCCACTATGGAATGCGTCCACATTCCATAGTGGAATGAAGCCACATTCCCTGCTGGAATGCGTGGCGATGCCCGACCCGCTCTCCTCCCGCGAGCTCGCCGCCTTCGTCGCGGCGGTCGAGACCGGCAGCGTGCAGGGAGCCGCGGAGGCGCTCGACCTGACGCAGTCGGCGACGACGAAGCGCATCCAGGCACTGGAGCGCCAGCTCGCTGTGACGCTTCTGACCCGCGGCCGACACGGAGTCAGTCCGACCGAGGACGGGATGGCGCTCTACCCGGACGCGCGGCGCGGACTCGACGCGCTGACGCAGGCCGAGGGGGCCGTCGCCGGCGCCCGCGCGGCCCGGCCGCTGCGGATCGCCGCCAGCCACACGATCGGCGAGGCGCTGCTGCCGACCTGGCTCACCGCCTTCCGCGCCGAGCTTCCCGGCGTCCACCCCCAGGTCGACGTCGTCAACTCGGTTGGGGCGATCGCCGCGGTGCGCGAGGAACGCGCCGACGTCGGCTTCGTCGAGGGCCTCGAACCGCTCGACGGCCTCGAGGCCAAGGCCGTCGCCCGCGACCGGATCGTCCTCGTCGTCGCCGCGGGCCACCGCTGGGAGCACCGGCGCTTCGTCAACCCCCGGGAGCTGATGAAAGGGCGCTGGATCTCGCGCGAGTCCGGCTCCGGCATGCGCGCGGTCGCCACCGCGGCCCTGGCCGAGGTCGGCGTCGAGCTGCAACCCGACCTCTCGCTGGCGAGCCTCGAAGGAGTGAAGCGCTCGCTCGCGGCGGGCGGCTTCGCGCTGATCTCCGAGCTGGCGCTGCAACCCGACCTTGCCGCCGGGAGGCTCGTCGTCCTGCCGCTCAAGGGCCTTGAGATCGAACGCCCGCTGACCGCGATCCGCCGCGTCGGCGGCCGCCCCCACCAGCAGGCGCGCCGCTTCTGGGCCTGGCTCCCCACCGTCGATTGACGCTCCACCCGCCGGTATGTGGGCGGCATGAGCGACAACGTCTACTCAGTCTCAGAGATCGTCGGCACCTCTCCCGATGGGGTGGAGGCGGCGGTCAAGAATGCGCTCGCGCGGGCGCGCAAGACCTTGCGCAACCTCGACTGGTTCGAGACGACCGAGATCCGCGGTCACCTCGGCGAGGACGGGGAGATCGAGCACTGGCAGGTGACGCTGAAGCTCGGCTTCCGCATGGAGTAGGACAGACGTCGGACCGGGCGGGAGGCGCGGCCGCGGCGTAATACTTGATCAACCGTGATCGACGCCGCCGCCGTGATCGAGACCGAGCGCCTGCGCCTCGAGCGTTGGGACGAGCGCCATACCGACCTGCTGGTGCGGCTCGCCTCGACGCCCGCGGTGATGCGCTTCATCGGCACCGGCGACCCGTGGCCGCCGCTGCTGGCCGAGGATGTCGCCCGCGCCGAGCGGCGCCACTGGGAAGAGCACGGCTTCGGCTGGCGCGCCACGGTCGACCGCGCCACGGGGCGCGGGATCGGCCTCGTCTCGCTGAACTACGCGGGCGAGGGGACGGCCGGGCTCGATCCGGAGGAGCGGGAGATCGGCTGGTGGCTGGAGCCGGACGCCTGGGGACGGGGGCTCGGCTCCGAGGGCGCCGCGGCTCTCCGCGACGAGGCCTTCAACGGGCTCGAGATGCCGAGCATCATCGCCCGCATCCAGCCACCGAACTCCGCCTCGATCGGCGTCGCCAAGGCGCTCGGGATGGAGTTCGACTTTGAGACGACCGGCCGCAGTGGCGAGCGCCTCGTCGTCTACCGCATGAAGCGCCCCGCCGGCGAGTGAGTTCGCAGTAATCCGCGGAT
>JBOGYZ010000405.1:0-2807 GCA_050697015.1 Solirubrobacterales bacterium
CAGCCTGCCAGGGCCGTGGCCGAGACGGCCCTTCCCTTTCCCGGGCGATAGCTGGGTGAGGCCACAAAGCTTGCGGGCGACAGCTTGCGAGGCCCCGAACGCCGAGCGCGGCCAACCCTCAGGTCGACTCCAGCAGGCCGTCCTCGAGGCCGACGGGGGCGCCGAGGTGGTAGCCCTGGGCCATGTCGACGCCGTAGTCGCGCAGCATCGTCACCGTCTCCTCGTCCTCGACGAACTCGGCGATCGTCGTCTTGCCGAGGCCCTGGGCGATGCCGACGATCGCCTGCACGGTGAGCTGGTCGGCGTCGTTGTGGGCCATGTCGCGGACGAAGGCGCCGTCGATCTTGATCACGTCGAAGGGGAAGCGCTTCAGGTACTCGAAGGGGCCGAAGCCGGCGCCGTAGTCGTCGATCGCGACTTCGCAGCCGAACTCGGTCAGGCGGTCGGCGAAGCTCGCGGCTGTGTCGAGATCCTCGACCCGTGCCGTCTGGGTGATCTCGAAGGTGCAGCGGGCCGGGTCGGCGTCGCCTTCGTCGAGCTTGCGCTCGATGTACTCGAGCACGGAGATGTCGGTCAGCGAGGCGCCCGAGAGGTTGACGTGGAGGGTGACGGGGTCGCCCGCGCGCTGGCGCTCCCCGAGCAGGTCGAGCGCTTGCCCGACCACCCAGCGGTCGAGCTCCTGGATCATCCCGGAGCGCTCGGCCACGCCGATGAAGGCCGAGGCGGGCAGGATCTCCCCCGAGTCGCCGCGCATCCGCAGCAGCAGCTCGAAGCGCTCGACCGCTCCGTCGGCGAGGCTCGCGATCGGCTGCGTCGCCAGGCTGAGACGGTTCTGCGTGAGCGCGTTGCGGATTTTCGCGCTGGTGGTGAGCCGGCGGGCGGCGTCGCTCAGCGCGTCGACCGGCGTTTCGAAGAGCGAGACGCGGTTGCGCCCCTCCGCCTTCGCCCGATACATCGCCTCGTCGGCGGCGGCCAAGACCGCCTCGGCGCCCCCGTCGGATTCGACGCCGAACATCGTGATCCCGACGCTGATCGAGGCCCCGGCCAGCTCCGGATCGCCGGCGAACGCGTCGGCCACCTCGACCCGCAGGTCTTCGCCCAGTTGCACAGCCCCTTCGACGTCGGACTGCGGCATCAGCACCGCGAACTCGTCGCCCGAGAGGCGGGCGACGATGTCGGTGGCGCGGACGCGTTCGCGCAGCGTCGCCGCCACCCGGCGGATCAGGTTGTCGCCCTGCTGGTGGCCGAGGCGGTCGTTCACGTCCTTCAGCCCGTCGACATCGATCACCATCACCGCGCCCCGCCCGCCGTAGCGCGCGGAGAAGTTGACGTAAGTGTCGAGACGCGTACGGAAAGCGCGCCGATTCAGCAGCGCGGTGAGCGGATCGTGGTCCGCCAGATAGCGCAGCTCGGTCTCCGTCTTCTCGGCAGCGGCCAGCGCGTCAAGTACGACTTGACGGTCCGTCGGCTCCAACTTCGCCAGCACCGATTGGAGGGCGGCGTCCCGCCTGCCGCTGCTATCCACACTCACTTAACGCTCGAAGGTACCCGAAGTTCCCGCAGGAGCCGATGAATTACCCTCAAATCAATGGCCAATCGCCTCGCCGCCGAGACCAGTCCGTACCTTCTGCAGCACGCCGAAAATCCCGTTGACTGGTTTCCATGGGGTGAGGAGGCGCTCGGCCGGGCGCGCGCCGAGGACCTGCCGATCCTGCTCTCGGTCGGCTATTCGGCCTGCCACTGGTGCCACGTGATGGAGCGCGAGTCCTTCGAGGACCCCGACACGGCGGCCTTCATGAACGCCAATTTCGTCTGCATCAAGGTCGATCGCGAGGAGCGGCCCGACGTCGACGCGATCTACATGGAGGCGGTGCAGGCCTTCACCGGCCAGGGCGGCTGGCCGATGACCGTCTTCCTCGACCCCGAGGGCGTCCCCTTCTACGGCGGCACCTATTTCCCGCCGGACACCAGCCGCGGCATGCCGAGCTTCCGGATGGTGATGGAAGGCGTGCTGGAGGCCTACCGCGACAAACGCGACGAGATCCGCGAGCGCGCGGCGACTACCGTCGGACGGCTGGAGGCGCTGGCCAACATCGAGCCCTCCGGCGTGCCGGACGCGGCGGACCTGGACGGCGCGATGGCGACGCTCCTCTCCCACGCCGATCCGGTGAACGGCGGCTTCGGCAGCGCGCCGAAGTTCCCGCCGGCGTCCTCGCTGGAGCTGATCATGAGCCGGGCGGCGGGGGCGCGGGGCGACGACGCGCACGACCCCGGCCTCGAGCACGTCGAGCACACCCTCGACGCGATGCTCGCCGGCGGGATCTACGACCAGCTCGGCGGCGGCTTCGCCCGCTACTCGGTCGACTCGGCCTGGCAGGTCCCCCACTTCGAGAAGATGCTCTACGACAACGGCCTGCTCGCCCGCGCCTACCTGCACGGCTACCAGGTTCTCGGCCACGCGCGCTATCGACGGGTCTGCGAGGAGACGCTCGACTGGCTGCTGCGTGAGATGCGCGGCCCGGAGGGCGGTTTCTACTCGGCCTACGACGCCGACTCGGAGGGCGAGGAGGGGAAGTTCTATGTCTGGACGCCTGGCGAGATCCGCGCCGTCCTGGCCGAGGACGCGGCGGGGCCGCGGGCGACCGGGGGACGCGCCGACCCCGACGCGATCCTCGCCTACTACGGCGTCACGGAGGCGGGCAACTTCGAGGGCAGGAACATCCTCCACCTCTCGGGCGGCGCCGCGGCGGCGCCCCCACCCGGGCTCGACGCGGCACGCGCCGCGCTGCTCGCCGCCCGCGCCGAGC
>JBOGYZ010000406.1:0-3985 GCA_050697015.1 Solirubrobacterales bacterium
CCTCCCGAAAGACCGTTGCGCAGCTGGATCGGCCGAAAGGGTCCTTGCCGTGGTCCCGAAGCCTTTCGGGAGGGGTAGCCGACGCCCCTGGCCAATTCGGCGGGGCTCCCGAACTCAGCCAGCGATCCAAGGAGCGGGAGGTGGCGGAGCGGTTCCGTCCCTTGTCAGCTCTTAAAAAAGCCGCTCGAGCGTCGCCTGAATTGTGGAAGGCGATGGGAGGCACCCTCGAACGAAAGCTTCGGGGCCACGAAATCGAAGCCCGCGGCCATCCCAGCTGCGCAACGGTTTTCGGGCGAGGGTGCCTCCCATCGCCAACCGCCCGAGCTTCTACCTATTGACGAACGCCAAAGTGAATCCGTCGTACCCCTTACCGCCCACCGTCTGAATCGTCGTCGCGGTCACCCGTTCCTCTTCTCCCAGGTACTCGTGGAATTCCCGCTGCGCCGCACTCGCTTCGTCGCCATCCGGATCCACGATGGACCCTCCGCGGATCACGTTGTCGGCGAAGATCAGGCCGCCGGGGCGGGTGTGGTCGAGGGCCCAGGCGAAGTAGGCGGGCGTGTTGATCTTGTCGGCGTCGATGAAGACGAAGTCGAAGTTGCCGGCGCCTTCGGAGGCGAGGAGGGGGAGGGTCTCGAGGGCGGCGCCGGTGCGGAGGTCGACCATGTCGGCGAGCCCGGCCGCTTCGATGTTCTCCCAGGCGACCTCGGCGCGGTCGGCGTCGAACTCGAGCGTGGTCAAGAGGCCCTCGGCGGGCAGGGTGCGCGCCATCGCGATCGTCGAGTAGCCGCCGAGGGTGCCGAACTCGAGGATCCGACGGGCGTTCACGGTGCGGCAGAGGATCTCCAGCAGGCGCGCCTGCGGCGCCGACACCTGGATCTCCGGCATGCCCGCGGCGGCGGTAGCGGTGAGTGCGGCCGCGAGAGCCTCGTCGGGCGCGGCGAGGAGGGTCGCCTCGACGAAGGCGTCGACGGCGGTGTAGGTATCCTGGGCAGGTCGTCTTGGCATGAGCCCAATCCTGCCACGGCGGTCCTTTCGGGGTGGTCGCGCCGGAGTTTCCGTCCCTGCTATCTTTCTACGTCGGCCCAGTGGGCCGCGTCGTACCCTGCCGTCCGACTCATGGGGCGTGCGGGGGTCCTGTATTCGAGAGGAAACCGGAGCAATGAAGGTTCGAGCGTCCGTTAAGCCGATGTGCGAGAAGTGCAAGGTCATCCGCAGAAATGGTGCGGTCCTCGTCATCTGCTCAAACCCGCGACACAAGCAGCGTCAGGGCTAAGCAGATGGCACGTATCGCCGGGGTCAACATCCCCGACAACAAGCGGATCGAGATCGGGCTCACCTACATCTTCGGGATCGGTCATTCGACCGCTCTGAAGATCCTCGAGGAGACGGGGATCGACCCCGGCATCCAGGGCAAAGACCTGACCGAGGACGAGACCATCAAGCTGCGCGACGCGGTCGAGGGCCGTGACGTCGAGGGTGACCTCCGGCGCGAACGCTCGCAGAACGTCAAACGGCTGATGGAGATCGGCTCCTACCGCGGTCTGCGTCATCGTCGTGGTCTGCCGGTCCGGGGTCAGCGCACGAAGACCAACGCGCGCGGCCGCAAGGGCCCACGGCGGTTGAGCATCGCCGGCAAGAAGAAACCCAGGTAGGAGAGAAGAGTGGCGGAGAAAAAAGGCTCCAAAGGGCGCAAAGGTCGTCGCGTCAAAAAGAACATCTCGTACGGCCAGGCGCACATCAAGACTTCGTTCAACAACACGATCGTCACCCTGACCGACACCGACGGCAACGTGATCGCCTGGGAGTCGGCCGGTTCTGCCGGTTTCAAAGGCTCGCGCAAGTCGACCCCGTTCGCCGCGCAGGTGACCGCCGACGCGGCCGCCAAGAAAGGCATGGAACACGGGCTCGAAAGGGTCGAAGTGTTCGCCAAGGGCGCCGGCTCCGGCCGTGAGACCGCGATCCGCTCGCTGCAGGCCGCCGGCCTCGACGTCACCACCGTGAAGGATGTGAGCCCGCAGGCCCACAACGGCTGCCGGCCGAAGAAGCGGAGGCGTGTCTAGTGGCCCGCGATACCTCCCCGCAGTGCAAGCAGTGCCGACGCGAGGGCCAGAAACTCTTCCTCAAGGGTGAGCGCTGCTTCACCGACAAGTGCGGTGTCGAGCGTCGCTCCTACCCGCCCGGCGATCATGGTCGCGGCCGCCTGCGGCAGAGCGAGTACCGCCTGCAGCTGCGCGAGAAACAGAAGACCAAGCGCTACTACCAGGTGCTGGAGAAACAGTTCCGCACCTACTACGAACACTCTTCGCGCCAGGATGGCGTCACCGGCGAGAACCTTCTGCGCATGCTCGAGTCCCGCTTCGACAGCGTGCTCGTGCGCCTCGGCTTCGCCGCCTCGCGCCGCCAGGCCCGCCAGCTGATCAACCACGGCCACTGGATGATCAACGGCCGGCGTGTCGATATCCCTTCGTACCAGGTGCGTCCTGAGGACATCATCTCGATCAAGCCGACCTCCAGCGCGACCGACACGATCCGTCGCGCGACGGAATTGGTTTCGACCGTGCCGGCCTGGTTGCAGGCCGACCATGACGCCCTGACCGCCAAGGTCCTGCGCTACCCCGAGCGCTCCGAGATCTCGGCGCCGGTCCAGGAGCAGCTGATCGTCGAGCTGTACTCCAAGTAGTCCCCAGGCGCCCGCAATTCAGAAAAGAAGCAACGTAAGGAACTCATGACCACTGATTTCCAGGTCCCCCGTATCACCGCCGAGAAAGTCGATGATCGACGCGGCAACTTCACGATCGAGCCGCTCGACAAGGGCTTCGGCTACACCTTCGGCAACAGCCTCCGCCGCGTGCTGCTCTCTTCCCTGGGCGGCGCCGCGATCACGAGCGTCCGCATCGAGGGGGTCTCGCACGAGTTCTCGACCGTCCCCGGTGTCAAGGAGGACGTCACCGACATCGTCCTGAACCTGAAGGACCTCGTCGTCCGCATGCACACCGATGCCGACGAGGTCGAGGCGCCACTGGTGGCGACCGGTCCGGGCGAGGTCAAGGCCAAGGACATCGACCTGCCCTCGGGCGTCGAGATCCTTAACCCCGAGGCGCCGATCGCGACGCTCGAGAAAAAAACCAAACTCGAGGTCTACCTGACGATCGGCCGCGGCCGCGGCTACTCGCCCGCGGAAGAGAACAAGTCGGACGAGCAGCCGATCGGCGTCATCCCGATCGACTCGATCTTCTCGCCGATCCGCCGCGCTTCCTACGCCGTCTCCGCCGCCCGCGTCGGGCAGCGGACCGACTTCGACAAACTCGAGCTTGACCTCGAGACCGACGGCTCGATCGAGCCGGGTGCCGCGCTCCGCGAGGCCTCCGAGATCCTGATCAAGAGCCTGGCGATCTTCACCGACGCCGACCGGGTCGAGGAACTGACCGCGCGTGAACCGGTCGCGGCCCTGCCGGCCGACGGCCTCGCCTCGAACGGCGCGGGCGGCGACGGTGCCGCCAACAACGGCCTCGACGAGATCCTGATCGAGGAGCTCGAACTGGGTGTCCGCTCCTACAACTGCCTGAAGCGGGCAGGGGTGCAGACGGTCGGCGACCTCGTGCGCAAGTCGCGCGCCGAACTGAATGCGATCCCGAACTTCGGTTCGAAGTCGATCGAGGAAGTGATCGAGACGCTGCACGCCCGCGGCCTCGATCTCCAGCAGGACTAAGAGACCTAATCTAGGATCCGGTACGAGAGCGGCGGAGGAGAAACGTGCGGCACAACAAGAAGCGCAACAAGCTGAGTCGTGACTCTGCCGAACGGAAAGCGCTGCTCTCGAACCTGTCCAAGCAGCTGATCGAGCACGAGCGGATCGAAACCAGTCAGGCCAAGGCCAAGGCGGTCAAGCCCGACGTGGAGAAGTTGATAACGCTCGCCAAACGAGGCGACCTGCACGCTCGTCGTCAGGCCCTCGCGGCGCTGCACAACGACAAGTTCATCG
>JBOGYZ010000407.1:0-9583 GCA_050697015.1 Solirubrobacterales bacterium
CGGCCCGGGTCGACCGCCCGCGTCCCCGATCGAGAGTGCCGGCGTGCCCTCATATATATGGACCCCCGCGCGCCGCGCCGCCTCGAAGAGCCCGATCGCGAGCTTCGCCGGGTCGAGCACGCCGCCCGCGTCCTTCACCCAGGCGCCGCCGCGGTAGATCGGCGAGTCGACCTCGGCCCGCATCGCGGCGGCGTCGGGGAAGACCTCGACGTCATAGCCGAAGCGCCCGTAGAGCTCCTCGGTCTCCGCGGCCCACTCGTCCTGGTAGGCCGCGACGCTCGGCGTCAGCTCACCGGTCATCCCGAGGTCGCAGTCGATCCCGAGGTGCTCGAGGTCGGCGACGTACCCGGCGAGGTTCTCCCGCCCGAGCCGCTCCAGCAGCTCGATCTCCTTGCCGAAGCGGGCGAGCCCGTTCTCAAGACCGTGCGTGAGCGAGCCGATCGCGAAGCCGCCGTTACGCCCGCTGGCGCCGAAGCCGATCGTCTCCGCCTCCAGCAGGACGACCTCGCGGCCGGGGTCGTCGGCTTTCGCGTGGAGCGCCGCCCCGCGCCCGGTGAAGCCGCCGCCGACGATGCAGAGGTCGGCCTCGATCTCACCCAGGAGTGGAGGCGACGGCTCGCGCGCGGGCAGCGCGGCGAGCCAGAACGGCCGCGGCTCCGCGTCCGCGTAGCTCGCCCGCTCGTCGGCGGTGATCGGGGTCAGTGGCCAAGGCGAGGGCATGACCTCTTATAGCGCCGGCTGGATATCCGACCGGTTTCCTCTACTCACCCGATCTTCTTGATAAGATAACTCAACAATGAATTGGGCAGGCGGAAAGCAGACGGTGGGGCGGGTGGCCGAGGGGGCCGCGGGCTCCGCCGGAAATCAGGCCATCGACGTGCATCAGCACCTGCTCGGCGAGGAGCTGGTCGCGGCGCTCGCCCGCCGGACCGAGGCGCCGATGCTGGTCCGCCGCCGCGACGGCTGGACCTTCAAGGTCGCCGCCGAGCCCGACAGCGTCCTCACCTTCGACGCCACCGACGCCGAGCTGCGCCGCGCCGACCTGGGGGAGGACGGGATCGACCGGGCGCTGGTCGCGCTCTCGACCGCGCTCGGGATCGAGACGCTCCCGGTGGAGGACTCGCTCGCGCTGATCGAGGCCCACCACCAGGGCATCGAGGCGCTGCCGCCGGAGTTCGGCGGCTGGGGCCCGGTGCCGCTGGCGGAGCCGGAGCTCGACCCGGCCGATGTCGACACCGCCCTCGACCGCGGCTGCGTCGGGATCTCCCTGCCCGCCGCCGCGCTGATCGACCCCGCCGCGGTCGAGCGCCTCGCCCCGCTTCTCGCCCGCCTGGAGCAACGCGACGCGCCTCTTTTCGTCCACCCGGGACCAGTCAGACCGGCCAGCATCTTGTCCGAGGCCGCCCACCTCCCGCACTGGTGGCCCGCGCTGACCGATTACGTCGCCCAGATGCAGGCCGCCTGGTTCGCATTCCTCCACGTCGGCCGCCGGGCTCACCCGCGCCTGCGCGTCCTCTTCGCGATGCTCGCCGGCGGCGCGCTGCTGCAGCTCGAGCGTTACGCCGCCCGCCGCGGCGTCCCCGCGCCCGACCCGGACCCGCTCGTCTTCTACGACACCTCCTCCTACGGCCGCCAGATGATCGGCGCCGTCGCCGAGGTCGTCGGCACCGCGCAGCTCGTCTACGGCTCCGACCGCCCGGTCGTCGACCCGCGCCGACCGCGGCTGGACCCCGACCTTCGCCTGGCGCTCGTCGCCACCAACGCCGCCCGACTCTTGAATCCCGACCCGAAAGGAGCCCTCGCGTGACTCTGACTCACGAGGACATCGTGCGGCCGTACGGCCGCGACCTCATCAATACCGAGCTGGAAGCCGTCGCCTGCCAGTTCGCCGCGCGCCCGGAGCTCTGGTCGGAACATGTGTCCCACGATCCGGATCCCCGGACCTACCGGCAGCTGCTGCGCGACGAGCACCTCGACGTCTGGCTGCTCTGCTGGTCGCGTGACCACGACACCGGCTTCCACGACCACGACCTCTCGGCGGGCGCGGTGGCGGTCGCCGCGGGCAGCGTGCGCGAGGACCGGCTGGCGCTCGGCCGCTCGGTCGACGAGCCGATCAGCCGGGTCGCCCGGGCGGGCAGCACGTTCAGCTTCACCGCCTCCGACATCCACCGCGTGCTGCACGCGGGAGAGGGGCCGGCGGTGACGATCCACGCCTACTCGCCGCCGCTGGTGCGGATGGGCAGCTACATGGTCGAGCCGAGCGGCCGGCTCCTCCGCCACCCGGTCACCTACGAGGACGAGCTCCGCGAGCTCGATCCCTCCGAGGTGACCCGCGTCGCGGCGAGCTGACCGCGGCTCCGGGCGTGCTTCCGAGCTTTCCTGCCATATATGGCCCATAAGCTCGGAAGCACGTTCGGGTAGCCTGCGGCGCGATGCCTGACGAGCGCCGCCCGATCCTCATCGCCTACGACGGCTCCGACTGCTCGGCGGCGGCGATCGACAAGGTCGCAGAGGAGTTCGGATCGCGGAAGGTGATCGTCCTGGTCGTCTCCGAGGATCTTGAGAAGGTGCCGTTCCTCGGCACCTCCGGCGTGCCGGTCGAGGCGGAGACGATGGAACTCCTCACCGACGCGGCGAACAAAGGCGCCCAGGCGACCGCCGACAAAGGCGCCGAGCGGGCGCGCGGCCTCGGCCTCGAGGCGACCACGGCGGTCTACGAAGGCGGTCCGGTCTGGAGCGCGATCGTCGAGGCGGCCGAGGAGAACGACGCGGCGCTGATCGCGATCGGCTCGCGCGGCCTCTCCGGCGTCAAGCACGTGGTGCTCGGCAGCGTCTCCGGCGCGGTCGCCCATCACAGCCACCGCAGCGTCCTCATCGTCCACAGCACCTGAGCCCGGCGGGCCGACGAACCCGCCCTGCAACGATCTGCCGGTGAACGACTCGAGTCAGGACAGCATCGACCGCAAGCGCATCGGCTTCCTCAGCTTCGGCCACTGGTCGAAGGCGCCCGGCTCGCGGACGCCGACCGGCGGCGATTCCCTGCGCCAGACGGTCGAACTGGCCGTCGCCGCGGAGGAGCTCGGGATCGACGGCGCCTACGTCCGGGTCCACCACTTCCAGCGTCAACTCGCCTCGCCGTTCCCGCTGCTCGCCGCGATCGGGACCGCGACGCGTCGCATCGAGATCGGCACCGGGGTCATCGACATGCGCTACGAGGCTCCTCTCTATATGGCGGAGGACGCCGCGTCCGCGGACCTGCTCGCCGGCGGCCGGCTCCAGCTCGGCATCAGCCGCGGGTCACCGGAGCCGGCGCTGCACGGCTCGCGCGCCTTCGGCCACGTCCCCGCCGAGGGGGAAACCGACGCCGACCTCGCCCGCGCCCACACCGAGCTCTTCCGCGCCGCGATCGCCGGCGAGCCCGTCGTCCAGGCCGACGCGGCGATGGCCGGTGGCATCGGCCGGCTCGCGATCCAGCCGCAGTCCCCGGGCCTGCCGGAGCGCATCTGGTGGGGCGCCGGCACCCGCGAGACCGGCGTCTGGACCGCCCGCCAGGGCATGAACCTGATGAGCTCGACCCTGCTCACCGAGGACACCGGCGTGCCCTTCGACCAGCTGCAGGCTGAACAGATCCAGATGTACCTCGACACCTGGCGCGAGGCGGGCTGGGAGCGGCGCCCCCGGATCTTGGTCAGCCGCAGCGTGATCCCGATCGTCAACGACATCGACGACGCCTACTTCGGCGGCGAGCGGGGCGGCGGCGACCAGGTCGGCTATCTCGACGGCGGCATCGCCCGCTTCGGCAAGTCCTACACCGGCGAGCCCGACCGGATCGCCGCCGAACTGGCCGAGGACGCCGCGGTGGCGATGGCTGACACCGTCCTGATGACGGTCCCGAACCAGCTCGGCGTCGACTACAACGCGGAGCTCCTGCGCAACATCGCCGAGCACGTCGCCCCGGCGATCGGTTGGAGCCCCGCGAGCGCCTCGGGGTCGACCCCGGCGGCGCAGCGCTGACCCTGCTGCCGGGCCGCTCGACCCTGCAGGAGGGCGGCGTGCACCTGATCATCTTCGCCGCCTTTGTCTTTCTCGCCTTCAATCCGTAGCGCCCCGATAGCCTCCGCGACCGATGCCCGCCGAGCGCAACCTGCCCATTCCCGAGGCCGAGGAGATCGTCGCCCTCGCCCGCTCCGTCGCCACCGAGCAGCTGGCGCCGCGCGTCGCCGCGGCCGAGGAGGACGCCGCCTTCCCCCGCGACGTCTTCCGCACCCTCGGCGGGCTCGGCTTCCTCGGCATGCCCTACCCGGAGGAGACCGGCGGCGCGGGGCAGCCCTACGAGGTCTACCTGCAGGCGCTGGAGGAGATCGCGGCGGCCTGGGCCAGCGTCGGCGTCGGCCTCTCCGTCCACGTGATGTCGTGCTACCCGCTGGCGACCTTCGGCACCGACGAGCAGAAGGAGAGGTGGTTGCCCGAGATGCTCGCCGGGGACCTGCTCGGCGGCTACTGCCTGTCGGAGGCCGAGGCGGGCTCCGACCCGGCGGCGATGCGCACCCGGGCGACGAAAGACGGCGAGGGCTACCGCGTCACCGGCTCCAAGGCCTGGGTCACCCACGGCGGCGAGGCCGACTTCTACACGCTCTTCGCCCGCACCTCCGAGGACCGCTCGCGCGGTGTCTCCTGCTTCCTCGTCCCCGGAGACGCGCCCGGCCTCACGGTCGGGGCGCCGGAGCGGAAGATGGGGCTGACCGGCTCGACCACCGCCACGCTCGACTACGACACCGTCCCGCTCGAGGCCGAGCGGCTGATCGGCGGCGAGGGCCAGGGCCTGCCGATCGCGCTGGCGGCGCTCGACTCCGGCCGCCTCGGGATCGCCGCCGTCGCCACCGGGCTCGCGCAGGGCTCGCTCGACGCCGCCGTCGCCTACGCGAAGGAACGCGAGACCTTCGGGAAGCCGATCATCGACCACCAAGGCCTCGGCTTCCTGCTCGCCGACATGGCCGCCGCGGTCGAGTCGGCCCGCGCGGTGACCCTGGAGGCGGCGCGGCGCCGCGACCGCGGCCTGCCCTTCTCCCGCCAGGCCTCGATCGCCAAGCTGGTGGCCACCGACGCGGCGATGAAGGTGACCACCGACGCGGTCCAGGTCCTCGGCGGCTTCGGCTACACCAAGGAGTTCCCGGTCGAGCGCCACATGCGCGAGGCCAAGGTGATGCAGATCTTCGAGGGCACGAACCAGATCCAGCGCCTGGTGATCGCCAGGCACCTCGCCCGCACGGGCTGACAGGAGGAGTGGGGATGCAGGTAGAGGGTGCGGTGGCGGCGGTGTTCGGCGGGGCCTCCGGCCTCGGCGAGGCGACCGCGCGACGGCTCGCCGCGGGCGGCGCCAAGGTCCTGGTCGCCGATCTGAACGCCGAGCGCGCCGCCGCGGTGGCGGGAGAGATCGACGGCGCCCACGTCGCCTGCGATGTCGCCGACGCAAGCTCGGTCGAGGACGCGGTCGCCGCCGCGAGTGAGTTCGGCGACCTCCGCATCGCGGTCGACTGCGCCGGCATCGGCACCCCGACGAAGCTGGTCCGCAAGGGTAAGCCGACGCCGCTCGAGGACTTCGCCAAGGTCATCGCCGTCAACCTCCTGGGCACGATCAACGTGTTGCGCTGCGCCGCCGCCGAGATGGCCCGCACCGAGCCGGTCGCCGACGGCGACCGCGGCATCTGTGTCACCACCGCCTCGATCGCCGCTTACGAGGGCCAGATCGGCCAGGTCGCCTACGCCGCCTCGAAGGCGGGCGTCGCCGGGCTGACCCTGCCGGTCGCCCGCGAGCTCGCCGCCAGTGCGATCCGCGTCGTCGCCATCGCCCCGGGCCTCTTCGAGACGCCGATGCTGGCCGGCCTCCCGGCTCCGGCACGCGAATCGCTGATCGGAACGACGCTCTATCCGCCGCGCCTCGGCGACCCGGCCGAGTACGCCGCCCTGGTCGAGCACATCGTCGTCAACACGATGCTGAACGGCGAGACGATCCGCCTCGACGGCGCCCTGCGGATGGGACCGAGCTAGCGCCGACCGTGCCCGCCGGGCTGGTCATCTTCGACTGCGACGGGGTGTTGGTCGACAGCGACCGCATCTCGCTGCGGATCCAGGCCGAGGACATCACCGCGCTCGGGATGCCGACCACCTACGAGGACTGCGTCCGCGACTTCCTCGGCCTGGGGCGGCCGGGGACGATGCAGATCCTCGAAGAGCGTCTTGGCGGACCGCTGCCGGAGGGCTGGGAGGCGGAGCTGGACGCGGCGGTCGACGCCGCGTTCCGGCGCGAACTGCGTCCGGTCGACGGGATCGAGGCCGCGCTCGACCAGATCGAGACGCCCACCTGCGTCGCTTCCAGCGGCAGCCAGGAGAAGATGCGCCTGACGCTGAGACTGACCGGCCTGCGCGAGCGCTTCGAGGGCCGCATCTTCTCAGCCGAGGAAGTCGAGCGAGGCAAGCCCGCCCCCGACCTCTTCCTCTTCGCCGCCGCCCGCATGGGCGCCGCGCCGGAAGACTGCGTCGTGGTCGAGGACAGCCCCTTCGGCGCCACCGCCGCGAGCGCGGCCGGCATGCGAGCCCTGGGCTACGCGCCGGACGACGACGGCGAGCCGCTGAGGCGCGAGGGCGCCCAGGTCTTCAAGGCGATGACCGAACTCCCAGGCCTGATCGACATCGGCCCTTCGTGACGCTCATCGCGGGCTGAAGCTTGCCAGGTCCTGACCGTAGACCGGGCTGACCACGAGCTTGTCGGGGTCGATGGCGCTGGAGATGAAGGTGGTCATCTCGGTCGTGCCGAACGGCGCCCAAGGCGCCTGTTCCATCACTTTGCGGTCGAGCCGCGCGTAGTCGGCTTCCTGCTTGGGCCCGAGCGTTTCGGTGCCCAGCTTGGCGATTTCGCGGTTGACCGCCGGATCGTCGAAGCGCGAGTAGTTGGTGCTCAGCGTCGGCACGATGTTTTCGCCGGAGAGCTGCGGCTCGAAGTAGTCGTTCGGGTGCGGGTAGTCCAGGTACCAGGCGGCCCAACCGGTATCGAGGTCCGGCGTCGACTGGTTGCCGATGATCGTCGTGTAGTTGGCCGCCGGTATCACTTTCAGCGTCGGCTGCAGGCCGATTTCGCGCAGCACGCCTTCGTAGTATTCGCCCGCCTGTTTGTTTGGTGCGTAGTCGTCGGTCCAGACCGTCACCTTGCGTTCCGCCGGGTCGGCTTCGGCGACCAGCTGCTTCGCTTTCTTCAGGTCGTACGGGTAGAGGCGGAAGGTCTTGTGGCCCGGCATCGCCTCCGGCAGCACCTGCTGGACGCCCTTCATCATGCCGCCGTAGATGCGTTCCAACGCCTCCGGGTTGACCGCGTAGTTGACCGCCCGGCGTACCCGGACGTCGTCGAACGGCGGCTGCCTGACGTTCATCCAGAAGTAGTAGACGTCGATCTGCGGCGTGATCAGCAGCTGGGTGCCTTCGTATTGGTCGCTCAGTTCCTGGAAGCGGTCGGGAGGCGGCGGCTCCTCCATCCAGTCGATCTTCCCGTGGATGACTTCGTTGACCGCGGTCTCCGCGTTTTTGATCACCTTCACGTCGACATCGTCGTAGTGGCCGGAGGGGATCTGCGGCAGCAGCTTCCCGTCGGTCTTCGCCCACGCCGGGTTGCGGCTGTAGTCCCAGCCACGGCCGGGCTTGGCGGAGACGATCTCGTACGGGCCGGTGCCGGGCGGCGGGTCGGCGGAGAGGTCTTTGCGTTTGGTGTCGGCGGGGAGCGGCGCGGCGAAGATCATCGCCAGCTCGTTGCTGAAGGTGCTGCGCGGCTTCATCAGGTGGATGACGATTTCGCCGGTCTTGTCGTCGGCTTCGATCCCCGAGATCCCGCCCGTCTTCGTCTTGGCGAACTGTTCGGCGCCGACGATGTCGGTGTAGAAGGGCGTCCCGGGTGAGTTCATCGCGATCAGCCGTTCGATCGTCGCCGGGAAGTCGGAGGCGCGTACCGGGGTGCCGTCGGAGTACTTCAGCCCCTTGCGCAGGAACAGGGTGTAGGTGCGGTCGTCGTTGCTGATCTTCGGCATCGCTCGCGCCAGCCCCGGGATCAGCTTGGTGCCCGCGAGCCCGTCCTTATGCGCGTAGGTGAGCAGCGGCACGTAGGTCTCCCACATCGCCGTCCAGCCTTCGACCGAGTAGCTGAGCGCCGGATCGAGGTAGTCCGGGAACGAGGCGTAGGTGACCTCGAGGGTCGAGGATTCCGGCGAGGAGTCGTCCGAGGAGGATCCGCCGCAGCCGGCGACCATCAGCGCCAGCGCCGCGATCAGCACAGCAGCGAGCGAGGCCCGCCCGAGCGCCCCCGCCAAAAACCGCCGCCCCCCGGTCTTCGTCTTCACCACGCGACCATCATGCCGGGATTGCATCCGGATCTCAAAGAACTTTGTCCATATGAATGCGCAATACCGTTTTTTGGACGCGCGCACGCTTCCGCCGGGGTCTGCGGCGGCCGTCAGGTGTCGTCGCCGAGGCGGTGGGAGGCGCGTTGCTCGGCGACCCGCAGGAGCGCCGAGTCGTCCTCTTCGCCGTGGCCGGCGGCGCGTAGCTGGCGGAACATCTGCTGGACCTCGGCGGTCAGGGGGAGGGGCGCGTCGACTTCGGCGCTCGCTCCGAGGGCGATCTCGAGGTCCTTGTGGTGGAGGTCGACCTTGAAGCCGGGGGCGAAGTCATGGTCGAGGAAGTTGTGGCGGCGGACCTCCATGATCCGGTTCGCGGCCATGCCGCCGCCGACCGCGTCGAGGATCGCCGCCGGATCGACGCCGAGCTTCGAGCCGAGGACGAGGGACTCGGAGAGGCCGGCGAAGATGATCGCGACCAGCACCTGGTTGCAGGCCTTGGCGACCTGACCGGCACCGGCGGCGCCGACGTGGGTGACGCGCGAGCCGAGCACCTCGAAGACGGGGCGAGCGCGCTCGACGTCCGCGGCCTCGCCGCCGACCATGATCGAGAGCGTGCCGTCGCGGGCACCGACGTCGCCGCCGGAGACCGGCGCGTCGAGGAAGGCGACGCCGCGCGCGCCGGCCTCCGCGGCCAGCTCGCGGGCGAGCGCCGGGGAGACGGTGCTCATGTCGACGACCAGGGAGCCCGCGCGCGCCGCGGCGATCGCGCCATCCGGCCCGCCGAGCACCTCGCGCACGACGGGGTCGTCCTTGAGGATCGTGATCAGGACGTCGGCCTCGGCCGCCACCGCCGCAGGAGCGTCGGCAGGCCGGGCGCCTGCCCCGACCAGCGCCGTGAGCGGCTCGGACGAGCGGTTCCAGGCGACCACCTCGTGGCCGGCCGCGAGCAGGTTGCGAGCCATGGGCGCGCCCATCACCCCGAGTCCGATGAAGCCGATCCTGGTCGCCATGGCGGGGAGGGTACGGGACGGGGGTGGTCCGCGGACGTGAGGGGTTCGTGGGAGAGCCGGCACAAGGACGGGAGGAGGTCGGACTTACGTGAGAGGTCCGCGCGAGAGACGCCACACCTCCGCCCGATCGGCGACGAAGATGCCGGGAACGTCACACTCGCGGGCGCCCCGAGGCCCATTCCAGGGCCGAGA
>JBOGYZ010000408.1:0-3918 GCA_050697015.1 Solirubrobacterales bacterium
CAGCCTGCCAGGGCCGCCGCCGAGAGGGCCGGGTCCCTTGCCCGTTCCTTTCCGCCCCCCGAGCGCCAGCCAGCAAGCCCTAGTCCAACCCCACCGACGCCAGGGCGCTCGCCAGGTCGCCTTCGGAGATCGCGCCTTCGCGCAGGATCTCCCAGTCGCCGCCGTCGTCGATCGCGGCGATGTCGACGACGGTCGAGGGCAGGCCGCTCAGCTCGCCCCCGTCGATCGCTAGGTCGACCGCGGCGAGGATCGCGTCGGGCACGTCCGCGAAGCGACCGGGCGCCGGCTTGCCGCTGAGATTGGCCGAGGTCTGGAAGATCGGGCACATCGCCCCCGCCAGCGGGCCGGACAGCAGCCGGACGCCGAGCCGTTCGACGTCCTCGCGGCAGGCGAGCGGGTAGCGGTGGCCGCGGTTCCTGACGACCAGCGTCACCGGCCCGGGCAGGAGGGCGCTGACCGCGGCGGCCGCGCGCGGGCCGAGCTCGGCGACCAGCTCGCGCATCGCCAGCGGCGAGAAGTACATGACCGCGGCCGGTTTGCCGTCGTCGCGGCCCTTCATCCGGTGGATGCGGGCGATCGCGCCGGCGTCGAGCGGGTCGCAGGCGAGCCCGTAGACCCCGTCGGAGGGGAAGACGGCGACGCCACCGGCGGCGATCGTCCGCTCGAGCGCCGAGCGGGCCGCGGCCGCGCCGCCGTGCTCCAGCGGCATGACCTGGGGGGCTCCCGCGCTCACCTCTCCCCCACCACCACGCGCTCGATTCCGGCCAGGTCCTCGCGCACCGAGACCTCGGCGAAGCCGGCGTCGCGCATCAGCTCCGCCACCTCGACCGCCTGGCCCTCGCCGATCTCGACCGCGACCGCGGCGGTCCCCGCGAGCACGTCGGGCGCGTCGCTGAAGGTCGGCCGCATGCACTCCGCCGGCCCGTCCTCCATGGGCGCCAGCAACTCGCGGTAGGCGTCGAGTCCGTCCTCGCCGGCCAGCAACGCCTCGCGCGGCTCCCACTGGGTGACCTCCGGCTCGAGCCCCGCCCAGTCGCGTTCGGCGACGTAGGGAAGGTTCGCGAGCACGAGGTCGAAGCTCTGGCCCTCGGGCACCGTCCCCACCTCGAAGTGGACGCGCGCGGCGAGGCTGAGGCGTTCGGCGTTTGCGCGCGCCACCTCCAGCGCGCCGGGCGAGGTGTCGGTGGCGACGATCGTCGCGTCGGGCAGCTCGTCGGCGAGCGCCAGCGCGATCGCCCCGGAGCCGGTGCCGACGTCCAGCACCCGCCTCGGCCCGCGCTCCAGCGCCACTTCGACCAGCAGCTCGGTCTCCGGCCGCGGCACCAGCACACGCCGGTCGACCGCCAGCTCGATCCGCCGGAAGCCTTTCGTCCCGACGATGTAGGCGACGGGCTCGCGCCGCAGTCGCCTCCGCACGAACTCGCCGTAGAGACGGGACACCGCGGGCGGAAGCGCGGCGCCGGGGTCGGCGATCAGGCTCGCGCGCCCCCGCCCGCTCGCGGCGGCGAGCAGAAGTTCGGCGTCGAGGCGCGCCTCGCGGACCCCGGTGGCGGTCAGGGCGTCGGTCGCCGCCGCCAGCGCCTCGGCAGTCGCGCCGCCGGACCCGGTCGCCGCCCCTGGCGCGTTGCCGGCCACGGCGCTCACCCTTCCGCAGCGGCCTCGAGGCGGCGCCGCTTCTCCTCCGCCGAGAGCGCGTTGGTGAACTCCTCCAGTTCTCCGTTCAGCACCCCGTCGAGGGAGTGCGAGGTGTGCTTGATCCGGTGATCGGTGATCCGGCCCTGGGGGAAGTTGTAGGTGCGGACCTTCTCGGCCCGCTCGCCGCTGCCGACCTGCGCCTTGCGCTCGGAGGCGATCTGCTGCTGCTGTTCGGCGATCTGTTTCTCGAGCAGGCGCGCACGCAGAACGCGCATCGCCTTGTCGCGGTTCTGCAGCTGGGACTTCTCGTCCTGCATCGAGACGACGATCCCGGTCGGTTTGTGGGTGATCCGCACCGCCGAGTCGGTCGTGTTCACCGACTGGCCGCCCGGCCCGGACGAGCGGTAGACGTCGATCTGCAGATCGTTCTGGTCGACCTGAACGTCGACTTCCTCGGCCTCGGGGAGGACCGCGATCGTCGCGGTCGACGTGTGGATGCGCCCCTGGCTCTCGGTCTCGGGCACCCGCTGGACGCGGTGGGTACCACCCTCGAACTTGTAGATCGAGTAGGCGCCGTCGCCGCGCACTTCGAAGGTGACCTCCTTGAAGCCGCCGGCCTCGGAGGCGGACTGTGAGAGGACCTCGGTGGAGAAGCCGCGCAGTTCGGCGTAGCGGGTCAGCATCTTGTAGAGGTCGCCGGCGAAGAGCGCCGCCTCGTCGCCGCCGGTGCCGGCGCGGATCTCGACGATGACGTTCTTCTCGTCGTTGGGGTCCCGCTCAACCATCGCCAGGCGGATCTCCTCTTCCAGCTCCGCGAGGCGCGCGGGCGCCTCGTCGACGACCGCCCGCATTTCCGCATCCTCGCCCTCGGCGAGCAGCTCGCGCGCGCCCTCGAGGTCGTCTTTCAGGGTCGAGTACTCCTCCGCCAGGTCGCGGGCGGATTTCAGCTGGCGGTATTCGCGGCCGACCTCGGCGTAGCGCTCGCGATCGGCGATCACCGCCGGATCCGACATCTGCGCCTCCAGCTCGGCGAAGCGCGCGCGAATCTGCTGTACCAACAGCTCGATCATGGAGCCGAGTCTACGAACGATGCGCCGCCGAGGTGGCCCCTGGACGAACCTCCCGCAGTTCGCGAGGGAAGGGGCCGCCTCGGTGGCGCCCTTCAGCTAAGCGACGATCTCGATCGTCTGATCGGAGGTCAGGTCCTCGGGTTTCTCACGGGCGAGGACCGCTTTCAACGAGGCGATCGCGACGGCGAGCTGGTCGAGGTCGGGCTCGCGGGTGGTCAGGTTCTGCAGCATCAGCCCCGGCCACATCACGCCGCGGACCCAGGCTTTGCGACGGTTCTTGCCCGCCCACTTGATCACCTCGTAGGAGAGACCCGCGACCACCGGGATGCCGACGATCCGCGAGATCACCAGCCAGTACCAGGCGGGCAGGCCGAGCGGGGCGAAGATGAAGATCGAGAGCACCATCACGATCAGCAGGAAGCTCGTGCCACAGCGCGGATGCAGGCGTGAGTAGAGCCTCGCCCGCTCCGGGGTCAGTTCGTCTTCGGCCTCGTAACAGGAGATCGTCTTGTGCTCGGCGCCGTGGTACTCGAAGGTCCGCCGCAGGTCCGGCATTTTCGAGATCGCCCAGATGTAGCCGAGGAAGATGGTGGTGCGAAGCAGTCCCTCGACCAGCCAGAAGAGGACCGACGAGCCGAGCTGGCCCTTGATCAGGCTGGTGAGCCCGACCGGGACGACGAAGAAGAGGCCGATCGCGAGGACCAGCGAGAAGGCGATCGTGAGGCCCCAGACCCAGCCACCGATCTTTTCCGGCTCGCCATCCTCCTCGTCCTCGATCTGGGCGTTGGCCGAAATCGCCAGGGCGCGGAAGCCGATCGCCATCGATTCGGCAAGAGCGCCGACGCCGCGCAGGATCGGCACCCGCCAGATGCGGTGGCGCTTGGCCCAAGGGCGCAGCGGCTCGGACTCGACTTCGATCGAGCCCTCCGGTGTGCGGACGGCGACGGCCCAGGTCGAGACGCCGCGCATCATCACTCCCTCGAGCACGGCCTGCCCGCCGACCGGCGCGTCGCGCTTGGCGACGAGCCTGCCGTCGGGCATGCGGAGATCCTTCCCTCCGACGTTGCTGCCGTTACTGGAGGGAGGAGTTTGAGAGGCCTGTTGTGCGGAGCCCGTTATCGGGCTCACGGGTGCTTACCGCCTGCCGGCCCGGGTCTTCGCCTGGCGACGCTGGAACCGCTCGACGCGGCCTCCGGTGTCGACCAGCTTCTGT
>JBOGYZ010000409.1:0-20020 GCA_050697015.1 Solirubrobacterales bacterium
GTGCCGGCTTCGGAGCGGATCGGGACCGCGCCGCCGAGGGTGTAGTCGCCGTCGGGGGCGCCCGCCGCGGCGACCGCGTCGCTGATCAGGACCAGACGGTCCCCGGCGGCGCGCCAGGCCGCGCGGACGGTGTCGTCGGCGAGGTGGTTGCCGTCGACGATCAAGGTGATGAAGACGTCCTCGCGGCCGAGGGCGGCGAAGGCGATGCCGGGATCGCGCGGCGTCGGCGGGCGCATCGCGTTGAAGAGGTGGGTGACGGCGCTCGCGCCGCGGTCGAAGGCACGGTGGGCGGTGGCGGCATCCGCCTCGGAGTGGCCGCAAGCGACGGTGACGCCACCCGCGACCAGGGCGTCGATCAGCGCGGCCGCGCCCGGCAGCTCCGGCGCGAGCGTCACCTGGGACACCGGACCGGCCGCGAGCAACCCGTCGACGGCCGCTGAGTCCGGCGGCAGAATCGAGCTCGCGTCGTGCGCGCCCAGGCGCGACGGGGAGATGAAGGGCCCCTCGAGGTGCGCACCGATCAGCCTCGGCCCTCCCTCGACCTCGCGGACGGCCGCCAACGAGGCGAGCATCGCCTCGAGACCGGCGGTGACGATCGTCGGCTGAAAGGCCGTGACCCCGCCCGCCAGCAGCGCCGCGCCAGCGACCGCGTAGCCGTCCTCCCCGGGCGCCGAGAAGTCGACGCCGGCGAAGCCGTTCACCTGGAGGTCGACGAATCCCGGCGCGGCGATCCGCGAACCGCTCGGCGCTCCGACCCCGACCGCCGCGACGCGCCCGTCGACCACCTCGACGTCCCCGTCGAGCAGCTCCCCACCGACCAGCGCCGCAGCGACCCCGAGCCTCATCTCACATCCGCCCCCATCTCGGTTCGACGATAGAGCGAGAGCATTAGGGTTCGCCCCGTGAGCACTCTTCCGAGCGAGCTGCGGGAGCTGATCGAGGGCGGCCCGCTGACCCACCTCAGCACGATCAACGGGGACGGGTCGCCGCAGGTGACGGTGATCTGGATCGGGCTCGATGGCGATGAGATCGTCAGCGGCCACATGAGCCACCACCGCAAGCTGCGCAACATCGAACGGGATCCGCGCGTGGTGCTGTCGTTCCTGGGACCGCGCGAACACTCCGCGGTCCTCAGCCCCTATGCGGTGGTGCGCGCCCGGGCCCGGGTCGAACCGAGCGACGCCGCGTGGGACCTGCTCGACGGATTCACCAAGCTCTACATGTCGCCGGACGACGAGTTCCCGGCGCCGAAGGGGCCGGGCTACATCGTCCGGTACGAGATCGAGCGGATCAGCGGGGTCGGCCCCTGGGTCCCCAAGTCGTCGGACCGGACGCCCGGAACCCCTACCTGAGGACCGGGCCCGGCCTCAGCACGTCCGGGTCGTGGCCGGGACGCACGTCGGCGCCGGCGTCGCGGAGGGCGCGGAGGCGTTCGGCGGAGGCGAGCTGGACGTCGAGGTCGTCGCCGAAGACCGGCAGGCGATGGTCGTCGAGGCCGGCGGCGAAATGGGTGACGTCGCCGCCGATGATGAGATCGCCGACGCGGACCGACTGGTGGCCGGGGGTGTGGCCCGGGGTGAAGAGGAGCTCGACCGAGCCGTCGCCGAGCAGGTCGTGATCGCCGTCGACCAGGACGACCTGATCGGCGAGCCCCTCGTAGTCGCGGGGCAGGAAGAAGTTGCGGGCGATCGCCTCGGGATCGTCGCCCGCCTCCCACTCGCGGCGCTGGACGTAGACCGGCAGCGAGGACGGCAGCAGCGCCGAGCCGCCGGCGTGGTCGAAGTGCAGGTGGGTCAGCACTGCCTTGGTCAGCGAGTCGAGGCCGACCTGGCGGGCGACCGCCGTCTCCTGCTCGAGCCGGAAGAAGCCGATCGACTCGGCCCCCTCGTAATGACGGACGGCGTCGGCGGCGGCGTCCGGGTGGAGACCGGTGTCGACGAGGATCCGCTCCTCCCCCACCTCGACCAGGTAGGCCGGGACCGGGTAGCGCACCTGCCGCTCCATGTCCTCACCGCTCCGCCAGAACCCGGCAGGCGAGGTGAAGTGCCCGCCGTCGAGCTGCGTCACGCGCATCGGCGGAGCCTACCCCGGCGGGGCGCGAACGGCTAGAGCTCGCGCAGCGCCGGCAGCAGCTCGCGCTCGGCCCAGGCGGTGAACTTCTCCTGCCGGTCGCCGCCGATCTGGACCAGGGCGATCTCGGTGAAGCCGGCGTCGACGAAGGGCTTGATCTTCTCCACGTGCTCGGAGACGTCGGGGCCGCAGGGGAATCGATTCGGCAACGTCGTCGTGGGTGACGAACCGGGTGGCGGCCTCGAAGCCGTCGGGTTCGGCAGGTCGGCCATCACCTTCCAGCCGAGGTTCATCAGGTCGGCCTTGCGACCGGCGAGGCGGCAGGACGCGGGGCCGGAGACGGCGACGCCGATCGGCACGCGCTCCGCCGGACGGTCCCAGAGGCGGGCGGTCTCGAGGTCGAAGTAATCGCCGTGGAAGCTGATCGCCTCGCCGTCGGGCGCGTCGAAGAGGGCGTCGATGACGTCGACGATCGCCTCCGAGAGCATGGTGTGGCGGGAGCCGACCGCGGGCCAGCCCTCGCCGACGACGTGCTCGTTCAGGTTCTCCCCCGCCCCGAGCCCGAGGCGTAGGACGAGTGGCTCTTCTCGTCCAGCCACGGCTGGTAGTGGTCTGAGATCACCGAGAAGTCGAAGCCCGCCTCCTCGGCGCGGCGGATGTCGGTGACGAGCGCGTCGGGCGGCGACTGCTCGCACATCATCGTGTAGCCGAATTCGGTCATTGTGTCCCCTTACCCGCCAGGGCGAGGACCGCATCGACTCCGCCCTCGCGGAGCTTGGCGATCGACTCGGCGACCTCGACCGCACCCGCCTCGCGCAGCTCCGCCTCGGCGAAGCCGCCGGTGAGCAGCGCCAGCGTCGGCACGCCGGCGGCCTTCGCCGCCTTCACGTCCCAGGTCGAGTCGCCGATCATCAGCGCCGGCCCGCCGGAGCCGTACTTGTCGAGCGCCACCTCCACCAGTTCCGGGTGAGGCTTGGTGCGCTCGGCGTCGGCGGAGCTCGTCGCGCCCACAATCCGCTCGCCTGCCCCGAGCAGCTCGACGTAACGTTCGAGCTCCTCCTCCTTGGCGGAGGACGCGAGGATCGCCGTCGCGCCCGCCTCGTCCAGCTCGGCGATCAGCTCGCTCGCCCCTTCCATCGCCTCGACTTCGTCGATCAGTTCCGCGTAGGCCTCGTCGTGGGCGTCGCGGAGGTCGTCGCCGGACTTCTCCTCCCCCTCCTCGCCGACCAGCGATTCGACCAGCTGGTCCCCGCCCATGCCGATGTGGCGGTGGATCTCCCAGACCGCCACGCGGAAGCCGTGGTCGCGGAAGGCGCGATGCCAGGCGATCGCGTGCTGGTAGTTGGTGTCGACGAGGGTGCCGTCGACGTCGAGGACGATGCTGGGCTTGTCGGGCATGGCGGCCGGGTACCCAGGCCGCCGCCCCGCCTCACATCAGCCGGATTCGTTGCCGCCTAGGCAGGGCGCGGCGAGTTCCTGGAAGAGCACTTCGCGTTCGGCTTCGGAAGCTTCGATCAAGGCGATGATCTGCGGGCCGGGGAGCGCCGCGAGTTCGCTTTCGATGCACTTCCGTGGGCCGGCCGGCACGTCGGCGGCCTTGAGGATCAGGCGCAGCCCGTTGACCTGGGCCGACCGCACCAGCGCCAGTTCCTCTTCGGTCGCGTGCGGGTTGAAGATGTGGCGTCCCGGTTGTTCGCAGGCCTGGTTGATCCCTTCCAGGTGCGGCAGGAGGAATTCGCCCATCTTCTTCTCCGAGACGCCGTCGAGTTCGTCTTCCACCTTCGGCGTGATGATCTGTTCGAACTGACCGATGACACAGTCGAGCGCCCATTTTTCATAGGGCTCCTGTTCGGCGACTTCGCGCATCGTGTCGACGACCGAGTCCGGTTCGTTCGAGACCGTCACCGCGGAGGTGCCGATCGACGCGGTATCGGAGCCGCTGCCGCAGGCGGTCAGCGTCGCGGCGGTCGCGAGCAGGGCGAGGCAGATCAGCAGGGGACGGAGCACGCCGGGGAGACTATTCCGTGACAGTCTCGTCGGAGACCTCCTCGGAGATCTCCTCCAACGAGCGGTTCTTGGTCTCCGGCAGGCGGAAGAAGAAAAAGAGGATCGCGGCGACGCCGAAGCCGGCGTAGAGCCAGAAGGTGCCCTGGATGGTGATCGCGCCGGTCAGGGTGAGGGAGAAGGTCGAGACGAGGAAGTTCGATGCCCAATTGGCGACGGTCGAGACCGACATCGCGGCGCTCCGCACCTTCAGCGGGAAGATCTCGGAGATCATCAGCCAAAAGACCGGGCCGAGGCCGATCGCGAACGAGGCGATGTAGACGATCAAGCAGATGAGGGCGAGCCCGGAGAAGTCGTGCTTCAGCGTCGAGGAGGCGAAGAAGATGCCGAGGACGACGAGGGAGATGACACACCCGATCGTCCCGACGATCAGCAGCGGGCGGCGGCCGACTTTGTCCAGGAGCAGGATCGCTAGCACCGAGCCGCAGGATGAAGCGGTTGCTCCCTTTGAATGCCTCCCGCAGGAAGTCCATCGCCGGAGGTGGTACCCATCCGCACGCAGAACTTTCAGTGCGAAGATGTGCCGATGGCGGACGCCTTCATCTGCGCCACCTGCGGCGCGCAATACCCGCCCTCGGCCGAGCCGCCCGCGGGGTGCGCAATCTGCCTCGACGAGCGCCAGTACGTCGGCTGGGACGGGCAAGAGTGGACGACGCTCGATGAGCTGCGGCGGGAGCACCGGGCCGACATCCGCGACGAAGAGCCGGGGCTGACCGGGATCGGCTCGGATCCGGGCTTCGCGATCGGCCAGCGGGCGCTGTTGGTGGAGACCGAGGAGGGCAACGTGCTCTGGGACTGCCTCGCGCCCTTCGACGACGAGGTGGTCGCGGCGATCGAGGCGCGTGGCGGCATCGACGCGATCGCGATCTCCCACCCGCACTACTACACGACGATGGTCGAGTGGAGCCGCGCCTTCGACACCCCGATCCACCTCCCCGCCGCTGACCGCGAGTGGGTGACGCGCCCCGATGAGGCGATCGAGTTCTTCGAGGGCGAGCGCCTCGAGCTCCCCGGCGGCCTCACCCTGCTGCGCCTCGGCGGCCACTTCGCCGGCGGCGCCGTCCTCCATTGGCCGGACGGCGCCGAGGGCCGCGGCGCCCTCCTCTCCGGCGACATCCTCCAGGTCGTCGCCGACCGCCGCTGGGTCAGCTTCATGCGCTCCTACCCGAACCTCATCCCCCTCCCCGCCGCGAAGGTCGAGGCGATGGTCGCGGCGCTCGAGCCGTGGGAGTTCGACCGCGTCTACGGCGCCTGGTTCGGCAAAGTGATCGACGCCGACGCCCACGACGCCGTCCGCCGCTCCGCCGTCCGCTACGTCCGCGCCGTCACCGAGGGCTTCGGCGAGGGCTGAGCGACCGGGTCGCCGGCCTCGCCCCAGTGTTCGTCGCGAGATGGGACGAGAGGGAGCGAGGTCAGCGGGGCCAGGGCGACGAGGGCGAAGGCCAGCGGGTAGCCGACAAGGGTGACCAGGACGCCGATCCCCGGGCCGACCGCGGCCGAGACGAGGAACTGGCCGGTGTTCTGGATGCCCAGCGCTTTGCCGGACCAGAAGGGGCCGGCGGCCTCGGCGACGGAGGTGAAGGAGAGGCCGTTGTCGGCGACGCTGACGGTCGAGGCGACGACGAGCATGAACGCGGCGGCGGCCGACCAGTGGAGCGCGCCGACGGCGGCGAGCGTCAACATCACGACGACGCCGGAGAAGGCGACCCAGCGCAGGACGCGGACGCGGCTGCCGACGCGGTCGCTCAGGTGGCCGACCCAGATCCGGCCGAAGGCGCCGACGAACTGGGACACGGCGATCACGGCGCCGGCCGCGGTGGCGCTCCAGCCGAGGCTGGTGATCAGGAAGACGAGGCCGAAGATCGAGAGCGTGAACTGCGGCACCACCAGCAGCGTCGAGAGCAGGTGGATGCGCTGGAGGAAATGGCCGCGGCGGTAGGGGTTGACGGGCGGCGCACCGGCGGCGCTGGTCGGGTCGACGGCGGGACGCGGCGGGTTGGCGATCCAGATCGCGCAGGCGGCGGCAACGGCGGCGGTCGCCACGCCCGCCACGACCAGCGGCGCCCAGATGCCGACGCCTTCGGCCAGGTGCGGGACCAGCAGGGCCGCGATCGCGACGCCCAGCGGCTGCGCCATCTGGCGGATCCCCATCGCGAGGCCGCGGCGCGAGCGTGGGAACCAGCCGACGACGACACGCCCGGAGGCGGCGTTGGTGCTCGCCGCGGCGGCGCCACCGCAGAACAGCATCACGCCCAGGCCGACGTAGCCGGAGACGGCGGCCGCGGCGAAGGCGAAGAGCGAGGTCAGGGCCAGGCCGCCGGCGATCACCCAGCGCTCCCCGTGCCGGTCGGCGACCGCGCCCCAGGCGACCAGGGTCAGAACCACGCCCAGGGACGGCGCCGCCGTCAGCAGCCCGGCCTCCGCCAGCGGCAGTCCTCGCTGTAGGTGCAGGAGCGGAATCAGGTAGGCGGGCGTGGTGATCAGCAGCGTCCCCGCCGCCTGCGCCGCGACGCCGAGCGCGAGCATCCGCCAAGCCCCGGCGGGAACCGGCTCGGAGGCCTGTGGATTCGCTCCGGAAACTGGCATACCGGACTGGTATACCATTGATCGGGACGCGCCACTGTGACCCCGACCACGGAGTGATGTTGAGCCCGACCAACGAGGACACCGCCTACGACCGCCTGCGAGGGGAGATCCTCTCGCTGGAGCTGGTGCCCGGCGAGCGGCTCAGCGAGCGCGGCCTGGAGACGGTGCTGGGAGCGTCCCGGACCCCGATCCGGGCGGCGCTGATGCGGCTCGAGAACGAGGGCCTCACCCAGCGCGCCGACCGCGGCTGGCAGGTGACGCCGATCGACCTGACGGAGGTCCGCGCGGTGATGGAGTACCGCGAGGCGATCGAGTCGGCGGTCGTCGCCCTGGCAGTCGAACGGGCGGACGACGGGGAGTTCGACGCCCTGCTGGAGATCGCCGAGGCCCACCGCAACCGCGACGACGAGGAGACCGGCCTGCGCGACGGCGGCAACTTCCATGTCGCCCTCGCGCGGCTCTCCCGCAACCGCTTCCTGGTCGACGGCATGGCGGGGGCGCTGACGCGACTCTCGCGGACCCGCTGGCTCGAGGTGCGCTCCGCCCAGGCCCGGGCCCAGGCGCGCGACGAGCACGTCGCCATCGTCACCGCCCTGAAGGCGGGCGACCCCGACGAGGCGGTGGCGCGCGTCGTCGCCCATAACCGCGGCACCTGCGACCGCCTGCTCGCCTACCTCACCGACGAGCGCCGCCGCCTCCGCGGCCGCGGCTTCGCGATCGTCGAGACGGAAACCCTCGATTCGGGGCAGGCCACCCTCCGGTAGCGCCCTGGATCTTCGTCGGATGGGTACCTAGGGGAATCGACCCATCCGGCGCGATCGTGGCCACGCTCTCGCGGGAGATCGTCGGCATCTACGCGGAGTACTTCGGCCGCGGGCCGACGAAGGCGAAAACCTCCTGGCGCGGAGAGATCGTCACCTGCATCCTCGAAGACTCCTTCACGCGGGCCGAGCGGATCCTGGTCGACGGCGGTCGCTTCGACCAGGTCCGGCTCAACCGCCAGGCCTTCCAGGACCAGGGCCGAGGCCCAGTAACCGGTCCGCCGGCCCCTACCCAGAACTGATGATCTGAGTTATGATCGTCGTGGGTCGTTCAGTGGCGTCAGACGCAGCCCGAGCACCCCGAGCAGGCCTAGAGGACGGGAGATTTCATGCTTGCTCAGATCGAAGAGCGGTTCGACGGGCCGCTCACCATCGAAAGAACCAGATACGGCGAGGACGTCATCGTGCTGTCGCTGTCCGGGGAATTCGATCTCGCGGTTGCCGCGGCCGGCCGCCAGTTGCTCGAGCCGACGCTGGAGCAGTCGTGCGCGATGATGGTCGTCGACCTGACCGAGCTCGAGTTCATGGACTCGAGCGGCGTCTCCCTCCTCTACGAGCTCGCCCGGGTCCGCCCCGACAAGGAGGCGCTGCGGCTGATCCGGAGCCGCCATCAAGGCGTCAACAAGCTGCTCGAGCTGACCGGCGTCGACTCGGTGATCACGACCGTCGCCACCTGAGCGAAGCCTGAATCGAGGAAGCCTGCCGCTGGACCTGGCCCCGGGCGGCGAGCTGGAATCCCGCGGAACTTCCGGCCTCTGAAGCCGAAGCTGGACGACGTCGGCTCGATGTGCTTGAGTTCCGCCCTTGCCTAGTCCTCGGTCCTCTGAGACCGAGGAGCGGGGGAACCACCGGCCGACCCATTCGGCCTGGGGCGAATCGTCTTCCACGACGTAGCGCACGTTGAGCGCGAGCCCGTCAGCTCACCTCGCAGGCACGTCAACGAGATGGAAGAGGTCAGATGAACCCCCAGATGATTGCCCGGCAGAACGGCCGGGGCGGTCACCGAGCCCTGGCGGCATTGGTCGCCGGCGCGGTGCTGCTCCTGGCGCTGGTGGGCGCGACTTCCGCCGCCGCCGCGCCCGCGACGGGCGGCGCCGCGACGACCAGCACCGCCACCCCGACCGAAACGGCGCCCCCGACTTCCGAAACGCCGACGACGGAAGCGCCCGCGACCGAAGCTCCCGCCACGGAAGCCACCGAACCGGTCGCGAAGCTCACCCCGACGCAGGTCAAGCGCCTGCAGATCAAGCTTCGCGTCCGCCCGGTCGACGGCGTCTTCGGCCCGCGCACCCGCGCCGCCGTCCGCCGCTTCCAGGCCCGCCACCACCTGACCGCCGACGGGCGCCCGCACCTGCGGGTCCTCACCCTGCTGCGGATCCCGGTCACCGCGGCACCGACCACCGCGCCCACGACGACGACCGTGGCCACCACGACCGCCCCGGCGAACGTCCAGCCCGCGCTGGAAGCCGCGCAGAGGGCGCTCGGCGCGCCCTACGCCTCCGGCGCCACCGGCCCGTCGTCCTTCGACTGCTCCGGGCTCATGGTCTACGCCTTCGGCAAGGCCGGGATCACGCTGCCGCGGACGAGCTTCGCCCAGTACGAAACCGGAACCGAAGTCGCCCTCACCGAAGTCCAGCCCGGCGACCTCGTCTTCTTCGACACCGCCGGAGCGGGCGCTTCGCACGTCGGCATCGCGACCGGCCCGGAAACGGCGATCTCGGCGACCACCCACGGCGTGATGGAACACCCGATCACGACCGGCTACTGGGGCGAACACCTCATCGGCGCCCGGCGGGTCGGCTAGGCGTCGAGGAAGCGGCTGAGCGCGGCCAGCGCGGGCTCCGGGTCGCGCCGGCCGACGCCGATGCCGGGTCGCCAGCCAGCCGATCCGCAACCCCGGCAGCCCGTATGACTTCGACATCACGTTGAGCGAGACGGCCGAGTCGGCGAGCTCGGCGGCCTGCGGGAGGCGGCGCACCTCGTCGGTCTCGAGGCCGCGGTAGACCTCGTCGGAGAGCAGCGTCGCGCCGTGCTCGTCGTGACGAGGACGTGGTCGCCCGGCCCGGCCAGCTCCTGCAGCGCCAGAAGAGCGCCTCCTCGGCGCCGGCGAAGGCGACCAGCTCCTCGATCGTCAGCGTCTCGGCGTCCGAAGCGGTCAGGTGATGCATCGCCGAGAACTCCCAGACCCCGAGGTATTCCTCGAGGCGGAACGGCGGCGGATCGAACGGACCGGTCATGTCGGATCGGAATACTGACGGCATGAGCGAGAAGAACATCTTCGAGGCTCCCGCCTGGGACGAGCGCTACTCCGGCGACGGGCAGATCTGGAGCGGCGAGCCCAACGTCCAACTGGTCGCCGAGGCCGCGGACCTCGTCCCCGGGACCGCGCTCGACCTCGGCTGCGGTGAGGGCGGCGACGTCATCTGGCTGGCCCGGCGCGGATGGACGGTGACCGGCGCCGACTTCTCCGCCGCCGGCCTGACGCGGGCGGCGCGGCTCGCTGAGGACGCGGGCGTCGCCGGGAGGACCGACTGGTGGCGGGTCGACGCGCGCGAGTTCGACGCCGGCGGCCGCTCCTTCGACCTCGTCTCCACCCAGTACCTGCACCCGCCCGACGGTGGCATGGTCGACGTCGTCGGGCGCCTCGCCGCGGCGGTCGCGCCAGGCGGCCACCTGCTGGTCGTCGGCCACGCGCCGTCCCCGGGCTCGTCCCCTTTCGGCCCCCACGAGCCGAACGCCCGCCACCGCGCGATGCTCCTCGCCGCCGACCTCCTCCCCGGCCTGCCCGCGACCTTCGAACCGCTCACGGTCGAGCAGCGCCCGCACCCCCACACCCGCGACGGCGAGACGATCGAGATCGACGACTCCGTCCTCCTCGCCCGCCGTCGGGCCGGTTAACAGCCGCCCGGTCTTGGCTAGCGCTCGCCGAGCAGCTCGGCGACGTGGTCGATCATCTCGTCGAGCGCCGCTTCCAACGGGGCCGGGTCGCGGCGCACCTGGGTCAGGACGAGGCCGCCCTGGTGGGCGGCGAGGAGGGCGAGCGCGAGGCGGTCCGGATCGACCGAGGCGGGCATCTCGCCGCGCTCGTGCATCACCTTGATGCCCTGGGCGATCGCGCCCTCCCAGCGGGCGAAACCGGCGGCGATGTCGGCGCGGGCGTCGGGGTCGGTCTCGGCGAGCTCCCCGGCCAGGGTGCCGATCGGACAGCCGCCCTTGCACTGGAGTTGGCGCTCGATCGACACCGCCTGATCGCGCCAGGCGCGCAGCGCGTCGAGGCTGTCGAGCTTGCCGAGCAGCGGTTCCTGGCCGGCGACCACGGCCTCCGACTGATGGACGATCACCGCGTGGACCAACGCCTGCTTGTCGGCGAAATAGTGGTAGAGCTGCGAGCTCGAGACCCCGGCCGCCTCCTTGATGTCCTCCATCCCGGTCCCCGCGACGCCCCGCTCGAAGATCAGCCGCGCCGCGGCGTCGACGATCCGCCCGCGCGTCTCGGCGCCCTTCCTGGTCAGGCGCGGGGCGCTCGTGTCGGGGCTCGTGGCCATCCACCAAGGATACCGATGGTTATGGATTTGACAATCCAAAAATGCCATGACATTCTGGATTGAATAATCCACTTTCGACGGAAGGACTGGCGATGGAACTCGACGGCAAGAAAGCATTGGTCACCGGCGGCACCTCGGGGATCGGACGGGAGGTGGCGAAGCAGCTGGCGGAGCTCGGCGCCGAGGTCTACGTCAGCGGGCGGGACGCACCACGCGGGGCCGAGACGGTGGCCACGATCGAGAACGCCGGCGGCACCGCCCACTTCCTCGCCGCCGACCTGGCGGACTTCGACGCGGTCGGTGCGCTCGCCGAGGAAGTCGGCGCGGTCGACATCCTGGTCAACAACGCCGGCATCTTCGGCTTCGCCCCCGCCCCCGAGGAGAGCCGCGAGAGCTTCGAGGCGATGTTCGACGTCAACGTCCGCGCGCCGTATTTCCTCACCGCGGCGCTGGCGCCGGGAATGGCCGGTCGCGGCGGCGGCGCGATCGTGAACGTCTCCACCATGGTCGCCGAGCTCGGCATGCCGACCAGCTCTGCCTACGCGGCGAGCAAGGCCGCCCTCGCCTCGCTGACCCGCACCTGGGCAAGCGAGTTCGCCGAATCCGGCGTCCGCGTGAACGCGGTCACGGTCGGGCCGACCAACACCGGCGGCAGCGAGGCGATGAGCGAGGAAGAGATCGCCTTCGTCACCGGGCTGACGAAACTGGGCCGCCTCGCCGATCCGACCGAGATCGCCGAGGCGATCGCCTTCCTCGCCTCCCCCCGCGCGAGCTACGTGACCGGCGCGAACGTCGCCGTCGACGGCGGCGCCACCGCCGTCCTCGCCTAACCCCCAAGGTTGACGGGCCGATAACTCAACTATGCCTGAAGTTTTCGGCCCGTCGACATCGTGAGTCCACGGTGGCCGAAGGGGGGCGGCCCGGGCCGGGGCGATCGTCCCCGGCCGGGACCAGAAGCGTTCCCCGCTAGTTGGACTTAGTGCTGCTGGCCGCCGGCACCAGCGCGTCGATCATGGAGATCTTCATTGCGTCGTTCACCCCCTCCCCGCCTTCGGTTCTTTGCGATTTCCGGCGGAAAGACATTCGAAAATCGTCCCCAGTTCCAGCGCTTTTCCCGCCAGATGGCGTATTTCGACCCAACATCCGGGCGTTTACGTGGTACACATCGAGTGAAGTGGATAAATCAAACGTTCAGGATGATTGATGACTGATCTCGATCTCGGCGGTCGCCGACCCCGCCGCGAATTCCAGAAGACGCGGGCGGAAATCCTCAGCCACCCGCTGCGCGTGCGGATGCTGGAGATCGCCAACGATGTCGACATCAGCGCGGTCGGCTTCGTCCGCGGCGGTTACGCCAACGTCCTGCTCGACCACCTGGAAGAGGGTGTCGCCGTCTCTCAGGTCGCCTACCACTTCCGCAAGCTGCTGAAAGCCGGCTGCGTCGAGGTCGTCGAGCACCACGTCCGCCGCGGGGCGGTCGAAAACGTCTATCGAGGCGTTGCTCGCGCCCGCTTCACCGCCGAGGAATGGAAGTCCCTTGACCAGGCGCGACGCGCGGAAATCAGCGGCGTCGTCATCCAGGCGCTGATGGCGCGCGCCGAAAGCGCGATGCTCGAAGGCACCTTCGACGCGCGCGACGACCGCTGGCTCGCCTGGGTGCAGATGGCTCTCGACGAGGAGGGCTGGGACGAGATCTGCGAGCTCTGCACGCGGATGATGGACGACGTCGAACGGGTCCGCGAGACAGCCGAAGAGCGCCTCGACCGAGGTGGCGAACCCGTCCGGACCACCCCGTTCACCTGGGGGATGATGTCGTTCGAGTCGCCTCGCTCGTAGCGAAGCTCAGTCGGCGAAGCGAAGGAGGGAGTAAGTCGTGGCGCTGAGCTCATCGCGGCCGGCCAGGGCGGTCAGCTCGACCAGGAAGGCGAAGGCGACGACCTTGCCGCCACAGCGCTCGACCAGCCAGTTACCGGGTCCGACCGCCGGGTACCGAACCGGCCGTACCGTCCCCGATCCAAGGAGGAGATGAAGATGGCCGATCTGACCACGCTGGAGGAGAAGCTCGCGGAGGTGACCGGGCTCGCCGCCGCCGCCGCGGACGCGACGAAGAAAATCGAGGGCCTGCTCGAGGAGGACCAGTCCGAGATCGCCGAGGCGCTGCAGAAGATGCGCGAGGAGGCCGAGGAGACCGAGCGCCGCTGCACCGAGGTGGCGGGCGAGCGCGAGGGCAAGAAGACGGCGATCCTCGACAAGGCCGCGGAAACCAAGAAAGAGGGCCAGGCCTTCATGGACATCTACCTCGACGAGGAGTCCGACGAGCTCGACGGCTTCGAGTTCCTGACGATGACCGAGGCGGGTGAGGTCGGCCATTGGAAGATCCTCGGGAAGGTGAACGAGAAAGCCGGCGAGGGGTCGATCCAGCAGCTGGTCGGCTTCGCGCTGCCGATCCAGGAACGGCACGAGGGCGAAGTGCGCGAGATTGCACTCGCCCTGGCCGCCGCGGAGGACCCCGACGAGGAGTAGGACCAGGCCCTCAGGCGACGAGCAGGCAGACGGCGGTCGCGTCGTCGGCGAGGTCGCCGTCGCTCGCCTCGAGCGTCGCGGCGTGGACCGCGCGCACCGTTTCGGACGCGGAGTCGCATCCGGCGGCGAGCGCCGCCCGGATCAACCTCTCCTCACCGAGGCCGGCCTGCCCGTCGCCGTCGCTGACGACGCCGTCGGAGACGAGAACGACGCGGTCGCCCGATCCGAGCGACTCAAAGCGGATGCCCGGCGTCGGCGTGGAGCGCCCGCCGAGGCCGGCCGAGGGGTCGCACGCGAGCCGGATCGGCTCCCCCGTGCCCCGGATCAGCAGCGGCGCGACGTGGCCGCAGTTGAAGATGCGCAGCGGTCGGCCGATGCCCTCCCAGTGGGCGATGACAGCGGTCATCTCGGCGCGTGGGCCGGGCATTTCGCGCAGCGCCTGGTGCATCACCAGGAGAGCCTCGCCGACCGACGCCCCGGAGCGCCGCGCGGCCCGCAAGGCGCCGAGGGCGATCGCGCTGGAGGCGGCGGCGCGGGTGCTGCCACCCAGCCCGTCGGCGACGCTCGCCCAGACCCCGTCGGGGTTTTCGGCGATGTCGAACCAGTCGCCGGCGACCTCGTAGCTCGGCAGCACATTGCCCGCCACTTCGCCCCCGCTCAGGCGCGCGATCCGCGGCGGCAGCAGGCTCTGCTGGATCTCGGCGGCCGCGCGCGGCTGCTTGCGGCGCTGTACGCGGGCGAAGACGTCGGTGTAGCGATCAGCGAGGGTGACCGCGGCGGCGGCCTGACGGGCGAGCTCGGTGAGCGGCTCACGCGGCCGGCCGAAGGCGAGGAACGCGCCGACCGCGCGGCCTCGCAGCCAGAGCGCGAAGACCTCCACCTCGCCCCGCCGCTCGAGCCGCTCGCGTACCAGCGCGATGCCCTCGGCGTCGAGCTCGGGCCCGACCGCGAAGGGCGCCTCGAGCGAGTCCCCCAGCCGTTCGTCGCCCGCGATGTGGAGCAGGCTGCTGCCGTCGATGTCGAGCAGGTAGAGGCCGACCGGCACACCGGCGATCCGTTCCGCCTCGGCCACCAGTTGGCCGGGCAGAAGGGCCGGCGGGACCGCGTCGAAGACGTGGATGGCGTCGAGCGCCAGCGGCCGGGTGCGCCCGAGGCGGCCCGCCGGTAGGGGGTCCTCCGAACGCGGGACGGCGCCGTCCTCGGGGCGCTCGTCAAGCCTCACGATCACCTCGGCGCGGTCGGGAAAGTGCCTGTAGACCGTCGACCGCGACACGCCGGCCGCAGCGGCGATGTCGGACAGCGTCGCGGCCGGCGAATGCTCGAGCAGCCGTTTGGCGGCAGCGAGGATCCGCTCTTCGCTGCGCAGCGAGTCGGCGCGGCGGCACCGGGTCGCGAGCGCCGCCTCGTCGCCGCCGACCGGCCTCGTCGTCTGTCTGCCGCGGTCGGTCACAGGTCTCAGGTTCCCGCTTGGCGCGAGCCGCAACCCGCCTCCCGGAAGGCGACTGTGTCAGTTAACCGGGCCGGTCGGGATCGGCGCGTGTCACTTAGCCCGACCCCCAAGGACGCGCCTCGAATCAGGGGTACCGCGAAGGGACAGAGCCTCCGCGCTCACAGACAAAACCTAGAAGCGAGGGAGATATGACCACGAACGACATGACCGACGCCTACGACTGGAACGGGCGCACCGTCGTCGGATCCGACGGCGAGAAGATCGGCAAGGTGGACCAGGTCTACCTCGACACCGCCTCGGGGCAGCCCGAGTGGCTCGCCATCCACACCGGACTCTTCGGCACCAAAACCAATTTCGTCCCGCTCGAGGGCGCCGCGCCGAACGGCGAGGACGTCCGCGTCGCCTACACCAAAGACCAGGTGAAGGACGCACCGGGGATCGACCCCGATGGCGAGTTGAGCGACGAGGAGGAGCGCAGCCTCTGGTCGCATTACGGCCTCGATTACGACAGCGGCCATGACGCCGGCACGGTCGACACCGACCGCGCCGTCGTCGGCAACGACGTCAGCGGCCCCGAGACTGACGAGGCCATGACCCGTTCCGAGGAGGAGCTCGCCGTCGGCACCCGCGAGCGCGAGGGGGGCCGGGCGCGGCTGCGCAAGTACGTCGTCACCGAGAACGTGACCCAGACCGTGCCGGTCCGCAAAGAGAAGGCCGTGCTGGAGACCGAACCGATCACCGACGCCAACGTCGGGCGACGCCACCTCGGGCCCCGACATCTCCGAGGAGGAGCACGAGGTCATGCTCTCCGAGGAGGAGGTCGTGGTCGAGAAGAAGGCGGTGCCGAAGGAGCGCGTGCGGCTCGGCAAGGAGACCGAGGTCTCCGAGCAGGAGGTCTCCGAGGAGGTCCGCAAGGAGCAGATCGAGACCGAGGGTGCAATCAAGCGCTGATCGATCGGAGAGCCCGGGCATGGCCCGGGCTCTCCACCCGCGGTGACGAACTGCGACACCCGACGCCGTGTCGGTGACCCACTTGCGCCCAGGCCCTGGAGTCGCGGTTTGGGGGCCGATGAGTCGGGGACCGGCCGATCAGCAGCCCCGATCCAAACGCCATCACGAGGAGCACCGATGAGCACCGATCCCCAGGCCCGCTCGATCGCGGAACTGACCAAAGAACTGACCGAACAGACCTCGCGGCTCGCGCAGAAGGAGATCGAGCTGGCAAAGGCCGAGCTGTCGGCGAAGGGCAAGCAGGCCGGCATCGGCCTCGGCGCCTTTGGCGTGGCCGGCCTACTCGCCATCCTCGCGCTCGGCGCGCTGGTGGCCACCGTGATCCTGCTGCTGGCGACGGCGATGACCGCCTGGCTGGCGGCGCTGATCGTCACCGCCGTCCTCTTCGCGGTCGCCGGCGTGCTCGCGCTGAAAGGCAAAGCCAAAGTCAAGGAAGCGGCACCGCCCGTCCCGCGGCAGACGGTCGAAACCGTCAAAGAGGACGTCCAAGAAGCCAAGACCCGAGCCCAGGAGGGAAGAGCATGAGCCCCGACGAGAAACCCGTGAACGCCACCTCGACCGAGGAGAAGACCGAGGAAAAGAGCCCGGCCGAGATCCGCGCCGAGATCGACGAGACGCGGGGGGAACTCGGCGACACCGTCGAGGCCCTGGCCGAGAAGACCGACGTCAAAGCGCAGGCGAAAGCCAAAGTCGACGAGGCGAAAGCCAGAGCGAAAGAGCTGGGCGACAAAGCCAAGGCCGCGGCGCCGGAATCACCGCAGGAGGCGCAGGCACTGGCCAAGCAGAACCCGAAACCGCTGGCGATCGCCGGCGGGGTCGTGGTCCTCTTCCTGCTGTGGAGGTGGCTGCGGTCGTGACCGAGCGCCCCGACCCGAGCGATTCGAACGCCGAGTTCCGCGACCAGGCCGGCCCGCGAGCCGACTACGCGCCGACTGGCACCGACCCCGGCACCGGCTGGTGGCCGACGATCAAGCGCACGGCGAGGGAGTTCCAAGAGGACAACATGACCGACTGGGCGGCCTCGCTGACCTACTACGGCCTGCTGTCGCTCTTCCCGGCGCTGATCGCGATGGTCTCGCTGATCGGCATCTTCGGCGATCCCAAATCGACGACCGAAAGCATCACGGAAATCATCACCGAAATCGGCCCGGCGTCGGCGGCCGAAACCTTCGAAGGTCCGATCAAATCGATCACCGAAAACAGCGGCTCCGCGGGCATCGCGCTGGTGCTTGGCATCGCCGCCGCGCTCTGGTCGGCCTCTGGCTACACCGGCGCCTTCATGCGCGCCTCCAACGTCATCTACGAGACGCCAGAGGGCCGACCGTTCTGGAAGCTGCGCCCGCTGCAGATCCTTGTCACCTTCGTGATGATCGTCCTGCTGGCGCTGCTCGCCGTCTCGCTCGTCCTGACCGGGCCGGTCGTCGAAGCCGTGGCCGGCCCGCTCGGCATCGGCACGACCGCGGTCGACGTCTGGGACATCGCCAAGTGGCCGGTGATGGCTCTCGTGTTCCTGCTGATGCTGGCGGTCCTCTACTACGCCTCGCCCAACGTGAAGCTGCGCGGCTTCAAATGGGTGACGCTGGGCAGTCTGGTGGCGATCGTCGTCTGGATCGTCGCCTCCGCCCTCTTCGCCCTCTACGTCGCCAACTTCAGCTCCTACGACAAGACCTACGGCACGCTCGGCGGGCTGATCGCCCTGCTCGTCTGGTTCTGGATCTCGAACCTGGCGATCCTCTTCGGCCACGAGCTGAACGCCGAGCGCGAGCGCAGCCTCGAGCTCACCGAAGGGCGCCCGCGAGCCGCGCGCGAGATCCAACTCGAACCGCGCGACGAGCCGAAGCAGCAAGAGACCACCTGACTCCCCGACCCACCCCGAACTCCAGGAGAGACCATGGCACCGAACCCCACGAAGATCCCAAGCACCCTGAAGCCGCTCGCCGAAGAGCTGCTCGAAAACAACTACGCCCGCGAAAACCTCCAGGAAGGCGCCGAGAAACTGCGCGACGCCTACGACCGCTCGCGCAAGCGCCGGGTCAAGCCGTCCAAGAACCGCAAGCTGCGCAAGCAGGTCGAGGCGGCGATCGCGGCGCTCGACGAGGGCACCGCGGCGCTCGCCAGCGGTCGTAAGAAGCCGAAGCGGACCGGACGCAACCTCGTCCTCACCGGCATCGGCCTCGCCGTCGCCGGCGCGGCCGCGGTCCTCGCGACCAACGAGGGTCTGCGCGACCAGGTCTTCGGCTCGGCGAAGGCGCTCGGCGAGGAGATCGCGGGCGGTCCGGACGAGGAAAGCACCGGGAGCAACGGAGGAGGCGCGTCGTGAAGTTCGTCTTCACCCCCTTCAGCCTCCTCCTGGGTCTTCTGGCCGGCATGGTCGGCCAGAAGATCTTCGAGAAGATCTGGGGGCTCGTCGCCGACGAAGAGGCGCCGAGCCCCGAACACCGCGAGTTCTCCTGGCCGAAGCTGATCATCGCGCTGCTGGTCGAGGGGGCGATCTTCCGCCTCGTCAAAGGCCTCACCGACCACGGCGCCCGCCGCGCGTTCGCGAGCGCGACCGGCGCTTGGCCCGGCGACGAGGCCCCCGAACGCGAGTAGGTCGCGTTCGGACCCCGGCCGAACGGTACCCTCGCTTCATGCGCCTCTGGCAAGAGGTCGAGCGCGACGGTGAGCGCGATGCGGTGGCGATCGAGGAGCCGCTCGAGATCCGCGTCGACGGCCGGCCCCTCAGCGTCACGATGCGCACGCCGGGCCACGACGAGGAGCTCGCACTCGGCTTCCTCTTCGGCGAGGGGTTGATCGACGGGCCGCGCGAGGCGGGCCTGACCGAGGACTTCGCCGCCAACACGATCGAGGTCGCCGGCCCGCTGCTCCGCGATCCCGGCGAGCGCCGCTTCTACACGACTTCCTCGTGCGGGGTCTGCGGCAAGGGGGCGCTGGAGGAGGTCGCGGTGGCGAGCGCGCCGCTCGGGCCCGGCCCGGTCGTCGACCGGGCACTGCTCGCCGTCCTCCCCGACCGCCTCGAGCAGCCGACCTTCGAGCTGACCGGTGGCGTCCACGCGACCGGGCTCTTCGACGTGACGGGGCGCCTCCTGATCGCCCGCGAGGACGTCGGTCGCCACAACGCCATGGACAAGGTCGTGGGACGGGCGCTGCTCGATGGCCTCGTCCCGCTCGCCGACAACGTCCTCTGCGTCAGCGGCCGCCTCTCCTTCGAGCTGGTTCAGAAGGCGGCGGTCGCCGGCGCCCCGATCCTGATCGGAGTCGGTGCCCCCTCGAGCCTCGCGATCGAGCTCGCCGCCGACCGCGGCATGACCCTCGCCGGCTTCACCCGCCGCGGCGCCACCAACGTCTACACCGGCTCCGAGCGCGTCAGGGGTTGATGCGGCGGGCGATCTCTCGGAGCTCGCCCGGGGAGCGGCCCGATTTACCTGCCGCCCAGCAGGCGAGCGGAGCGGCCGGGCGCTCGGAGGCGTGGGCGGCGATCGAGGCCAGCTCCAGCAGCTGCGCTTCCTCCTCTTCCGTCGGGGCGTCCACCCCGATCTCGGCGCAGAACGCCCGCACCCACGCCACGCGCGTCATCCCGCTCTCCGCCACGCTCAGCCCCCGATCGCGCTCATCGTCCGCGCCGGCGGCCGGAACCCCGGCTCGTCGATCCGGTGCTTCAGCTCCTTGCGCCAGACCGCCTCGCGGACGATCCGTCCCAGCTCGGCGTCGCCGGCCCCCGCCCGGAGCGGCCCCCGCAGGTCGGTCTCGTGCAGGGAGAAGAGGCAGGTGCGCAGTTTGCCGTCGGCGGTCAGGCGCAGTCGGTTGCAGTCGGCGCAGAAAGGTTCGGAGACGGGATTGACGAAGCCGATCTCCCCGCGCCCGTCGGCAAAGCCGTAGACCCGGGCGGTGGAGTGGGGCTCGCGCGGGCGCTCCACCAAGGGGTGGACCTCCTCGACCATCGCCCGCAC
>JBOGYZ010000410.1:0-30499 GCA_050697015.1 Solirubrobacterales bacterium
ACCACTTGTAGAAGGGGGGATCGGAGTCGTTCAGGCCTTCGGTGGGGACGACGTCCCAGTCGAGCAGCTCCTTGGAGCGGGCCGTCCACCAGGCGACCGGGTCGGCGGCGGCCTCCTCGTAGATCGCCGGATCGCTCCAGGCCGCCTGCCCGCGGAACTCCGCGGGCGGCTCGAAGGTCTCGATCTCCAGCATGCGGTCGAGCTCCTGCTCGAGGCTCGAATCGGTTCCCGCCGCGTTGAAGGCGCTGTCAGACAACGGGCGCGCGTCCCACCTGGAAGGCCGGGAAGAAGCCGGGCGGGAAGTCCTTCTCCCGTTCGAACCGGGCCCACTCCGCTTCCTCGCGGTCGAGCACCTTGGCCACGGTCGGCCGCTCCTGGCAGCGACGCGCAAGATCGGCGCAGCCGGGGAAGCGCGAGCCGTCCATCCCGGAGCCGGTCGAGCGGAACCAGAGCCAGAGCAGGTAGACGTCGACGATGCTCCACTCCCCGAACAGCCACTCGCGGCCCTCGAGCCGCTCCTCGATCAGCCCGAAGCCATCGGCAAGCTCGCTCGCCGCCACCTCTTTGATGCTCGGCCAGGCGCTCTCCTCCTTGCAGGAGTAGATCGGGAACCGCAGGCGGGTGATCTTCGGATGCATGCTCGATGCGAACCAGGCCATCGTTTCGAGCACCTCGCGCCCCACGAGGGGGTCGCCGGCCGGCAGCAGGTCCGCCTCCGGATGCCGGCGGGCGAGGAAGGAGAGGACGACCGGGTTCTCCGTCACCACGCCCTCGTCGGAGACGAGCGTCGGCACCCTGCCCTTCGGGTTGACCTTGCGGACCTGATCGCGTTCGGCGAGGAGGTCGGTGACCTTCACCTCGAACGGCGCGCCGATCTCCTCGAGTGCGACGAACGCCACCCGGGCACAGGTTCCGGGAAACCAATACAGCTCGTAGTCGGCCACTTGTCTTCTCCTTTCTCGGTTTCCGCCGGTCCCCTGGGTCAGGCGTTGCCGCCCGCGGTGGCCGCCGACCCCCTGCCCTCGCCGCCGCCACCGCGGCGGTCGAATCGGAGGAGGCGCCGGACCGCGCCCGCGCGGGAGGCGGTGGTCTCGAATTTCGCGAGGCCGACGGCGAGCAGCAGGGCGGCCCCGTTGAAGAGTTCGGGGATCCAGATCGGGGCGCCCGCCAGCTGCAGGCCCTTGACCCCGGTGGCGAGGACCATCACCGCGACGATCGTGCCCCAGACGTTGAAGCGGCCGCCGCGGAACTGGGTCGAGCCGAGGAAGGCGGCGGTGAAGGCCGGCAGCAGGTAGGCGGGGCCGATCGTCGGGTCGCCGGTCCCCAGGTTGGCGCTGACCAGCAGCCCGGCGAAGGCGGCGATCGTCGCGCAGGCGACCAGGGAGCAGATGACGACCGCGGCGACGCGGACGCCGGCCAGCCGGGCCGCCTCGATGTTGCCGCCGGTGGCGTAGACGCGCCGTCCCAGCGGGGTCCGCTCGAGCACGTACCAGACGATCAGCCCGACGGCGAGCATCAGGTAGACCGGCAGGGTCAGACCGAGCACTTCGGTGGTGCCGATCTTGCCGAACCCTTCGGGCAGGCCGAGGATCTGCTGGGAGGAGGAGACCCAGGCGATCAGCGCCAGGAGGATCGAGCTCATCCCGAGGGTGGCGATGAAGGAGTCGATCCGCACCTTCACCACCAGCAGGCCGTTCAGGAGCCCGACCAGGGCACCGGCCAGCAGGGTGAGGGCGATCGCCGGCACCACGCCGACCCCCTTGTCGACCAGGAACCAGGCGACGAGGATCGAGCCGAAGCCGAGCTCGGCGCCGATCGCCAGGTCGAAGGCGCCGGCGGAGAGGGCGATCACCAGGCCGACGGCGAGGATCGCCGTCACCGCCTGGCTGTCGATCAAAGCTTTCCAGGTGTCCCATTTGAGGAAGGTGTCCGGCACCCAGATCGAAAAGACGGCGAACATCACGACGAAGATGTAGATCGCCGAGATGTTGCGGAACGACAGGAGCCGGCGGATCTCACGCATGACCGGGAACCTCTTTCTCGCTGAGGGCGGGCGTGCCGCCGTTTGATGATCGGTTGTCGTCGAGGGCGGCCCGCACCAGGCCCGCCTCGCTCAGTTCCGAGCGCCGCATCTCGGCGACGGCCCGGCCGTCGCGCATCACCAGCACCCGGTCGCAGATCAGGGCCAGCTCCTTGGCGTCGGAGGAGCAGACGAGGACGCCTGCGCCCGCTGCCGCGGCGTTGGCGATCAGCTCGAAGATCCCCGCCTTGGCGCCGACGTCGACGCCCTGCGTCGGCTCGTCCATCAGCAGCACCTTGGGCTCGTTGCGCAGCCACTTGGCCAGCACCACCTTCTGCTGGTTGCCGCCGGAGAAGAGCTCCAGCGCCCGCTCGGGCTCGCTCGGGCGCACCCCGACGCGGTCGATCCAGCGGCCGACCTCGCGCTTCTCCTCGCGCTGGTCGAGGCGACCGAAGACGCGTCGCAGGGGCCGCAGGCGCGGCAGCGTCATGTTTTCGCGCAGGGTCATTTTCATGACCGCGCCGTCGCGGTGTCGGTCGCCGGGGACGTAGGCGACGCCGGCGGCGATCGCCCGGCGGGGGTCGAGGCAACCGACGGCGGCGCCGTCGATCTCGAGCGACCCAACCTCGCCGGGCGTCGCGCCGAACAGCACGCCGGCCACCTCCTCGCGGCCGGAGCCAAGCACTCCGGAGACGCCGAGGATCTCACCCGCATGCAGATCGATGTCGAGTCCCGCGATCGTCGGCGCACGGATGTCCTCGGCGCGCAGGACCGACTCGCCCTGGCGGCGCGGCTGCCGGGCATCCTCGGCGGCGGCCAGCGCCTCGCCCGCGATCAGCTCGACCAGATCGTCGTGGTCATAGCCCCCACGGGGCACGTCGGCGATCAGCCTGCCGTCGCGCAGGCAGACCACCCGGTCGGCGATCTCGATCACCTCGTCGAGGCGGTGGGAGATGAAGATCACCCCGGCGCCGCGCTCCGCCACCCGGCGGACGGCGACGAAGAGCTTGTCGACCTCCTCGCCGGGCAGCGAGGCGGTCGGCTCGTCGAGCACGAGCACGTTGCGGTCATGCTCCCAGCCGTCGAGCGCGCGGGCGATCGCGACGATCGCGCGCTCCGCCGCGCTCAGCTTCTCGACCGGGGCCCGCACGTCGATCTGCGCCCCGAACCCGGCGACCAGCTCCTCCGCGTGCCGCGCTTCCTCGCGCACCGGCGCCGGCATCAGCGCGCTCCGCCCGAGCCGGTGCCCGAGGTCGAGGTTCTCGATCGTCGAGAGCGTCCCCACCAGTCCCAGGTCCTGGTGGATGAAGTGGAGCCCGGCGCGGCCCTCGGCGCCGAGCTCGACCTCGGCCCCCGGGTCGGGCTGGTGGACTCCGGCCAGGACCTTGACCAGGGTCGACTTGCCCGAGCCGTTCTGTCCGACGAGGGCGACGATCTCCCCCGAGGAGACCTCGAGGGAGACGTCGTCCAGGGCCTTCAGGCCCGGGAAGCTCTTGGAGAGGTGGCGCACCTCGAGCAGTGCTGTTGAGCTGTCGTTCTGCATAAGTCTTCGGATCGCTCCGAGGCCCGTACCAGGCCAGTCCTGGTACGGGCCCCTTCGGTTCCTTAGGTCAAATCAGCCTTCAACCCCCCAGAGCTGGGCGAACTTTTCGGCGAATTCCGGATATCCGCTCCACCCTTTGCTCGGGTCGAACGTGATGTCTTTTTGGGTCAGGAACTGCGCGACGGTGATTCCTTCGGCCTCGGGACCGGTGAGTTCCTGGCCGGTGATCTCGCGTGCCGCCTGGTCGAGCAGGGTCCAGGACAGGACCCCGATGTCGACGCCGAGCGAGGCGGACGCTTCGCCCTTCTTCAGGGCTTCGAGATTGCTCGGGGTCGGCGAGTCGCCCATCGTCTTTACTTCGATGCCCGCGGTCTTCAGGGCCGGGGGCAGGCCGATCGCGATCTCTTCGGTGCTGAATATCGCGACTTCGGTTTCCGGATGAGCCTGGAGATCGGAGACCACCGTGTTGGGTGCGGTGTTACCGAGTTGGGCGATCGGCACCTTCGCCGTCCGCAGAGTACATTCCGAGCATTTCTTTTCGATTTCTTCCTTGACCGTCGCTTCGATCACCGCGCTGAAGGGCAACTCAGGAACCGAGTAGTAGACGTAGTTCGACGCCGGGCTGAATTCGGCGATGGCGTAGTTGGCCATCAGTTCGCCCATGAGTTCGTCCATCGGGTCCGACGCCTGCGGAGTTTTGATTCCGTACGGTTCGGTGCCGGTCGCACCGCTCGTGATGACCGGGATTTCCTTGGCCTGGAGTTCCTTGAGTTGTCTCGACCACAGTTCGATCGGGATCGCAGTGACGATCACGGCATCGAAGCCCCCGGTCACCGCCGTGTCGAAGGCCGAGCTGACGGTGTTGGCGGAGCTGCCGGCCTTGAGGTCGACGATTTCCACTCCCATCGTCTTGGCGGCCCCTTGCAAGAGTTCGTAGAAGATCGCGCAGACGGGGTTGCCACAGTTCATGTAGGCGATCTTGGCCCCGGTCGGAACTTCTTTGAGCTTTTCGATCACCGGGAACGGGCTCGGCTTCCCGATGTAGGGCGCGATGACTTTTTCGGCCGCCGCGATATCGACGCCGGCCGATCCCCCGTTGTCCCCTGAGTTCGTCGCTTCACTCCCCCCGGCGGTAGTAGTGGTGGCGGTACTGCTACTACTGCTGGAACTTCCACAGGCGGCCAAGGCGATGGCCAGGGTCAAGCTCACGATCACGGCAACGACCACGGTGGACCTCACGCCGATGATTCTCATCTGCTCTTCTCCTCGTAGGCATTTCCCAAAGCCAAAAGACCACTGCGCTGACGATGGCCCCTGGCGACAGAGGCTTCGCCGCGACGCGGCATCGGCTCCTACACAGTATATGATACACACTGAGTCCTGTGGCGCAACCGCGCGCGCCACGAGGTGCAGCACCCGCCTCCGCGTCTCGCGCGTGACCACGCAGGGGGAGCGCGGATCAGAACGGGCTCGCCCTAGCGGTCCCACCCGGTCTTAGCCGAAGTAGAAGCCACCATTGATGTCGAGGTGAGCGCCCGTGATGAAGCCTGCTGATTCGCTCGCCAGCATCACGGCCATCGCCGACACCTCCTCGGTCGCTCCTAGTCGGCGAAGGGCCGACCGTTCGGCGACGATGCCCGAGATGCCCGTTTCGACATTGTCCCCAAGCATCGGCGTCTGGATCATCCCCGGGTTGATGGCGTTGATGGTGATGCCCGCGGGACCGGCCGTGGCAGCCAAGGAACGGATTGCCCCGACCAGACCGGCCTTGGACGCCGCGTAGTCCGCGCCCGCCCGAAAGCCCCCCATCTGACCGGAGACGGAGGCGATCACAACGATCCGCCCCCACCCGTTCTTGGACATCTCGGGCACCGCAGCCTGCGCCACCAGGAAAGGCGCCCGCAAGTTGATGAACTGGGTCAGGTCCCATTGCTCCGGGGTGATCTCGCTCGCGCCGTCCTCGCCCGCGAACATGCCTCCTCGAGCCGTCCCGAATATGCCCGCCGCCGCGATCAGGATGTCCAACCTGCCGTGCTCCTTCGTCGCGCTTGCAATCGGAGCGACAGCTCCATGGGCCTGCGAGGCGTCAGCGACGACGGTCCTGAACGCGCCCTCGGCGCCGAGCGCATCCTCGAGCTCCCGCAATCCGTCCGCCTGAATATCGGTTCCGACCACCTGGCAGCCCTCCTTGAGGAGGATTTCAGCGCAGGATCTCCCGATCCCACTTGCGGCGCCGGTCACCACCGCAACTTTTCCCTCCAGGCCTAGATCCATGGCGATTCCTTTCTCGGAGCGGCCGTCTGCTGACGAGCCGCGTGATCAACTACGACGTCCCGGCCTCGACCCGATGTAGGACATCATCGACTTCGATCTCGCCTTCGCCGGCGATCACGTAGAAGATCTCCTCATTCGGGTGGCACCTTCTCCGCTTCTCGCTCGTGTCGATGCATCGCCGACCTGAGCGCCTAGGCGGGAACGTGAGGCGGTGCCGCCGGTCGCCGCTGATGAAACAGCGGCAGCCCGGCGACCGGCGAATCCAGCTTGACCAGCTGGTCCATCGCCAGCGAACCCATCACCATGGTCCGGAGCTCGGGACCGACGAAGCCGACGCTGGTGAGCATCTTCAGGTCGGGCCCGGCGCATGCGACGAGCGTCTCGCGGGTAATTCTGCCCGCCCGCAGCTCCGCCCTGAGGTCCTCTAGCGCAGAGGCCACCGGCTGCTCGAAGACGGTGTGGGCGGTGCCGTCCGGCTCGATCGCCATCAGCCCGTTGCGGGACACGATCGCGACCCAGACATTGCCCTCCGCGTCGAGGGCGATCCCATCTGTGACGACATCGTCGCCGAGCGGATCGGGTCCGAACACCTCGGCCTCGCCAAGGCCGTCGGCGCTGACCTCGTAGCGCAAGACGCGGCCGCCGAAGGTCTCCGACACGTAGGCATGGCGTTCGTCACGGTCGAGGCGGACCTCGTTCGGCCAGCGGATGCCGTCTGCGACCATCCGTGCCTTACCGTCCTCGACGACTGCGATGTATCCGTCGGGGACGACCGCGATCGACTCGTGCGGGGGTCTGCGGCGAGTGGCGACCGCGACCCAGATTCGGTCTTGACCGTCGCGAAAGACGTAGTTGGCACTGCCGATCGGCTCGCCATCGACCTCGTCGAGATAGGTCTCGTAGGTGCCGTCGAAGCGCATCCTGTGAAGCATCCCGTCGGTGGTGTCGTTGACGATCAGCGCGTCCTCGGACTCGAGCAGCATCGTCGTCGGCGCCTTGCCGGCGGCGGAGCCTATCTCCCACTGGCGGCCGTCGGGTTCGATCCTGGTGATGAACCCGGCATTGCTGGAGGCGAAGGTCGTCCCGTCACGGAAGCAGAGGACGTTCTCGGGGCGCTTCAGTCCGTGGCCATGGCGCTCAAGATCCTCGACCGCCATGGTGAACTCTCCAATCGACGCAGCGGAAGACTTGTGCATTCTATGTACAATATCGTAGTCCTGTTGGCCAGCGTCGAAGCGGATTCCCGCCTTTCGTTTCGCGTGCCCGGAGGCAGATCGTATTAATAGCTTCTTGTACATTGTGTAAAGATCGCGCAAGTGGACAACCGAACTCCGGCCCAGATGCCAACCACCCGCAACGCGACGGTGATCAGCCGTCTGCGCGAGGAGATCTACGACGGGACCCTTGCGCCTGGGACCCGCCTCAGACAGGCAAACGTCGCCGAACGTTTCGGAGTCAGCACGACGCCGATCAGGGAAGCCTTCGCCGCCCTCGAGCGAGAGGGCCTGCTGCAGAACAGCGCGCACCGCGGTGTGGTCGTCTTCCGACCCACCGCGAAGGACCTGCGCGAAATCTACGAGATTCGGATCCCGCTGGAGGTTCGCGCGGCCGAACTGGCGGTGCCGAACCTCGATCGCAAAGCGCTCGATAAGTTGTCAAAACTCGCCGACAAAATGTCCCGGCTCAACGGCGAGGGTGACTCCAGCCGGCGCAGCAAGGTCAATGACGAATTCCACGAAGCGATCTACACCGCGGCCAACCTCCCCCGCCTGGCGGATCTGATCGCGGAGCTGCGCGCCTCTTCAAAGGCCTACATCCAGCTGTTCGGGAGACACGCTCCGCGTATCGAGGAGGCGCAGAAGGAGCACCGCGCAATCGTGGCTGCCTGCGAGTCCGGGGCTCCGAAGAAGGCCGGGAAGGCGGTCGAGAAACACCTGCTGCACACGATCAAAGTCGTCTTGCCGGTACTGCAGGAGGACCGATGAAACAGGATCTGGTCGCGCCTCAGGCGCCGGCGCCGCAGGTTCTGATCAGACGGCAGACCAACTCGTAGTAGGCGACAAGTATCGTCAACTCCACCATCCCACGCTCGCCGAACTCTTGCTTGACCGACGCCCGCGTCGCCGTGTCGAGTCCGCGGTAACGGATCTGCTGGGCCGCGAACTCACAAGCGAGCGCCGGCACGCGATCGGTCGGACGTCCGCCCCCGGCGATCCGGGCGATGTCATCCTCGCTCAGCACGCCCGCGTCGAAGGCGAGCGTGCTATGGGCGTTCCACTCGAAGGTGCAGTCCCAGTCGTGAACAATCGTGAGAATTGCCGCCTCACAGACCGTCGGTCCGAGGTCGCTGCCCGATCGCACGACTAGTCCCAGTTCCTGTACAACCTGACCGATAACGGGGGTCCTCAATAGCGGGTCGAATGGGCCCCTCAGAGAACCATCGGGCGCCACAAGGCCGATAGCATCGACGACTTTGGCCCGCGTCTCGAGGATCGTGTCGCGCAGGGCGGCGGCCTCCGCGTCCAGCCGGCCGGGGACCAACGGCTCGAACGGGCTCATTGCTTGAAGGGGACCGTGGGATGGGCCGGGATGACCTTGCCGGCCATCTCCCCCAGCTCCTGAACCTGCAGTTTGATCTCGTCGCCGGGCACCAGCCAGGGGTACTGGTCTTCGCCGTGGACGGCGGCCAGCTCCATGATCGAACCGGTGCCGACCGTCCCGGTCCCGATCACGTCTCCGGGGCGCAGTTCGGTCCCCCGCGAGGCGAACACCAGCAGCTGCGCCATCGACCAGTAGACCGAGTTCCAGTTGCCGGCGCTGTATTGCTTGCCGTTGACGAACGCCTTCATCTCGAGGTCGAAGCCGTTCCCCGATCGAAACGGCTCGAGCTCGTCGGGCGTGACCAGGACCGGCCCGACGCTGGTCGCGGTGTCCTTGCCCTTGGCGGGCCCGGTTCCGAAGGGCGTCTCCAGTGCCTGAAGGTCGCGAGCGCTCCAATCGCAGAACATCGTGTAGCCGGCGATGTGGTCCTCGGCGTCGTCCAGGGTCAGGTCCGAGCCCCGCCTGCCGATCACCGCCGCCACCTCGAGCTCGAAGTCGAATTGCTCGGTGCCCGGTGCGGAGGTCACCTCGCTGACCGGATCGACCACCGCCGCGGGATTGGTGAAGTAGAAGCTGGGCTGCTCGTAGAAGAGCGGATCGACCTCGAGCCCCAGACCGGTTCGGGTGTTGACGTAGTGATTCTCGAAACTCAGGAAGTCCCGCATCGAGGGGGGCTCGGGGATCGGCGATCGGAGCTTGGCGGCGGAGAAGTCGATGACCTCGAACGGCGTCGTGCGCGCCCACACCGCGGCGGCCTCCATCGGCATCCCCTCGCCGCTGATCAGGTCGATCAGGTGGATTCCCGCGGGCAGCGCCCGAAGCTTCCCGGCCTCGATCAGTGCCGCGTGGTCCTGACCGTCCTGCGTAGATCCATACGTCGCCCAGCGCAAAGTGTCTCCCTTCTCTGGGAAAGCGTGCAGTGTATATATAATACATCACATCGCAACTCGAGGACCATGCGAACTCGGCTCGACCCGCCGGGCATCCGGTCCGCCTCCTGCACGATCCCGCGACCCCGCCCCGCACAGGTCCTCCGTGCGGGGCGGGTCCCGGGCTTCCCTCAGGCCCGTCCGCCGATCGCCAGCACCTGCTTGACCCCGGCCGAGCCGTCGAGCACCGACTGGTAGGCGTCGGCGGCGTCCTCCAGCGACCACGTCTTCAGGCTCGGCGCGACGAGGGCACCGCTGTCGAACAGCGCACCGAGCTGGTCGAACACGTGCGCCACGTGGGCTCCGTCCAGGAACACGCTGGCGAGTCCGCTGAGGCGGACCTCCCGGCCGTAGAACTCGACCAGGTCGAACTCCACCCGTGGCTCGTGGGAGATCAGCCCGATCATCCGACCGCCGAAGCGGACGCTCCGCAGGGCGGGCTCGAACAGCGCCCCGCCGATCCCGTCGAGGACCATGTCGACGCCGCGGCCGTCGGTGATCTCGAGCACCGCCTCGTGCAGGTCGCCCGCGCCGGCGTCGATGAACTGCTCGACGCCGTCGGGCCTGCGCACGTCGGCGATGATCGGCCGCGCGCCACGCCAGCGGGCGATCGCCGCGGCGGCCTGGCCGACCATCCCGGCGCCGCCGGTGATCAGGATCGTCTCGCCGGGCTCGAGTCTCCCGGACTCGATCAGCGTCTCCCAGGCGGCGAGATGGGAGCGTCCGATCGCCGCCGCCTCGCTCATCGAGAGGCGCCCGGGCCTGCGAGACAGCCAGGTCTCGGGAAGGGCGACGAAGCGTGCGTGCGTGCCGGGTCGCTGCATGCCCACCTGTGGCGCACTGCCCCACACCTCCTGGCCGGCGCGATCCCCGTCGGAGACGACGACGCCGGCGAAGTCGACGCCGGGGATCATCGGAAGGGGCGTGCCGAGCAGGCCGAGGGCGTTGACGGCGTCGAGCGGGTTCACCGCGGCCGCGTGCACCTCGACCAGCACCTCTCCGGGACCGGGCTCCGGCACCGGCTCTGAACGGATCGCCAGCGACTGGGCCGGCGGCCCGGCGGCCTGGATGACGACCGCCTCCATCTGCTGCTCATTGCTCTGGGACATGCTGCTGCTCCTTGATTATGGGATCCGGCTCTGACCGGCTGCATCGGAGCATCGGGCGTGACCCGGTGGGAGGGTCAAGGCCCTTCCTCGCGCTTGACCCTCCCACCGTGGGAGACGCCAGAATGTGGCGCATGACCGCAACCCTCTCGATCGGCGACTTCTCCCGCGCCACCCTGATGAGCGTGAAGATGCTTCGCCACTACCACCGGATCGGGCTCCTCGAGCCCGCCGACATCGACCCCGACACGAGCTACCGGCGCTACACCGCGGACCAGATTCCCACCGCACAGGTGATCCGCCGCTTCCGCGAGCTGCAGATGCCGCTGGGGCAGATCCATGACGTGCTCTCGGCGCCCGACCCGGCGACCCGCAACACCCTGATCGCCTCGCATCTCGACACGCTGCAGGACAGCCTGACGCAGACCCAGGCGGCGGTCGCCTCGCTTCAGGCCCTGCTGGACGGCGAGTCCGGGAGTCGGTCCCTGCGGGTGAGCCGCAGGAGCGTCGAGGCGACGCCCGCCGCCGCGATCACCGAGACGGTCGAGCTCGGCGGCCTCGGGCTCTGGCTGCGCGGGGCGCTCGGGGAGCTCCGCGCGACCCTGATCGCGCAGGACGCCCTGGTGGCGGGCACTCCCGGTGGGATCTACGGCGACGACCTCTTCGCGAACGAGCGCGGTGAGGCGACGGTGTTCGTCCCCTACGTCGGGGAGATCCAGGCGGTCGGCCGGGTGCGCCCCACGGTCATACCCGCGGCCGAGCTCGCATCCGTCATCCACCCGGGCCCCGTGGACGGGATCGACCTGGCCTACGGGGCGCTGGCCGACCACGTCGCCCGCCACGAGCTCGGCGTCGACGGGCCGATCCGTGAGTACTACGTCATCGCCGACACCGATACGCCTGACAGCTCGGCGTGGCGGACCGAGATCGGCCTGCCGATCTTCGGCACCGGGTGAGATCTCGAGATCCACGCGCTCGTTCCGGGGGCTGCGGGCGTTCGACGCCCAAGATGCCCGGCGACGAGTACTCGGCAATCGGCCACTCAGCGCCGATGGATGGTGACCGGCAGGCTCTCGAGTTGGTGCGACTTCGAGGCCGGAAGCCACCGTGCATCACCAGAGACGTCGATCTCGACATCATCTCTGAACAACACCGAAACCATCGCCTCGACCAGCACGGACGCGATGTTCCGACCCGGGCAGATATGGAAGCCACCTCCGAACGTGACCTGCCGGCGGCGCTCGCGGTCGAGTCGGAACTCGGCTGGTGAGGCGAAGACCTCCGGGTCACGATTGCCGAAGATCCACAACATCTTCACCGGGGTTCCCCTCCTGATCGTCACTCCCCGGTGCTCGATGTCGGTGAACGCGCAACGCACCGTTGCGATGATCGGTGAGTTCAGCCTCATGGCCTCGCTCACCGCCGTCCCGATGACGTCCGGGGAGGCGATGATCTCGTGCACGATGGCCGGCTGCTGCAGCAGCGTGTAGACGACGTTCGTCGTCAGTGCAGTCGCAGTGTGGAAGGCGTCGAACAGCATCGACGCGAAGGCGAGGCCGACGGAGGCGGGTCGATCAGGGTCCTCGACCTGTTCCAAGGCAAAGGCCATCTCGTTGAAGGACTCGTTCCCACCACCGGCGACCACACGATCGATACCTCGCGAGAGGACCTCCATGTATCCGGCCGCCGCACGGTTGGCCGCCAGCGCTTCCTCGGCACTTCTTCGAACATTGAGCGCCGGAAGAATCCGCCCCGCCAGCTGCGCGGCCTGGTCGGACTCGTCGATGGAGATTTCGAGGAACCGGGACCAGAAGCGCGCCGACACGACGCGTGCGAAGTCGTTTTCGAAATCGATGACCTCACCCGCAGGGACATCGTCGAGCACGGACTCCACCACATCTTCGGCCACGCCCCGCTGGACCTGGACCTTACCTTTCGCGAGGTGTCCGGAGAACACCTGTCTCACCGGCCCGTGGGTCGGCGGCTGCAGGGTGAACACGTGATTGCGCATCAGTTGCTGATATCCCCTCGGTCCGTCGCCGGCTTCGGAGGTCAGCTCCTCCGTCAGCTGGTCGAAGGGCAGGTTCGCCAGGTCCGGCATTTTGGCGAGAACTCGAAGGTCCTCATTCGTATAAGCCAGGACACTGCCGCCGGGGTCACGCAGGATGCCGCGATCCTTCCTCGCGAACAGTTCTTCTGAGGAGACGTCGAAATCGACTCCCCAGTCAGCGCTTTGCATTCCCTCGAACAGGGGCAGATCCTCGATCTGCCCGAGATCGGCACCCGGGTTCATCACCGGACTTACGCCGCGGAGATCGAGGGATCGGCGACGCTGTAGTCGACCTCGGTCGACCACTCCGGGCGCTCGTGAGCGTCCCAGTAGAGCTGCTTGAGCCTGAGCGTCTTCGGCCCGGGACTCCCGTCGCCATCGCCGATCGGCTTCCCGTCCAGCATCCCGACCGGCATCACTCCGCCGGCGGTGGTGGTGAAGAAGATCTCTTCGGCCGACCGTAGCTCGTCGACGTGGAGCAGCCCGCGCTTCACCGGGATCCCGTCCTCTTCGGCCAATTCGATGGCCGAACGCCGGGTGATGCCGAGCAACGCCCCTTCCTCTGGCGTGCGCAGGACCCCGTCGACGAAAGCCAAGACGTTATAGCCGGCCCCCTCGGTGACATTCCCATCGTCATCGAGGAGTAGGCCGGCCTCGGCGTCAGCTTCCAGAGCCTGCCACTGGCCGCGGATCAGATCGCCCCACTGGAAGTTCTTGATCGTCGGATCGAAGGCCCGTGGCGGCGTCCTGATGATCGAGCTGATGACTGCTTTGATGCCACGCTCCTGCAACTCCGGCGAGAACACCCACAGGTAGGGACAGGCGAACGCGTAGAGCCGATTCTGGAAGCGGCGGGGGTCACGGCTCCCCGCCGGCGGCAGGCCTCGCGTGGCGATCATCATCACGTAGGAATCCCGCAGCCCGGAGCGGCCGACCAGCTCGAGCAGCATCTGCCGCAGCTCCTCGCCTTCGAGCGGTAGCTCCATCCTCAATTTGGTATAGCTCTGTCTGAAGCGCTCCAGGTGCTCGTCGAGGCGAAAGAAACGACCTTGCCAGGTGGCAACAACGTCGTAGGTGGCATCCGAGCGCGTGAAGCCCGCCTCGACGATCGGGACGCTGGCCTCGGCCAGCGGAACGAACTCTCCCTGGATGTAAGCGAGGCCCTCGCTGTATGGATTGTTGCTCTGCGTCATCTCCGCCTCCATGGCCAGTTCCGGCGCGTTGACAAAATAGGGCACTTGTCCTAGATTAGTCCATCCCGGCATCATGCAGGTGGCCGCCGTCACCGTCCAATGAGGAGGTTTGTGATCAGCGCGCAGAACGAGTTTCGCTTCGGGGTCGAGATGATGGGGCCCTTCGACGGAATGACCTGGGCCGACTCCGTCCGCGAGCTCGAGGACGTCGGGTATTCGACCCTCTTCGCACCAGATCACTTCGACGAGGGTTTCGGTCCGATCACCGCAATGGCCACGGCGGTCACGGTGACGGAAAAGCTGCACGTCGCGACCGCTGTCTTTGCCGTCGACTTCCGCCACCCTGCTGTGGTCGCGCGGGAGCTCGCCTCGATCGACCAGCTCTCCGAAGGTCGGCTCGAGGTCGGCCTCGGCGCCGGGTACCAGATCCGGGACTACCGCACCGCCGGGATCGAGATGGACAGAGCCGGGATAAGGGTAAGCAGGCTGATCGAGTACGTCGCAGTCCTACGTGGTCTGTTCGCCCCGGGACCTTTCGACTTCCAGGGTGAGCATTACGAGATCCATGAGCTCGACGGCACCCCCGCCCCCTTCCGCCCCGAGGGTCCCCCGATCTTCATCGCCGGCGGCGGCCCGCGCATGCTCCGTTTCGCCGCCCGCAAGGCCGACATCATCGGCGTCAACCGCTCGCTGCCGACGAGCGACGCGAAAGCCGCGACTGCGTCGGACGGAATCGCGGCACGGATCGACGAGAAGTTTGAGCTGATCCGCAGTGAGGCCGGCGACCGCTTCGACAAGCTCGTCTTCCATGGCCATGTGCCGGACGCCAAGGTGACCGACGACAGGCGCGCCTTCGCCGAAACGGTCGGCGCCCGGAAAGGCCTGGACCTCGAGGACACGCTCTCGTCTCCCTTCATGCTCGCCGGTACGGTGACCGAGCTGGTCGATCAGCTGCACCAGCGACGCGACCGTTGGGGTTACTCCTATTACTCCATTCCGCAGACCGCCGCCCGTGAATTCATCCCGGTGCTGGCGGCCCTCAGAGGCTAACTGCGGTCTGGCAGGCCGTCCATCAGCGCCAGCAGCCCTTCCCGCAGAGGTTTCGCGCCGATGCCCTCAGGCGGACTGGCAACGCGGTGCAAGGCGACGCCGTCGGCATAGGCGGTCAGGATCGGCGCCGCCCAGTCAAAGTTCTTCCGACGGGATGCGGTGACGAGCGTGCTGCCCTTTCGGTGCGTGGCGGCGATCGCAGCATCCACCTCGTCGCGCAGCACCGGGCGACGGCTGGCGGACATGTAGGCCTCGAACTGGACCGCGTCATAGCGCGGCGCCGTTTTCAGCGCCAGCGAGACAAAGGCATCGACGGCGGCCTCGCGGCTCATGTCCTCTGCCTCGATTCGGGTGCTCAGGGTCTCCAGCCCCTCCATGAAGTTTGCGACGATCGAGCGAAACGCCTCGACGATCAGGTCGTCGATCGAAGGGAAAAAATAGCTCGGTGCCGAGAGACGGACCCCGGCCCGGTCGGCCACGGCCCGGTGCGTGACAGCTGAGATTCCTTCCTCATGAATCAGGTCGATCGTCGCCTCGAGGATCTCGCGTTCACGAGCTTCACCTTTGGCGTAACGCTTGACCTCCGTGCCGGGCATCCACCTGAAGCGTACCCGCGGAGAACGACGTAGACAGCAGAAGGCGCCTTAAGCGGATCGGATCAACTTCTTGTTGACGAACTCGTCGGCGCCGAGTCGGCCGAGCTCGCGGCCGAACCCCGACCGCTTCACCCCGCCGAACGGCAACTCGGGCTCGGCGACGCCGACGACATTGATGAAGACCATGCCGACCTCGAGCTGATCGGCGACCCGCTCTGCCTGCTCGCGGTCGGGAGTAAGGACATAGGAGCCGAGCCCGAACGAGGTGTCGTTGGCGAGGCTTATCGCCTCCTCCTCGGAACCGACCCGATAGATCTGCGCGACCGGGCCGAAGAACTCTTCCTGGGAGGCCTCCCCCCCGGGCTCGATCCCGGTCAGGATCGTCGGTTCGAAGAAGCTGCCGTCCCGGCTGCCGCCGGCGACCACGGTCGCGCCGGCCTCGATCGCCCGGCGCACCTGCTCCTCGAGACGTTCGGCGGCAGCGGCGGACGAAAGAGGGCCCAATGCCGTCGCGGCACTGGTCGGATCGCCAGGGCTCACCGGTTCCACCTGCTCTCTCAGCTCCGCCAGGAAGACGTCATAGAGCTCGTCGATGACGATCATGCGCTTGGGCGAGTTGCAGGCCTGCCCGGCGTTTCGGAGTCGCCCGGCGAGCGCCATGCGAGCGGTGGCCGCGATGTCCTCGCTACCGAGGACGATCAGCGGGTCCGACCCGCCGAGCTCGAGCACGACCTTCTTCAGGTTGCGGCCGGCGACCGCGGCGACCGCCGCGCCGGCCCGCTCGGAGCCGGTGACAGAGACCCCGTGCACGCGGGGGTCACCGATCACCCACTCGATCTGATCGTTGGTCGCACGGATGTTGGTGTAGGCCCCTGCGGGAAACCCGGCTGCATCGAAGATCTCCTGGATCGTCGCGGCCGATTCCGGGCACTGCGGCGCGTGCTTGAGGAGGATCGGGTTGCCGATGATCAGGTTCGGTGCGGCGAAGCGGGCGACTTGGTAATAGGGGAAGTTCCAGGGCATGATCCCGAGCAGGGTCCCGTAAGCGCTGCGCCGCACGACCGCGGTGCCTTCGCCGCCGCGCAGCTCGATCGGCTCATCGGCGGTCAACCCCTCGGCGCTGTCCGCGTAGTACGCGTAGATGCGGCCCGTGTAGTCGACCTCGGCCAACGCTTGCGCGACCGGCTTTCCCATCTCCCGACCGATGATCGCCGCCAGCTCATCGCGGCGCTCGACGTGGAGTTCGCCGACCTTGCGGATCAGGGTCGCGCGCTCGGCGACGGCGGCGCCCCCGGACCGCGATTTGTAGGCGGCGTCGGCCTGGCCGATCGCATCGCGCAGCTCGTCGTCGGTGTTCCTTGGATAGGTCTTCAGCCTCTGACCCGTCGTCGGGTCGACCACCGCATATTCGCTACTCAACTTCCACTCCTTCCTCGCACATCGGCTGGGGCCGTCTATTCAGCTATCGAGGCGCTGCCCTCGACACGCGCCAGCTCCTGCATCGAGAGGTCGAGCGGAGGCAGGTCGGTGGTGGCGGCCAAAAGCCGTTTGGTGAACTCCTCGCGCGGTTCGATCAGCACCTGGTCGACGTGACCTTCCTCGAGGATCTCGCCCTCGCACATCACCGCAACCCGGTCGCAGAGCTGTTTGACCACCGCCAGATCATGGGAGATGAAGAGCATCGTGAGGCCGAGCTCGCGTTGCAAACGCTTGAGCAGGATCAGGATCGAGGCCTGGATCGAGACGTCGAGGGCGGAGACCGGCTCGTCGGCGATCAGGAAGGTCGGCTCGACCGCGAGCGCCCGGGCGATCCCGATGCGCTGACGCTGGCCGCCGGAGAATGAGCGGGGGCGGCGTTCGAGGGCGGCCTCGGGCATCCCGACCATCTCGAGCAACTCGACGGAGCGCTTATGAGCGGCCGCCTTCGAGTCGGCTAGACCGTTGCGACGCAGCAGTTCGGAGAGCACCGCCCCGACGGTCATCCGCGGGTTCAGCGAGCCCTGGGGGTCCTGGAACACCATCTGGATCGCCCTGCGCTGTCCGCGATCCTTACGCGGGTCCAGCGGCCGGCCGTCGAAGGTGATCGTGCCTGAGGTCGGCTTCTGCACCCCGACGACACAGCGCGCGGCCGTCGACTTCCCCGCGCCGGACTCGCCGACGATGGCGAACGCTTCGCCGCGAGCAATCGAAAAGTCGATCCCCCGTACCGCCTCGAAGGTCGGCTTCGGACGGAAGAAGATGTCGCGCCCACCGCCGAACACGACGCGGAGATCTTTGGCCTCGAGCAGATTGTCAGGCATCCTGCTCCCCCTGCAGCTGTGCGAGCAGCTCATGACGACGGCAGGCGCTCGTGCGGCCCTCGGCGACTTCGACCAGATGCACCGGCTCACTGCACTCCGGCTGAGCGAACGCACAGCGCGGCATGAACGGGCACCCCTCGGGGATCTCCCCGATCGTCGGTGGCGTACCCGGGATCGCTTTCAGGTCCTCGATCGTCGACTCGCGGGTCGGGACCGCCTGGAGCAGCGCCAGCGTGTACGGATGCCGGGGCCGCCTGAGTAGTTCCTCCGAGGGCCCTTCCTCGACCATCCGGCCGGCGTACATGACGACGATCCGGTCGCAGACCTTGGCCGCGACCCCGAGGTCGTGGGTGACGAGGACGATGCCGATGTCGAGCTCCTTGGCGAGGCCGACGATCAGGTCCAGCACCTTCATCGTCACGGTGGCGTCGAGCGCCGTCGTCGGCTCGTCGCAGAGCAGCAGCGACGGGTCGCCGGCCAGGGCGATCGCGATCACGACGCGTTGGCGCATCCCACCGGACAGCTCGTGCGGGTAGAGGCGGTAACGCCGCTCCGGTTCGGTGAAGCCCATCTGGCCGAGCAACTTGATCGCTCTTGCCTTGGATTCGGAACGCGAGACCTTGGAGTGAGCCCGTGCTGCCTCGGCGATCTGTGACCCGATTCGCATCGTCGGGTTCAGGGCCGTCATCGGCTCCTGGAAGATCATCCCGACGATGCCGCCGTGAAGTCGGCGCAGGGCCGAGCGGTCGGCGGAAACGACATCGATGCCGTCGACATCGACCTCGCCGCCGCCGATCGTGATCCCCGGCGGCAGCAGGCCGGCGATCGCCCGCAGCGTCAGGGACTTTCCCGAACCGGACTCACCAACCACTCCGACCACCTCGCCACGCCGAGCACGCAGCGTGGCGCCTGTCACGACTTCGAACGAGCCCTCGCCGCCGTCGATCTCGATCCGCAGGTCACGGACCGACAGCAAGGCGGCTTTGTCGTCGAGCAGGTGATTGCTTTTTTTGGTCAACGTGTCGGTCATATTCATCGAGCGTCGAGTTTCTGAGCAAGGCCATCGGCGATGAGGGACAGACCAAAGCCCGTGATGATGATCGCGACACCGGGGATCACGGCGAGCCACCACTCTTTGTTGAAGTACGGCTGTGCTTCGGCGATCATCGTCCCCCAGTCGGGGGCGGGGGGCGGGATGCCGAGGCCGAGGTAGCCGAGCGTGGTGATGAAGAGGATCACCAGAACCGCATCGGACATCGCATAGACGACCGATTGTGCGATCAGGTTGGGCACGATGTGCCGGACGAGGATCCGCCAGGTCGAGATGCCGCCGACCTGTGCCGCCATCACGTACTCCAAGGAAGCCTCACGCCGCGCCGACGTTCGTGCCAGCCGGGCGTAGACGACCCAATCGATCACGGCCACCGAGATGATGATCGTCCTCACTCCTGGGCCGAGCACGAACACCAAGGCGATCAAGAGGACGAGCATCGGGAAGGCGATGATCACGTCGACGACGCCGACCAGCAGCGAGTCGACCCAGCCGCCGCGATAGCCGGCCACGACTCCGATGATCGTGCCGATGATGAAGGGCAGCAACACCGCGCCGAGCGCGATGAGGATGTCGTTTCGGGCTCCGTAGAGGAGACGAGAGAGAGTGTCGCGACCGAGCTGGTCGGTGCCGAGGAGATGGCCTGCTGCGCCGGGCGCCGCCAGCGTGTTGGTGATTTCCTGTTTGACCGGATCGTCGGGGGAGATCACCGGCGCCAACAGGCCGACGATGATCAGGCCGCCGATGATGATCAGACCGATGACCAGCGAGGTGTTTGCTCCGAGCACTCCCCGGGTGGCCCGACCGACGGCACCGAAGCGCAGCGGCGTACGGGACTCGACGTCGACTTCGGTCGGGAGCGGCGGCCCTCCGACTTCCGGCGGTGCCCCACCGACGGCGCTCATCGTACCTCCACCCGGGGATCGAGAAGGGCCTGGGTGAGGTCACCCAGGATATTCACGAAGACGACGACCAAGGCAAGGATCAAGGTGACCGCCTGGACGATCGGGAAGTCACGGGCGTTGATGCCCTGCAGCATCAGGGTGCCGACGCCGCCGAGGCTGTAGACCTGTTCGATCACCAGGGTCCCGCCGACCAGGAAACTGATGTTGACGGCGAGGACCGTGACCGAGGGGGCCAGAGCGTTTCGCAGCACATGGCGCCGGCGGATCCGCCGCTCGGTGATCCCCTTGGCCCGGGCCGTGGTCACGAAGTCCGATTGGGCGACCTTCAGCAGCTCGGCACGCAGACTGCGGACCACAAGTGGTACGAGTCCGGCGGCGACCGTCAGGCTCGGCAGCAGCAGGGATTCGAGATGACCGGCGAATCCGGAGCCGTAGCCCGCCGAAGGCAACAGCTGTGCTTCGACCGCGATGTACTGGATCAAGACCAGGCCGAGCCAGAAGCCCGGGATGCCGAGCGATGCGACCGACAAGATCTGGACCGTGCGATCACGCATCGCACCTTCCCGCGAGGCGGCCAGGAGGGCGGCGGGGACGGCGATCAGGACGGTCAGGAAGGTCGAGTAGATGAGCAACCAAAGAGTCACGGGCATTCGTTCGAGAACCAGTGCTCCCGCGGACTCTTTGAAGCGCAGCGATTCACCCAGGTTTCCACTCAACAGGCGCTTCATGAAGAGCCAGTACTGCTCAGGAAGTGACTTGTCGAGGCCCCAGAGGTGATGGAGGTTTTCGATCGCTTTCGGAGTGGCGTGGATACCGAGAGCGGTTCTCGCAGGATCCCCAGGCACCAGATGGATGAGGAAGAACACGATGATCGTGACGCCGATCACCACTGGGATGGCCTGAAGGAGACGCCTGACGAAGAATCGTGCGTAAACCATTTTGAACAGTTATCCCTGGAATTTCCTATTTAGAGATGTCGGGAGTGGCAGTATGTAGACAAACTGTGTACAAGATGAGACATTAAGTTAGCGCCCTCCAAACGGGGCGTCAAGGGGTGGCGGCGGCCCGGGATGCGATCGTGGCTACCCATGAGGGTGCCCTCCTCGAACGGGTGCGAAGGAGTCCTCCGATCGGGGATCCGCTCCCGGAGCCATCCGTGCCAAGAAGCTCAACGTGTCGTCCAGATCGACGATTCCTGCGTCGGAGCCGAGGCCTCCGCCGACGAGCGCCGCACAGGCCGCGCCGAACGCGCCGCGCGACCGCAAGCTCCATCCGCGGAGGCTGCCCACGATGAATCCGGCCGTGTAAGCGTCACCGCACCCGGTGGTGTCGACCATCCTGACCTCGAGTGCGGGCAGCTCGATCGCATCATCTTTGGTCACGATCAAGCTGCCTTCTGCTCCCTGGGTCACCACCAGACAGCCCGGTCCATGGGAGAGGAGTTGGCGGGCCCCCCGAAGGGGGTCGTCCTCCCCGGTCATGGCCGCCACCTGGTGCTGGTTCGGGAAGAAGAAGTCGACGAACGGCAAGGCGTCGACGAAGCGCGACAGAACGCCGGCATCGACGTGGGACAGGACGTCCATGGTGGTGGGCACGCCGTGCTCACGAGCATGGCGCAGGACCTCGACGAGTGGGGCGCCCGCGAAGTCCCCGAGCGCGTCGGGTCCCCCGATGTGAAGAAGGTCAGCGCTCGCGATGGACTCGAAATCGACGTCGGCTCTGACCAGATGGGGCGATGCACCTCGTCGATGGAAGGTGGCGAATCGCTCGCCCTCGCCGTCGATCGGCAAGATCGTTGCCGAGGTGCCGACGGACTTCCGTGAAAGGCGGGTCGTGTCCACTCCGTGCCGCCGCAGCCGAGCGACGAGGAGGTCACCGAGGTCGTCGGCGCCGATCGCCCCCATCGCCTCGACTTCGACGCCAAGCTTCGCCAGATCCACGCTCGTCCCGGCCGCCGTCCCCGCGGCCGTGACGCGCACCTCGTCGACCAGGTACCTGCTTCCACCCTCGGGCAGCGGTGACACGGGGGCTCCGAGGACGTCGAGGATGTGGACCCCCAGGCTCACGACCCGCATCACGGCTGCACCGCCCCATACCGGCGACGCTTCGACTCGGTGACGACCTCGTCCAACTCGGTGTCGCTCAGCACGGCCGGCTTCCCGATCGTCGCCGCTTTCCAATAGACACCGGCGAGCCACTCGACGAGTTGGGCTCGGTAATAGGCCTGACGGAGGTCGGGCGCGCAGGCGATGGTGCCGTGGTTGCGAAGGATGACGGCGGAACGCTCGGCGAAAGCGTCGGCGGCACGCTGGGCAAGCGCGTCGGATCCGAACCGCTCATAGCCCACGACGGGGACCGTGTTGCCGCCGAGCCGGGCTATGTCGTAGTGGACCGCGGGAACCTCGTCGACGACGGTGGAGAGGGCGACCGCGACCGGGGAGTGGGTGTGGACCACGGCCATGGCGTCGGTCGTCGCATAGACGGCGAGATGCATCGGGGTCTCCGACGAGGGCCTCCCGCGACCGTCCACCTGCGTGCCGCCGTCATCGAGCAGGACCAGATCCTCGAGGGTGATCTCGTCGTAGGCGATGGTGCTCGGGGTGATGACGTAGCCGCCCTCCACCCGGATGCTGATGTTGCCGGAGGTACCGAGAACGAGGCCGTCCTCCACCAACCGGCGGCCGTAGGCCGGCACTTCCTCCAACGCCCCCTGATCGAGGCCGGCTAGACGGAGGTCATTCATGCCGGCGGAGGGAAGGCGGTCCAGACCAGCTCGACAGGGCCCTCGCCGACGGTCTCGATCTCGTAGGCGCCTCCCGACGGGAAGAAGATGGCCTGCCCGGACTCGATGATCCGCTCGCCGTCACTCCAGTTGACCTTGAGCCGCCCGGCGGTGAGGTAGTAGATCTCCTCCTCCATCCCGTTGGCATGGGGAAGCTCGAAGCTGCCGCGCTGTCCCGGGTCGAGGCGGAAGGTCCCAAGGAACACGCCGGAGCCGTGTTCGCGGCGGATCAGCCTCTTGATCGTGCCTTGATCGCCATCGGGCCCGACCTTGTACTCGTCTACCTCGTCGACACCTACCACGACCGGGATGCCGGTGCCGTCACTCATAGTTCCTCCTTGACCTCGGCGGCCACCCTGCGGCCGGACTGGACCGCGCCCTCCATCCAGCCGACGCATCGCGTCGCGGCCTCGGTCGACGTCCAGTGGATGCGGCCGCAGGCGCGGCGAATCGCATCCGTGGTCGTGGTCAGGAGGCCGGGTGGGTAGAAGGGCTGGCAACCGTTGTTATAGGGCTCGTCCTGCCAGTTCTGCTCGAAGAAGGCTTTTGGCTCGGCCGCCTTTGCTCCAAACATCTCGGTGAGGCCTTGGAGCACGGCCGCCCGCCGCTGCTCGACCGAGTCGGCAACCTCATCCGACAAGCCCTCAGGGCTGGGACCTGGGGCAGGCTGGAAGAGGGCGACCAAGACCGCATCTGAATCGTCCGGGGGGCTGTTGTCGAAGACAACCGAGACCGCGGGCTGGTCGGAACGGGCGAAGCCGGAGAGGCCCTCGGCACGCCAGAACGCCTCGTCGTAGACCGCGTGCGCCTTGATCTGCGGGCCGCACCCCCAGTTGTCCTGAAGCGTCCGCCGGCGGCTTGGCAGAAGCGGATCGAAATCGAGACCGCGACAGTCGGTCGGACTGAGGGCGACGATGCAACGCTCGGCGGTGGCGGAGAAGTCGGAGCCGACCAGCTCCACGCCGTCCCCGGTCTGGATGACCTTCTCGACCGCGCAACCGAGGTGGACCCGTGGACCCAGATCGTCCGCAAGTCGCTGTGAGATCGCCTGCGAGCCGCCATGCAGACGAAATCTCTCCGCGGGGAAGATGTTTTGCCACGAGGCGCCGAAACCCGACACGTAAGTCAGTACGAACAACAACGAGATGCGATTCATGGGCGCGCCGAAGTTCAGGCCGAAGGTCGTGTCGAAGATGCTGCGAGCCGCCCGGCCGGCCACCCGTTCGCGGAGCCAGGCGTCGAAGGTCCGGGTATCGAGGTCGGCCGCGTCGGCAGCGTCCCACGGTGCCGCGGGATCGATCTTCGCGCTCAGCTCGTCGAGTTCCGCCATCGTGCTCGCGAGCTCTGCGGCGGCGTCATCGTCGAGCGGGCTGTAGCCATCGCCGTAGCGGACCAACCGACCGTCGTAATACGAGAGGCGGTCGCCGTCGTCGAACTGGGGGAAAATCTCGATGCCGAGCTCGCGCGTGAGGGCCATCGCCTGCTCGTGGTACGGGTAGAGCCACTCGCCGCCACCCTCGACGACACCGCCACCCGGCAGTGGCTGGTTCAGCGTCCGTCCGCCGACTCGACCCTTGGCCTCGAGCACAATCACGTCGACGCCATGGGCGTCGAGCTCGCGAGCCGCGAACAGCCCCGAGATACCGCCGCCGACGACCACGACCTGAGCCCTCACGGCCTCTTCCCGTCCCTCCATGTATGGGACCCTCTCGATTTGTCACCCGGCCGCGAGTTCGAATTGCGGCCAATCTAGGGCCGAACTTTGCCGACTACGGCAAGAACTTCAGGGGCCAGTAAGGCCTGCGCAGCAAACAGATGGAGATCTATAGTCAAATCGAGGATTCAGATGAGCCCGCCTCCGTCCCACATCTCTTCTCTGATCCAGCGGCTCGTCGCCTCGCTTCGAGATCGAACCGGGGAGATCACCGAGGCGACCATCCGACGAGTGAGGCACGAGCTGACCGACTACTACGTGGTAGCGAGTCCCGATTGGCAGGCCGCCGGACATGGAGCCCTTCCGAAGGTTCTCAGCGCCACCTGGGCGACCCTCGAAAACGACGGTCGCTGTCCCGAGCATCTGCCTTCGGCCCTCGTCGAGGAGGCCCTGAATGCCGCTCGAGCCGGGGTCGCCTGGGAGGTCGTGGACCGCAGTTATGCGATGACCCATGAGGCGATCTGGGACGTCATCCTGGACGAGGTGTCCTCGTGGCAGTTGTCACGGACCGACCAGCAGCTCGCGTTGCGCACCACCTCCAGATACCTGTTCCGCTGCTTCGACTGGCTGACGGCGAAGGCCGGCGAGATCTACGTCGGCGAGCGCGACCAATGGCTCGACCAGCGCCAGAAGCAGCTGCTCGAGATCGTCAGCCAGGCGATCGACGGGGTCGCTGTCACCGACGCGGTCTTGGGCTACGGGACCGAACAGCAACACCTCGGCGTGGTCGGCTGGGGCCGCGACCCCCAGCGGGCGATCGCCGAAGGGGCGCGGATCCTGGGCGGCGAGTTGCTCAGTGTCCCCAGTGACGGCACCGCCGTATGGGCTTGGATCGGACGAGCGAGCTTCCCGGACTACGACAGATGCCTCGACGCCTTCACACCCGCGCCGGGCACCCACCTCGCCTTGGGTGCGATAGTCGCCGGCCGCAAGGGGTTCACCTACACCCACCGACAGGCGCAGTTGGCCAGTTGGGTGGCGGTGCGCCAGTTGGCCCCTTCGCCCCGCGGGGTGACCGCGTACCCGGAGGTCAGCGTGGAAACGTTCGCCCTAGGCGACGAGTCCGGTGCCCGGATGTTCGTCAGCCACGTGCTCGGCCCGCTTGCGGCCGAGGGAGTGAAGATGGAGCGGCTGCGCCAGACGTTGCGCGCCTACTGCGACGCCGGCCAGAACAGCGCGCTGGCAGCGGATCGCCTCGGTGTCGCGGAGCGCACCGTCCGCTATCGCCTACGAACGATCGAATCCGAGCTAGGCGGTCGAACCAGGCCTCATAGCTGGCTGGAACCATGGCTGGCGGTGAGAATCCTCGAGGCCCTCCACCGCCAGGCCGACAGCCGCATGACGGCTGCCCTCGAGTCTCCGGACGGCTCTATGTCGAAGGAGGCGGCCCGCTAGGGCAGATCTACTGCGCGGTCCTGAGCATGGTCCGCATTTGTGGAAATATCGAAACGATGTTTCGATCAAGTCCGCAGCACTTATCGGGGTAGCCGCGCAATGTCCACGCGGCTCACCTTGACTGTCGACCCTGATCACATGCGCCTTGCGACCCTGCTGCGGCGCGCGCATACGATCGCCCTCGACACCGGCGTCGCGCCGCGGGTCGTCCGGCCGGTCATCTCCGACTCATGGCAGCGTTCGGTTGCCGCCGGCGTCGACCCGGAGGGCCCGGCGCCGCGGATCCTCGACGCGAGGCGCACCGCCGCTCGCCTCGCGATCCATCCGATCGCCCCCCTGCTGTCCCGGATCAGTGCGCTGCTGCGCCAGGCGCTGATGGAGTCCGGCTACTTCATCGCGTTCAGCGACGCCGACGGCGTGCTCCTGTGGACCGAAGGTTCGGCACGGGCGCTTCGCACCGCCGCCGCGCCGCGCTTTCTGCCAGGTTTTCTCTGCAGTGAGGACGGCGTCGGGACCAACGCGATCGGGACCGCCCTGGCGCTCGACCAGCCCGTGCAGATCTACTCGGCGGAGCATTTCAACCGACTGCTGCACGGCTGGACCTGTGCCGCCGCGCCGGTTCACGACCCCGACACCCGCGAGGTGCTCGGCGCGATCGACCTCTCTGGAGATTTTCGGACGGCACACGTTCACGGACTTCCGCTGGTGACGGCGGTCGCGATGGCCGCGGAGGCATGGCTGGCCGCGGAGCGTCGCGAGACCGAGCAGCCGCTCGTCCATCAGTCCGGCGAAGGGCCAGAACCAGTGGAGGATCAGGTCTCGGTCATGATCGCGGGCCGGGCAAGAGCGGTCGTGACCACGTCCCACGGTCGCGTAGATCTGAACCTTCGGCACAGCGAGATCCTCACGCTGCTCGCATTGCACCCCGCCGGGATGACCGTGCGCGACCTGGGTATCGGGCTGTACGGATCGGCCGAGCCGGCGGCGACGGTTCGGGCGGAGATCACCCGTCTCCGCCGCCGCGTCGGGCCCGGCGTGGTCCTCAGCCGGCCATACCGACTTCACGGCCGCGTGTCGACGGACGTCCTCGAGGACGGGGGCGACCCCCTGCTGCCCGAGTCGCGGGCACCCGGAGTGACGCGGGCCCGAATGCAGCCTTGACGCAGCCTTCCGGGCCGACTGGCCGAGCTCGCGGTTCCGCCGTATCGTCCCGGCGCCCGCCCGCTCTGGGCGGCGATCTGTCAACCGTGAGGAGAAGACGATGAGCAAGACCTTGTCCGGGGCCTGCCTGTGTGGGGGGATCGAGTACGAGGTGACCGACCCTGAGGGCATGGGCGTCTGTCACTGCACGCGCTGCCAACGGTGGACCGGCTCAAGCCTCACCGGAGTGCTGGTCTCGCCGAGCAATTTCAACGTCACCAAGGGCGCGGACCTGGTCAAGCACTACGAGAGCGAGTTCGCTCCGCGCCAGTTCTGCGGTGACTGCGGTTCGGCCCTGTACGACGACCTCGGCGAGAAATACTACGTAGCCGCCGGTTTGATGCGCGAGCTCGCCCTGCAGCCCGAATTCCACCTGCAGGTCGCCTTCAAAGCTCCGTGGGAGATCATCGGCGACGACGCGCCGCAGTTCGACGAAAATCCGCCCGCGTGAAAATTCGCGCCGCGGTCCTCGAGGAGTTCGGTAAGCCCCTCGCCGTCCAGGACGTAGACCTCGCCGGGCCGACGTCCGGCGAGGTCTTGGTGCGCCTGCACGCGTGCGGGGTCTGCCACACCGACATGTACTCCGCCTCGGGGGTCGACCCGTCCGGATACGCGCCCTGTGTCCTCGGGCACGAGGGCGCCGGCGTGGTCGAGGCGGTCGGCGAGGGGGTCTCCTCGGTGGCCCCAGGCGACCACGTCGTGACGCTCTTCTCGCCGCAGTGTGGCGAGTGCGTGAACTGTCGCTCGGGCCGGACGAACATCTGCCTCGCGATCCGTGAGCAGCAGAACCTCGGCTACCTGCCCGACGGGACGACGCGACTGTCCCGAGACGGGGAGCCGCTGCGCCACTTCATGGGTTGCTCGACGTTCGCGGAGGCGACCGTGATGCCGGAGATCGCCCTGGCAAAAGTAGACCCTGACTCGCCTCACGCGGCCAACGCTCTCTTCGCCTGCGGCCTCTCGACCGGGCTCGGCGCCGCGATGTTCCGGGCCAAGGTCTTCGAGGGCTCCACCGCGGTGGTGTTCGGCCTTGGCCTGGTCGGCCTCGGCGCGGTCGCCGGCGCACGCCTGATGGGCGCCGAACGGATCATCGCCGTCGACCTCTCCGAGGACCGGCTCCAGCAGGCGGCACATCACGGGGCGACCGACCTCTGGGTCGGTGGTGACGGCGTGGTCGAGCGCGTGATCGAGGAGACCGGCGGCTTCGGCGCCGACTTCACCTTCGAGGCGACCGGGAACGTCGCGGTGATGCGCCAGGCGGTCGAGTCGGCGCGAATCGGCTGGGGCACGGTCTGTGTGACGGGGGTCGCCGGCCGCGGCGAGACCATGGACGTGGTCCCCCGCTATCTGATCACCGGCCGCACGATCATGGGCGCCTCCTTCGGCGGCGTCAAGGGGCGCGACCAGGTACCGCAGCTGGTCGATCGCTACCTGAAGGGAGAGATCGACGTCGACACATTGATCTCGCATCGCACGACGCTCGACGAGATCAACGTCGGATTCGCCCTGATGCACGAGCAGAACGGCATCCGGACGGTAGTCGAGTACGTCTGAGACAAGTGATGCTGGTCACGGAGTGAGCGCGATCACAAACGGTCCCTGGCTTCCCCTGGACACTTGTATACAAGTGTCAAGCGCGATGAAAGAGAAGCAGATGACCAAGTTTTGGAACCTCGCCCAATATCACGATGGCAAGCCGGTCCGTGAGCGTCGCGTCGTCAACCAACAGGACGCCCTCACGCAGATTCATTTCTTGAGCCGCACCGGTGTTTCGCTTCCGGTCGCCGAACGGTCCCGCCCGGTCGAGCTCGAGACCGCCGAATTGCCCTGCGCAGCCTGATCCAGATCGACCCCGAGCCGCCGAGCGGATCGGGGTCACACTCGGGGCGCGACGCGGCGGCCTTGACACTCGGCTGAGCCCTCGGCGGTTGCGGAGCGGATAGCTGTTGCTGCGACGCCTTCGGCGCCGATCTCCGCCGCATGCCCGGCCAAGGTCGAACACTCTTCCCCCGCCCAGCATCGTCGCAATATCTATACGGCCTGACCGATTGCTGAGACATCGGCTAAGTTGGGGGTACAAGAACGCGCGTACAACACTGGGAGGGAGATAGTCATAGCCACCACCAACGACATTGCGACGGCGGCTGTAGTGACCGGCGGCGCGCGCAATATCGGTCTGGCCGCGGCGATGGACCTCACCGCCAAGGGCGTCCGGGTCAACGGGGTGGCCCCAGGATTCGTCGCCACCGACGGTGCGACCTGGCTCACCCAGGACACCGAGCTGGGGCCTGCCTACCTGGCGACGGTTCCGAACGGACGCTTCGCCAAGCCGGAGGACGTCGCGGACGTGATCGCGTTCCTCGTCTCCGACGACTCGCGGCACGTCGTCGGCCAGACCATCGTGGTCGACGGCGGCCAGAGCGTCGGCGTCGTCCTACCGGAGATGCACCACGACTCACGGTGGGTTGAGGATGGAGACTGAGGCAGCTCGGCCGGCGGCCCTGGACCGCTTCGCGGACCTGCTGCGCGTCGAAGGGATCGAACAGGCCGTCCTGTCGTCCCCCTCGACGCTCGGCCACCTCGTCGGCTACGAGACCGAGTGGGAGGACTGGCCGATCGGGGACTCCTTCACGGCGGCGCCGCCACTCCTCGTCCTCAAGCGCGGGCGCCCCACCCTCGTCGTCCCGACCCTCTATTCCGCGCCTGCCACCGGCTGCCCCTGCGAGGTGGTGATCTCCCCGACGTTCAAGTTCCGCGGGCCCGTCCCCGATCCGGTCGCCGAGCTGGAGCGCACGTTCGCCGCCTTGGAGCTCGAGCCGATCCCGACCGCGGTCGAGCCGAGATCGTTGCCCTTGCGGGTTGTCGACCTGCTCCGCGCGACCGGAGCCGAGCCGGTGAGTGCCGAAGAGCTCCTTGTCCGTGCCCGACGGCGAAAGCTTCCGGCCGAGCTGTCGGCGATCCGCCACGCCTGCGCGATCGCCGACCGGATCCAGGCGCAGGTAAAAGAGGTCGCCGCCGCCGGGCTCACCGAGGCCCAACTGGCCGGCCTCGTTCTTTCCGACGTCTACCGGGTCGAGGGGCGGCGGGTGCCCGCGATCCTCACCATCAACGCCGGCGCCAACTCCGCGACTCCTACCTCGCCGCCGGAAGAGCGGGTCATCCAGCCTTCCGACATCATCCTCACCGACACCTCGCCGTGGGTCGACGGCGCCTGGTCCGACACGGCGAACGCGGTCGTCGTCGGAAAACCCACCCGGGAGCACCGGCGCATTTTCGATTCGGTCCGCCGCGCGCTCGAGCTGGCGATCAGTCTCTGCCGGCCCGGGGAACGAGCGTCGGAGATCGACCGCCGCGTGCGTGAATCCCTCGCCGCGGAGTGGGGTGAGGAGTGCTACGGACACCACACCGGCCATGGGATCGGCGCCGCGTGGTCGGAGCCGCCACTGATCATTCCGGGTCGCGACGAACTGATCGAAGAGGGCATGGTGCTCGCGGTCGAGCCGGCGGTATATCGCCCAGGTTGGGGCGGCATGCGCCTCGAGCACGTCTTCCTGGTCGGCCCGCAGGACAACGAGATCCTCAGCAAATTCGAGCACACGCTGTGACCGAGCTGAAGATCGCAGCGATCCGCGCGAAGGTGGTGCAGCTGCCGATGTCCTTCATCTACCGCTGGGGGCCGGGTGAGTTCGAGGGCTTCTTCCGCACGCTGGTCGAAGTGGAAACCACCGATGGCATCGTCGGCATCGGCGAGTCGGTCCACGCACGACACGCGTTGCTGATCGAGCGGACC
>JBOGYZ010000411.1:0-3697 GCA_050697015.1 Solirubrobacterales bacterium
GGCTGAGGTCGGGACGGAATCCGCGGCAGATCCGGACGGGGAGGGAGGGACGACACACTTCCTCGACAGGATTCGGCGCTCGCTGAGTTGAGGGCGCCATCGCGCCCATAACTCAGCGAGCGACGGATCCGGTGAAGTGAAGACGCGCGGAAGCGTGGAGAAGGACACGGAAGGCGCACGAGGTGACGCTTCCGTGCGCCTTCCTCCCGGAACCCGACCGAATTCCCGAGATGAGTTCGCAGAAAGCCGCGCTATGCGCGGGGAAGTGCGAACTCACTCCACGGCACCCGGTCGAGGCGCCAGCCCCTTTAGCCCATCATGCGGTGGACGGCCTTGCGGCGCACCGACTGGGGGACTTCGATCGAGCCTTCGGGGCCCTGGCCGCATTTCGCGGCTTCCTTGGCGCTCGTGCCGCAGAGGACGTTGGGGGCCCCGGTGCCGCCGATCGCGGCGGAGATCACCAGCTGCGGCATGGTGAAGAAGCCCATGTCGGAGACGAACGCTTTCGGCGCGTCCCAGCCGATGATCGGGCCCTTGATGAAGTTGTAGGGGATGCGGGTGAAGCTGGTGAGGCGATCCTTGATCCCGTTGATCACTTCCTGCTGGGCGTTCTCGCGGTCGATGTCCGAGTAGCCGAGCGTAAACGCGCTCTTGCCTTTGCCGGGGCATTCGCTCGGCTCGCGGATGCGCGAGTAGGCGAGCGCCTGCTGTCCGTCCAGGGTGTTCTCGCCCTTGCTCAGGCGCAGCGTGATCCCGCCCTGCCCGTGCCCGGCGCCACCGGCGATGTCGGCGCAGAGCTTGTGCTTGAGATTGACCTGGACACCGCCGACCGCGTCGACCAGGTTTTCGAGGCCGGTGAAGTTGATGATCGCGACGTGGTCGATCTTGACGTTGAGGAACTTTTCGACCGTCTTGATCTCCAGCGCGGCGCCGCCGTAGGCGAAGGCCGCATTGATTTTCGCCGGCTGATTGCCGGGGATTTCGGCCCAAGAGTCGCGCGGGATCGAGAGTTTGTTGAAGGTGCCGCCGCCCGCTCGGATCACCATCAGGGTGTCGGCGCGGTATTCGCCCTGTTCACACGGCGGGTGCGGGGATTCGCCCTTTTCCTGCTGCTCGTAGCACTTGGGGTTGTTGGCCGCGCCCGGTTCCTTGGTGTTGACGGGGCGGGCGTCGGTGCCCATGACGAGGATGTTCTGCGCGCTCGTCAGTAGGAACGGGTTGCCGTGCAGGGCGTCCTTGGCTTCGCCGGAGAGCTTGAAAGACTGCAGCTGCGCCGAGATCGCGAAGGAGAGCAGGCTGACCACGATCCAGCCGACGATCGCGATCCCGACCCAGAAGGCGATCCGGCGAGCCGGCGGCTTGCGGCGGCCCGGGCGCGGGCCGCGTTCCTCGCGGCGCTTCCAGGGCAGCTTCAGCGGCGGGACGGAGGGCAGGGACGGTCCGCCGCCGCCGCGGCCGTAGTTGGTGCGGCCGGGCTCGTCCGACGGTCCGCCGATGCCGCCCGCATCCGCGCCCGACTCGGGCTTCTCCGAGCGCGGAACATCCCCGCCCCCTTTCAGGCGCGAGAAGATCCCCCGTCGGGACCGATACACCTTGTAATCGGGCGGGTCTTGGGGCTGCTGGTCGGGCGGCCCCTGCGGCCGCTGCTCGTCTTCAGGCATAAAAAGGGGTCCGAAACCGTAATCGAGGTTCCTAAGGGAACAACGAACTTCGCCGGATGACGCGATCCGCCTGCTTAGAACCTGGTTCTCATGAGCGGGAAGCGCGTTGCGGCCGCGACCGCCGCCGCGCCGTCGAAATGGCCGGAGGACTAGCCTAGCCCGCTATGAGTGAGGCCGAGACGATCGGTGTCGACCTCGGCGGGACGAAGATCCAGGTGGGCGTCCTCGCCGGAGTGGAGACCTTGTGGGAGAGCCGCGAGACCTCGCGCGGCCAGGACCAGGACGAACTGGTCGAGCTGCTCGTCCGCGAGGTGAACGCGGCGCGCGAGGCGCGCCCCGACGCGGTCGCGGTCGGTCTCGGCGTCCCGGCGACGATCAACCAGGAGCGCGGCGTCGCGATCTCCGCCGTCAACCTGCCGCTGCTCGACCTGCCGGTCCGCGATGTGGTCGAAGAGCGGGTCGGCCTGCCGGTCTTCCTCGACAACGACGGCAACGTCGCCGCCTTCGCGGAGTACCTCTACGGGGCGGCGCGCGGGAAGCCGACGATGGTGATGCTGACGATCGGCACCGGGATCGGCGGCGGGCTGATCCTCGGCGGCCAGATCTTCCGCGGCGCGACCGGCGCCGGCGCCGAGCTGGGCCACGTGGTGATCCAGGCCGACGGCCCGCCCTGCCAGGGCAACTGCCCGAACCACGGCTGCGTCGAGGCGCTCGCCTCGGGGACCGCGCTCGGTCGCGAGGGCCACGCCGCCGCCGAATCGGCGCCCGACTCGGCGCTCGGCAAGCTGCTCGCCGCCGGGACGGAGGTCGACGGGCTCGTGGTCACCGAAGCGGCGCTGGCCGGCGACGAGACCGCGATCGGCGTCTTCGACCTGATCGGCGGGCGGCTCGGCGTCGCCTGCGCGAGCTTCGCCAACATCTTCGAGCCGGAAGCGATCGTCGTCGGCGGCGGCGTGATCAAGGCGGGCGACCTGCTGCTCGACCCGGCCCGCAAGGAAGTCCGCGCCCGTGCACTCGACCCGATGAACAAGACCCCGATCCTCGAAGCGACCCTCGGCAACGACGCCGGGATGATCGGCGCCGCGGCGCTCGCCCGCACCGAGCTCGAGAAAAGGACCTGATGGCGGGCGTCCTGTCCGTCTGCCCGACGCCGATCGGCAACCTCGACGACGTCAGCGCGCGGGTCCGGGAGACGCTGATCTCCGCCGACTTCGTCGCCTGCGAGGACACCCGCCGCACGGGCAAGCTGATGGAGGGCCTGGGGATCCGCCCGGCGCCGCGGCTCGTATCCTTCCACGAGGGCAACGAATCGGCGCGCGCGCAGGAGCTGACCGCGCAGATCGAGCGCGGCTACAACGTCGCCCTGGTCTCCGACGCGGGGATGCCGGCGATCTCCGACCCGGGCTTCAAGCTGATCCGCCGCTGCATCGACCGTGACCTTGAGGTGACGGTGCTGCCCGGGCCCTCGGTGGTGCCGGTGGCGTTGGTGGCGAGCGGGCTGCCGACCGACCGCTGGCGCTTCGAGGGCTTCCTGCCGCGGCGGGCGGGGGAGATGGAGCGGGTGCTGCGCTCGACCGAGACCGTCGTCTGCTTCGAGAGCCCGCGGCGGGTGGGGGAGAGCCTCACCGCCCTCGCCGCGATCGCCCCCGACCGCGAGGCCGCCGTCTGCCGCGAGCTGACCAAGATCCACGAGGAGGTCGCCCGCGGCACCCTCGGCGAGCTGGCCCGCCGCTTCCGCGGCGACGTGAAAGGCGAGATCGTCCTCGTCATCGGCCCCGCCGCGACCGCCGAGCACGGCCAGGACGTCGGCTTCGCCGTCGACGCCCTCCGCCACCTGGTCCAGTCCGGCGCCCGTCCCCGCGCGGCGGCGTCCGTCGTCGCCGCGTTGACCGGCACGAGAGCGAACGACCTCTACAAAGCTTTGACCGGCCGCGAGGCGAGGCGCTAGTGCGCCGCGCCTCGGGAGTCGTTCTCGCGGCGCTGGCAATCTTCGCGGTGACCCCTGTCGGCGCGTCGGCCGCCCCGGGACCCGGGGC
>JBOGYZ010000412.1:0-7532 GCA_050697015.1 Solirubrobacterales bacterium
CCCCCGCAGGAACCTCCCGCTGTTCGTGACGGAGGGGGTCCGTCGACCCGCCTCCTCAGCGCTCCCCTAGGGTCCCGGGATGGGCCACCACGACGCGATCCTGATCCTCATCGCCGGTGTCCTGCTGGCCGCGGGGATCATCGGCGCGCTGCTCGCCGAGCGGGTGCGGGTCCCGGCGCTGCTGCTCTTCCTCGCCCTTGGGATGCTGGCCGGCTCGGAAGGCATCGGCGGCATCCACTTCGCCAACTACGAGCTGGCGCGGACCCTGGGGACGATCGCGCTGGTGCTGATCCTCTTCGAGGGCGGGCTCACCTCCGGCTGGTCGGAGATCCGCCCGGTGCTCGGCACGGCAGCCTCGCTCGCCACCCTGGGGACGCTGGCGACGGCGCTGCTGGCGGGCGTGGCGGCGAAATGGATCTTCGGCCTCACCTGGCTGGAAGGGATGATCGTCGGCGCCGCGATTGCCGCCACCGACTCGGCCGCGATCTTCGCCGTGCTGCGCAACTCGACCTTGGAGAAGCGCCTGGCGCGCTCGCTCGAGGGCGAGTCGGGGATGAACGACCCGGTCGCCCTGCTGCTCGTCATCGGCTTCATCGAATGGATCCAGCAGCCGAATTACGGGCCCGCCGACATGATCGGGCTGATCGCGCTGAAGATCGCCGTCGGCATCGTCGTCGGTGTCCTCCTCGGGAAAGCGGCGGTCTGGATCATCACCCGGATCGAGCTGCCCTCGGACGGGATCTACCCGGTGGCGACGATCGCCGCGGCGGCGCTCGCCTACGGCGTCTCCGAGGTCGCCCACGGCTCCGGCCTGCTCGCCGTCTACCTGACCGCGCTGGCCCTCGGCGGGGCGCGCATCCCGGCGCGGCGCAGCGTCGTCTCCTTCCACGAGGGGCTCGGCTGGGTGTCGCAGATCGGCCTCTTCATCCTGCTCGGACTGCTCGTGTTCCCGGAAGACATCGGCAACGTCGCGGTCAAGGGTCTGGCCCTCTCGGCGGCGCTGATCTTCGTCGCCCGCCCGCTGGCGACCTTTCTCGCGACCACCTTCGCGCCGCTGAACGTCCGCGAGAAGCTGATGCTCGGCTGGGCCGGGCTGCGCGGCGCGACGCCGATCTGGCTGGCGACCTTCCCGGTCGTCGCCGGGGTGCGCAGCGGCGAGGAAGAGTTCGCGATCGTCTTCTTCGTCGTCGTCACCTCGACCCTGGTGCAGGGGGCCAGCTTCGAGCCGCTCGCCAAGCGCCTGCGCCTGACCACCGATGAGCCGGCGCTGCCGCAGCGCCTCTTGGAGTCGGGGCGGATCCGCGAGATGGGCGGCGACGTGGTCGCCTTCCGCCTGCCGCCAGATGCTGCCGCGGCCGGACACCGGGTGCGCGAGCTGGAGCTGCCGCGCGAGGCCCTGGTGAACGTGATCGTGCGCGACGGCCACGCGACCCCGCCGCGCGGCTCAACCGAGCTGCGCGAGGGCGACGAGCTCCACATCCTCGTCCGCGGCGACCTGCGCGACGAGGTCGAGGCCCAGACCGAGCGCTGGACGAAGGGTCCGATCGGCCGCCCGGCGCCCCCGCCGTTGCCCCGCCGGGCGGCGTCCCAGGTCTTCTCGGTGCGGCCGCTGCGGGCCGGCGAGGACCCGGAATCGCCGACCGAGATCGATGGCATCCCCATCGTCGCCCTGCTGCGCAGCCGCCGCGACGACGTCGGCACGATGGCCGCCCTCGCAGACGGCCGTTATGCCGTCACCAGCGAGGAGATCGTCGCCGTCGGCGGCCGCCGCTCCCTGGCCGGCTGGTGCGAGCGGAGAGCCGAAATGGAGGCGGTCGACACCGAGACGAAGGCCTGGCTCCAAGAGATCACCGGGGCTCTGATTGCGCGCGGGCGGAGGTTGTAGGGACGGGAAAGGGATCCGGCCCTCCCGACGGCGGCCCTGGCAGGTTGTGGGCGGGTCGGTCGAACGGTCAGGACTCAGACAGCCCCCGCAGCCTCCGCGATCGCTTGATACGCCGCCGCTGGATCGTCCGCCCCGAAGACCGCCGAGCCGGCCACGAACAACGACGCGCCCGCTGCGGCAATTACGCCGGCCGTCCCCGCGTCGATGCCGCCGTCGACCTCGATCACGGCGTCGCCGACCAGAGGCTTCAGGCGCTCGACCTTGTCGGGCGAGCCCGGGATGAAGGACTGGCCACCCCAGCCGGGGTTCACGGTCATGCAGAGGACCAGGTCGGCGAGGCCGCGCAGCTCGGAGACGGCATCGACCGGCGTGCCCGGGTTGATCGCGATGCCGGCGCAGCAGCCGAGCTCGTGGATCGCCGCCAGCGTGCGGTTCGCGTGGGGGGTCGCCTCGGCGTGGAAGGTGATCGAGTCCGCCCCCGCCTTGGCGAACTCCTCGATCTGCCGCTCGGGCGACTCGATCATCATGTGGACGTCGATCGCCCCGCCCGCGTCGTGGACGATGTCGGCGACGGCGCCCGCGACCAGCGGCCCGATCGTGATCGGCGGGACGAAGTGCCCGTCCATGATGTCGACGTGGATGACCCGCGCCCCCGCGGCCATCACCTCTTCCACCTGCGCGCCGAGCTTGGCGAAGTCGGCGGAAAGGATCGAGGGAGCCACGCGCGGCGCGGCGGTCAACTCACGGAATCGGTCGGACATGTCGCGGACGCTAGACGATGGCGAAGCGTCTGGCGGCTACGTCAGCTTCAGCATGCTCGCCCCGCACTCTTGACATTCCATGTCGGCGGTGTGGGTCATGCGGGCGATCGTCTGGTGGGTGCCGCACTCGGGGCACTGGGAGACGAGTTCGAAGCGGCTCAGGCAGTTGACGCAGCGCAGGCGTCCGGGCAGCTGCGTGGGACGTAGCCAGGGCTCGCCGCAGCTCGGGCAAGGGGCCCGGTCGAGGACGCTGCTGCCGCCATGGGGGGCATCGGACATCCGTTTAATGATGGCGGGTCAGTCGGCCGGCCGTCGCAAGCGGCTGATGAAGAAGCCGGTGGTGCGGTCGCGATCGGGGCGCAGCTGCAGGGTTCGGGGCTCGTGCGGCGAGGCCAGCCCGGGCGCGAGCGCACCGAGGTCGTCCAGCTCGAGCGTCGGGACCGTGCCCTCGGCGGCCGCTTCCAGCAGCGCGGCGATCCGGTCCTCGTTCTCCCGCCGGGAGATCGTGCAGGTCGAGTAGACCAGCGTGCCGCCGGGAGCCAGCAGCTTCGCCGCGTTGGCAAGCGCTTTCTCCTGCACCGCCGCGACCCGCTCGATCGTCCGCGGCGATTTGCGCCACCGCGCGTCGGGGCGCGAGGCCAGCGTGCCGAGGTCCGAGCAGGGCGCGTCGAGCAGGATGCGGTCGAAGCCCGGCGGCAGCGGCAGCGAGGTCACGTCGCCCTCGAAGACGGTGACGCCGCGGAGGTCGAGGCGGCGGGCCTGCGCGGAGATCTCCGCCGCCCGGGCCTCGTCGAGCTCGACCGAGATCACCTCGCCGCGATCCCCCATCCGGGTGGCGATCTGGCCGGTCTTGATGCCGGGGCCGGCGCAGAGGTCGAGGATCGTCTCCGCCGGCTGCGGCGCCAGCACCTCGATCACGGCGGCGGAGCCGCGGCTCTGGGGAGTGAGGGCTCCCGCTTCCACCAGCGGCAGCACCGAGTCCCCGGTCCGACCCGCGAAGACCATCGCCTCGGGGACCGCGAGTGGCCAGGGGCCATCCGCCGGCGAGACGTCGACACCCTCGCCGCGCAGCCGCGCCACGAGGTCGGCGCGGGCCTCGGCGCTCGCCGCCCTCATCGCCACCTCGGCGGGCTCGTTGCAGGCGGCGAGCAGGGAGCGCGCCGCCTCGGCGCCGAGCTCCTCCCACCACATCCGCGCCAGCCAGAGCGGTGCCGAGTGCGCGACCGCGGCGGCCTCGGGGGTCGAGTCGTCGCCCAGCAGTGCCTCGGTCAGCTCGGCCCGCTCCCGCACGGCGCGGCGCAGGTTCGCGTTGACGAAGCCGGAGGCGTGGGCCGCCTTGGCGATCTTCACCAGCTCCACCGCCTGGTCGACCGCGGCGTGGTCAGGGGTCCCGTCGGCGAAGAGCAGCTCGTAGAGCCCGAGGCGCAGGGCGGCGGCGACGGGCGGGTCCAGGAGCCGGATCGCGCGACCCGAGAGCCGTTCGATCGCCGCGTCAGAGGTCCCCCGCCGCTGCACCGACCCGTAGGCGAGCCGCTGGGCCTGGGCACGGTCGCGCCCGCCGAGGCGGAGCCGCTCGGCGCCGGCGCGGAAGGCGAGCTCGGTGTGGCCGCCGCGCTCGAAGGTCTCCCGCAGGACCTCGAAGGCGAGCGCCCGCGGTGCCGCTACGGGCACAAGGACCTCACGCGAGCTTCGGCGGCTCGTGCCCGCGCAGGTAGTCGGCCGCCGCCATCGGCTTGCCCCCGGCAGGCTGGACCATCTCGAGCCGCAGCGCGCCCTCCCCGGTCCCGACCAGGAGTTCGCCCTGGCCGGCGATCGTCGTGCCGATTTCAAGCCGGGCGAACGGCTGCTCCGGATCCGCGACGGCTCGCGCCGCCCGCACCCCCAACCGCTCGCCGCCCTCGAGCTCCAGGTACGCGCCGATGTGCGGCGTCAGCGCCCGCACCTTCGCCGCCAGGTCCGCGGCCGGCTCGGCCGGGTCCAGCCGTCGGTCGGCGTTGTCGATCTTCTCGGCGTAAGTGACCCCCTCCTCGTCCTGCTCGGTGAAGGCCAGGGTCCCGTCGGCGAGCAGGTCGAGGGCTTCGACCAGGAGGTCGCCCCCCAACGCCGCCAGGCGCGGCGCCAACGCGCCGTAGTCCTCGTCCTCCCCCAGCTCGACCTCGGCGCGCAGCGCCACGGGCCCCGAGTCGAGCCCCGCGGTCAACCGCATCACGCAGACGCCGGTCTTCGCATCCCGGGCCATGATCGCCCGCTCGATCGGCGCCGCGCCGCGCCAGCGCGGGAGCAGGGAGGGATGGACGTTCAGGAATTCGGCGAGGCTCAGGAGCGGCTCCTTGATCAGCTGCCCGAAGGCACAGACCAGGATCGCCTCCGGCTCCGCCGCGCGGATCCGCTCCAGCGCGTCCTCCTCGTTGACGCTCGCCGCCTGCAGCAGCTCCATGCCCCGCTCCTTCGCCAGCTCCGCCACCGGCGGCGGTGAGACCTTCCGTCCCCGGCCCTGGCGGCTGTCGGGCGGGGTGACGACGAGGGCGGGCGCGTGCGGGGACGCGGCGAGCCGGGCAAGGACGGTCGCGGCGAAGTCCGAGGTGCCGAGGTAGACGGTCCTCACGCGGTCACGCGTCGGTGCGCGGCTCGCGCAGCTCCCCGGGATCGTCCTCGTACTCGACCGGCGGGTGGTAGCTCTCGCCCGTGCGCAGCGCCCGCAGCGCGGCCTTGCGCTGCTTGCGTTCGGTGCGGTCGAGGATCAGGACCCCGTCGAGATGGTCGATCTCGTGCTGGAGGACGCGCGCCTCGAGGCCCGAGGCCTCGATCGTGACCGGCTCACCGTCGACGTCGCGGCCGCTGAAGCGGGCGTGCAGCGGGCGCTCGACGTCCATCGTCACCCGCGGCAGGCTGAGGCAGCCCTCCTCGGCGATCGTCTGCTCGTCGGAGGTCCACTCGACCTTCGGGTTGACCAGCGCGGTCGGCTCGTTGTCGGAGCTGACCTGAAAGACGAGCAGACGACGCAGCACCCCGAGCTGGGTGGCGGCCAGGCCGACCCCCATCCCGTCTTGCATGATGTGGATCATCCGCTCGACCTCGTCGCGCAGCTCGGGGCCGAACTCGTGGACCGGGGACGCGCGGCTCTTCAGGATCGGGTCGCCGAACTTGACCACGTTGGCGAGCGCCGCTTCGCGGCGTTCGAGCAGCTTCTGGTGAAGCTCCTCTTCGTTCGGGTCGGCGTCGATCGCCTGCTCGTCGCTCACGAACCGATCGTACCTATTGAGGGTCGACGTCGACACCGATCGAGACGTCCTTCAGGGAGCGGTCGGCGGCGCGTCGCTCGACCGTGGCGCCCGCCGCGGCGACCGTCCCGGCGCGGTCCTGCGCCTTCACCAGGATGCGGCGCCGGTGCCGTCCCCGCACCCTGAACATCGGTGCCGGCCCCAGCAGTTCCGATTCGGCCGGGAGGCGGGTGCGCACCTCAGCGGCGATCGCGGTGGCGGCGGCGTCGACCTTCCCCTCGTCCGGCGAGGAGAGGTTCACCCGCAGCAGGTGCGAGTAGGGCGGGTAGCGGAGGATGCGACGGCGCTCCAACTCGCCGCCGAGGAACCCCTCCGAATCGTGGGCGGCGGCGTGCTCGATCGAGGAGGCGCTCGGCGCCAGCGTCTGCACCATCACCTCGCCCCCCGCCTCGCCGCGCCCCGAGCGCCCGGCCAGCTGCGCGACCATCGCGAAGGTCCGCTCCTCGGCGCGGAAGTCGGGGAAGCGCAGCGTCGCGTCGGCGTCGAGGATCGCGCTCAGCGTCACCTCGGGGAAGTCGTGGCCCTTGGCGACCATCTGGGTGCCGACGAGGACGGCGCTGGCCGCCTCGCCGAATTCAGCCAGGATGCGGGCGTGGGCACCGCGCTGCGCCGTGGTGTCGGAATCGAGGCGGAAGACCGGCATCGGCGCGAGCCGCTCGCGCACCAGCTCCTCGATCCGCTCCGTCCCCGCGCCCGCCCGCGCCAGCGTCGTCGAGGAGCAGACCGGGCAGGCGCGCGGGGCCCGTTCGACGTGCGCGCAGTGATGGCAGACGAGGCGGCCCGACTCGCGGTGGACGATCAGCGAGACGTCGCAGTTGGGGCAGCTCCAGTGGTGCCCGCAGGAGCGGCAGGTGAGCCAGGGCGCGAAGCCGCGCCGGTTGATCATCACGATCGCCTTGCGGCCCGCCGCGCGGACCTCCTCCAGCGCCGTCCAGGTGTCGGCGTGCAGCGGGCCGGAGCGCCGGTCCACTTCCCGCATGTCGACGATGTTCACCGGCGGCATGCGCAGGCCGTCGACGCGGCGCGGCAGCTCCAGGCGGGGGAGCTCGAGCCAGGTCTCCGGGCGCGGCGTCGCGGTCCCGGCGACGAGGACGGCGCCCCGCTCCGCGGCCCGGTGGCGGGCGACGGCGCGAGCGTCGTAGGTCGGGTCGCCCTCCTGCTTGTAGGAGGGGTCGTGCTCCTCGTCGATGACGACCAGGCCGAGGTCATGCACCGGCGCGAAGATCGCCGAGCGCGGCCCGACGCAGACGCTCGCCTCGCCGCTGCGCAGGCGCGCCCACTCGTCGAAGCGTTCGCCGTCGGAGAGGGCGCTGTGGAGGACGGCGAAGCGGTCGCCGAGCCGGGCGCGGAAGCGGGCGACGGCCTGCGGGGCAAGGCCGATCTCGGGGACGAGGACGATCGCGCCGCGCCCGCGGGCGAGCGCCGCCTCGACCGCGGCGAGGTAGACCTCGGTCTTGCCCGACCCGGTGACCCCGTGGAGGAGCTGCTCGCGGGGCGCGCCGCTCTCGCCGTCGAGCGCCGCGACGAGGGCGTCGACCGCGGCTTGCTGCTCGGGGAGGAGCCGCGGGGGCTCGACCGCGGCGCGGAGCCCGGGCGTCTCGGGGG
>JBOGYZ010000413.1:0-5013 GCA_050697015.1 Solirubrobacterales bacterium
GTCCCCGGCGCGGCCAGGATCCACAGAGAGGCAGGAGCCCTCGCTCCCGACGACGATCGCGCGGGCGGTCACCCCGGCCGATGACCGACCGACCCCCCGCCCGTCTCGGAGTGGACAGGCACGGGATCGATCTCGGCGCTCAGTTCGCCGCGCTCAGCTCGCGGCGGGCGCCAGCGCCTCCTCGAGCACCGCACTCATCGTCCTCGGCACCTGACCGGTGAGGTCCTCGACCGTGCTGCTCAGCACGGCGAACGCCCCCAGCCGGGTGGCGGAGCCGAACGACGCGAGAAGCCCCGCGATCGACCCGGGCAGACCGGCGGCGACCAGTCCGTCGACGTACTGTGCGTCGGTGACCTCCTCCACGGTCACGGGACGATCGCCGAGCCGTGCGTAGAGTTCGGCGAGCCGCGCCGCGCCGATCAGCTCCGGGCCGGTGACGTCATACGCGCGGCAGGCGTACTCCTCGCCGCCGGACAGGACCACGGCCGCGACCGCCGCGCAGTCCTCGCGCGACACGTAGGCCGTCTCGCCGTCGCCGTGGTTGGTGCGAAGGACACCGGTCTCGAACGCGGCCTTCCCCTCGGGGAGCCGGTGCGGATCACCGTCGGGGATCTGCAACTCCGCGTAGGTCTGGTGGCGTAGGAACGTCCATCCGAGGCCACTGCCCGCGAGGTGGTCCTCGGTGGTGCGGTGATCGGGCACGACGAGAGCCGGGTTCGCGGCGGTCGGATTCGTGCAGGAGGTGTAGACCACGTGGTGTACACCCGCCGCCACGGCCGCGTCGATGGCGGCACGGTGCTCGGCGACGCGCTTGTCACCGACTTCGGTGGTGCTGATGAGGAGCATGCGCTCGGCTCCTGCGAACGCCGCCGGCAGCGAGGTCGGATCGTCGAAGTCGCCGAAGCGCACGGTCGCGCCGCGGCCGGCGAGATCGGCGATCGCGTCGGGCTGTCGGGTGACGAGGATCAGCTCGGGCCGATCGTCGCGGTCGAGCAGCAGTTCGGCGGTGCGGCGGCCGAGCTGGCCACCGGCGCCGGTGATGAGAAGGGTCATTTCATTTCTCCCGTTCGTGTTTAGGCTGGGGCTGCGGGATTTGGCGGGGCGAGCTAGCCGATCTCGCGTTGGCAGACGGCCTCGATGTTGTTGCCGTCGGGGTCGGTGACGAAGGCGGCGTAGTAGTTGGGGTGGTAGGCCTCCCGCACGCCGGGCGCGCCGTTGTCGGCCCCGCCCGCCGCCAGGCCGGCGGCATGGAAGGCGTCGACAGTCGCGCGATCCTCGGCCGCGAAGGCAATGTGGGCCCCACCCGGCGGGGGGGTGCGCTCCATGACCCAGAACGCGGGCCTGTCCTGCCCGAAGCCGGCCATGGTCTCACCCGGCTCCATCTGAAGCGTGACCCCGAGTGGCGCGAGCGCCGCCTCGTAGAACGCCTTGCTCCGTCCGTAGTCGCTGACGTCGATCCCGATGTGGTCGTACATTTCGCCTTCCTTTGCTGTCGTGTTCGCCGACCTTGTGGCGCCGGCGACAACGATGCGGCCTCCCACGGTGGGAGAGTCAAGGCGTCATGGGCGCTCTTGACTCTCCCACCGTGGGAGGGATCAGACTCCAGACATGAACGCGACCCTCTCCATCGGCGACTTCTCCCGCGCGACCCTGATGAGCGTGAAGATGCTCCGCCACTACCACCGGATCGGACTGCTTGAGCCCGCCGACATCGACCCCGACACCAACTACAGGCGCTACACCGCCGACCAGATCCCCACGGCACAGGTGATCCGCCGCTTCCGCGAGCTCGACATGCCGCTCGAACAGATCCGGGGCGTCCTTGCGACGTCCGACCCGCCGACGCGCAACGCCCTGATCGCGTCGCACCTGGCCACGTTGCAGGACAGCCTGACGCAGACGCAGGTCGCGGTCGCGTCATTGCAGAATCTCCTGGAAGGCGCACCCGGAAGCCGATCGCTGTCGGTGACGCACAAGAACATCGAGGCGACTCCCGCCGCCGCGATCAGCGAGACGGTCGAGATCGCGGGCCTCGGGGTGTGGCTGCGCGGGGCGCTCGGGGAGCTCCGCGCGACCCTCACCGCACCGGACGTCCTCGTTGCGGGCGCCGCGGGTGGGATCTACGACGACGACCTCTTCGCGAACGAGAACGGTCAGGCGACCGCGTTCGTCCCCTACGTCGGGGAGATCCGGGCCGTGGGCCGCGTGCGCCCCACCGTGGTACCCGCGGCCGAGCTCGCGACCGTCATCCACCCCGGGCCGCTCGACGGCATCGACCTGGCCTACGGGGCGCTTGCCGACCACGTCGCGCGCAACGAGCTCGGCGTCGACGGTCCGATCCGTGAGTACTACACGGTCGCCGACATCGACACTCCCGACAGCTCGGCCTGGAGAACGGAGATCGGCATACCCATCTTCAGTACGGGACGGCCCACGTGAGACGAACCTCGTGAGCGACCCCGAGGCCGACAGATTGGTGCTCGCCGAGGACGGCCTGGCGCGGCCGCCCTGGGCCGCCGTCGACCCGTTGCTCCAGATGTACTACGACGAGGAGTGGGGCGCCCCGGTACACGGCGAGCGAGAGCTGTTCGAGCGGATCAGCCTCGAGGCATTCCAGTCGGGCCTGCGCGACGTCGAGCGCCTTCTCGGCAACGCCGGCATCGTCCGCAACGAACGCAAGTTCCGCGCCACGATCGCCAACGCCAAAGCTACTGTCGCGCTGCGCGATGACGGCGGGCTCGACCGGCTCCGATGTTCGCGATGATGGAGGCAATCGGGATGATCGACACCCACCTACTCGGCAGTCACCGGGGCGGCTGTTCGGGTCTCTGGGAGCGCTGAGGTCCCCGTTTCGCCGCGCCCGGGGTCAAGGCAGGCCGAGGATCTCGGCCGCCCGCGCCGGGGCGACCGGATCGCGTTCGATCCCACGGGCGACCCCGAGGAGGCGGTCGACCAGTCGATTCGAGCCCGATTGACTCGAAGGAACGCCGCGCCGAGGCCGTTCGTCTGGCCGGCGGGCACGATTGGTGCGGCGATAAGCGGGGATTCCTGGCGATTCCGTCTTGACCAAATACCAGTTCAGCGGCACAAATGGCGAGTGCAGCACCTCGTAACCCCGGTGCTACACTCGATTGGATGCCGACTACCAAACCGCGCTACACGGTCACCGACACCGGTGACCTCAGCGACCAGCTCGATCAGGCCCAGCGACGCTGGCCAGAGATCCATGATCGCAAGGAGCTGCTGCTGAAGCTGGCGGCGGCGGGGGGTGACGCGCTCGAGGAGAAGGCGACTGACCGAGCCCGCGCGGTTGAAGAAACCGCCGGCGCCCTCAGCGGTGTCTACGAGCCCGGCGAACTGGAGCGGCTGCGCGAAGACTGGCCAGAGTGATCGTCCTCGACGCCAGCGTCCTGATCGCCCACCTCGACGAGCGCGACGTCCATCACGAGCGAGCAAGTCGTCTTATTGCAGAAACGGGCACCGAGCCCTTGGGCGCCAGCACGATCTCCTTGGCCGAGACCCTTGTCGCCCCGGCCCGAGCGGGTCGCCTCGACGAGGCGACCACGGCCCTTACGCGGTTGGGCATCGAAGAGCTGACGATGGGCGAGGACGCGCCGTCCCGCCTCGTTCGACTTCGGGCGAATACCCAACGGAAGCTGCCGGACTGCTGCGTTCTACTCGGTGCCCAACATCGTAACGGCGCGGTCGCCAGCTTCGATGCCGCGCTTATCCGCGCCGCGGATGACCTAGGACTCGCGACCCTGTCCTGACGCAGGATCAGCTGTGGATCGGGGGCTGGATATTTCAGTCCCGGCGCACCGTGGTAAGCGCCAGTTCGGGCGGCGGCAGGTGCAGGAAGATGCCGAGGTCCGGGGTCTCACCGCTTGCGCCGCGCCCCGCAATGAACGCAGGGCAAGCGATCAGCACCCCAGAAGCTGCGGCCTCCTGCACAGCCGCACGATAGGCGACTGCATCGGCGCGGGACAGATGCGCGACTTGACGTCCCTCGACCTCAACCCTGACGGCGTTCGAGTCATATGGGTTATCGGGCTCTGCAATCAGGATGGCAATACATTCGAAGCCGACCTCTTCGCCGCGGCGTGCTCCGCATGCGGCAAGCAATGCGGGCTGGTAGAACGACTCACCGACCGCAGCGACCCGGCGGACCCGCGTGAATGGATAGCGACCTTTAATGTTCTGCGAACCCTGAGCGAAGTGCCCCAAGGAAGTCGTGGGCCGTGTAACGAGCACCGGGGTCGAAGGGAATCTTGTACCTAAGCTTGGCGAGTGGACGGCTAGCCCACAACCTGACTGCCGCTTCTATGCACGGGGCGGGCTCACGTAGACCCGACCGGCAGACCTGCGTACCCATTCTTCGCTTCTCACCCAAAGCTGCCGAGCTCTGTCAGCGTCTTGCGCATATGACCTGGCGCCGTCAGCGAAGGGATTGAGCGTGTCGTCGATCGGCGCCACTGCGCAATCCTCTAGATAGTGTCCACCTATTTCATCTTTGTCGGCCACGACTGCAGCCCAAACGGATGTCGCCGCAGCCTGCGGGACCTTCTTGAGCACCAAGGGCGGAAGCCCCACTTCGTCGCGAGCTTTGCTGACGGTGTCGAATTGCCGCCGTATGTCCTCCTGGCTGAGGTCGCGGGCTAGATTGGTGAGGCTGGTCCCCGGCTGTACCGAGGCGGCTCGAACGCCGCGAGCGCGATGTCGGCGGTCGAACTCCACGGCGAATAGAGCGTTGGCCGTCTTCGATCTGCTGTAGGCGACCCAGGGCTCGTACACCTGCCTGTCGAAGTTGGGGTCGTCCAGGTCGACGTCGGCGCTGCGATGCGCCTGCGAGGACAGCGTCACCAGGCGTCCCTCGTCGGCGATCAGCGACTCGATCCAATTGACCAGTGCGAAATGGCCTAGATAGTTGGTCCCGAACTGGCGCTCGAAGCCATCGGCCGTGCGACCGAAAGGCGTCCCGAAGATGCCGGCATTCGCGATGATGCGATCCAACGC
>JBOGYZ010000414.1:0-2737 GCA_050697015.1 Solirubrobacterales bacterium
GCGCCGTACTTGGCGCCGACCCGCTTGGCGAACGCGTAATCGTCGTCGGGCTCGATCCGCGCCGTCCCGCGCACGTCGAGATAGCGGAACGGGTTCGCGAGATCGAGGATGAAGAGACTGCACAGGGGCCGCGCCACCAGGTTCTTGGTCTTCAGCCGAGAGTCGTTCAGCGAGACCTTCACCTCACCGTCCTCGAACAGGAACCAGACCTCGGTCAGCTGCGGCCCCCCGTCCTTCCCTACCGTCGCCAGGGTCGCGAACTTCGCCTCGAGCAGGTCGCTATGGGAGTCGGGGAAGTGGGTGCTCATGGTCCGCGGGATTCTTGCGCACCGGCCACCTCGGCCCGGTCACAGGACGTTCACCGGGTCCACACAAGTGGGTAACTTGGCCGGCGAGGCGTGGCGAAAGGCTCGGTGGCGGAACCGGACCTTCCCTAAGGAGAAGCCTGCATGCGCCTTCGTCTCACCGTCGCCTCCCTCGCCCTCGCGGCCGTCTTACTCGCCGCGCCGGCCGCCGCCCTAGCCTCGCCCTCGGGAGTCGTGATCTCCCAGTTCCGCACGCGGACCGCGGCGTCGCAGTACGACGAGTATCTGCAGGTGACGAACACGACGGCGGCGACGGTCGACCTCGGCGGCTGGCGACTGTATGACTGCTACACGTCCGGCGGCAAACCATCTATCGGGACGGAGGGCGAACCGCTGCCGCCCGGGACGATGCTGCCCGCCGGAAAGAGCTTCGTCTTCGGCAAGGACGCCGGCGACTACACCGGTGAAGCCGACGCGACCTACCACTACCAAGTGGTCGAGACCGGAGGGTTCCAGCTGCGCGACGGCTCCGGCGCCGTGCAGGACGCGGTCGGCGCGCCGGGCACCGCCTGCGCCGAGGGCGCCGGGCTGACCATGCCGACGAGCGGCACCGACTTCACCTTCACCCGCGGGGGCACGGCGCCCGCGCTCGTCGACACCGACGAAAATGCTGCCGACTTCGGCGCGCCCTCGGGCGAAGCCGACGGCACGCCCTGCGGCTCCGAATGCGAAGCGGCGCCCGCCCCGACCCCGATCGATCAGATCCAGGGCAGCGGCGCGACCAGCCCGATGGTCGGCGCCAAGGTCGAGGTCACCGGCGTCGTGGTCGGCGTCGACAACCAGGCCGGCGTCTCCAACTACACCGAACTGGACCCACGCCAGGAGGGCATATATGTAGAGACCCCGACCGCCGAACAGGACTCGAACACCCAGACCTCGGAGGGCATCTTCGTCGGCGGTCTCCCGGCCGGAGACCGCAGCGCCGACCACATCGGCCAGACCGTCACGGTCAGTGGCACCGTCGCCGAGCTCTACAGCCTGACGATGGTGGAAGCCGCGGGCCAGACGCCCACCTTCACCGGCACCGCGAAAAAGCGCAACCTCCCGGCCCCGATCGTCATCGATCAGAACGCGGCGGAAGCACAGAGCATCACGTCTAACGGCACCCGCTCCTACTACGAGACGCTCGAGGGGATGCGGGTCGAGCTGGCGGTCGGAACCGCCGACTCCGGCGGCACGTCGAAGTTCGGCGAGCTCTTCCTGATGCCCGGCAAGCAGCGGAAGATCATCACCGGCGGCTACACGGTGTCCCAGGGCCCGCCCTCCCTGATCGACACCTACCAGGACGCCGGCTCAGCCGACGTCGACCCGACCAACCCGAGCGCCGAGCCCGCCTCGACCACCCGCATCAACGCCGACCTCTTCGACCGCGTCAAGGACGTCGTCGGCCCGGTGGGCTTCGACTTCGGCAACTACGGGATCGTCCCGCAGCCCGGCGAAGCGCCGACGGTCACCGACGGCCCGACCGCCTACCCGCCGGAAGCGCCGGTCGCGGTGAAGGGCTCGATCCGCGTCGCCAACTTCAACATGGAGAACCTCTTCGGCGTCGGGATGGTCGACGACGGCCACACCTTCACCGCCGAAGAGATCGACGCGAAGACGACGCGGCTCGCCAACGCGATCCGGGTGATGCACCGGCCCGACGTGATCGCGGTCGAGGAGGTCGCCTCCGAAGAATCGCTGCAGGAGGTCGCCGACAAGCTTGGCGGTTACCAGGTCATCTGGATGCCGTCGAACGACGAACGGCACATCGCGGTCGGTTATCTCGTCGCCGAAGGGCTCGAAGTGACCGACGTACGGCAGATCGGCAAGGAAGCGACGACGACGGTCACCCGCTGCAACGACAACCCGGCCGACGACCCGCAGCTGTTCGAGCGCCCGCCGCTGGAGATCGGCCTGAAGATCGGTAAGACCCGCTTCTCCCTGATCGCCAACCACTGGGCCTCGCAGGGCCACCCGGAGGCGTGCCGCGAAGCGCAGGCGGCGTTCGTCGGCGACCAGGTGAAGGCGCTCGAATCCTCGGGCGGCTCGGTGATGGTGATCGGGGACCTGAACGCCTTCCAGGACTCGCCATCGATGGAAACGCTGCGGGTCGGCAACAGCCTCCGCGACCTCTGGTCGAAGGCGCCCGCTGACAACCGCTACTCCTACGCCTACGACGGGCTGCTCGAGACGCTCGACCACATCTTCGTCACCAAGAAGCTGGCGAACCAGGTGGAAGAGATCCGTTACGTCCACTTCGACAACGACTACTACGAGCGCGACGAAACGAGCTCGCCGACCGGCGTCTCCGATCACGACCCGCCGGTGGTGCGGATCGCGATCCCCAAGGGCGGCCTCGGCTGAGCGTCCAGAGGCGGCCCGGATGAGCG
>JBOGYZ010000415.1:0-11166 GCA_050697015.1 Solirubrobacterales bacterium
GGCTGAGGCTCCTAGGTGGTGGTCGATGCGGAGGGCACAGAACCTCAAGGCCGCTACGTATCGGTGTCCGTTCTGTCGGAAGCACCTCGCCTCGATGTCGGACCACGTACTGATCGCGCCGGAGGACGACCGTTCGAAGCGGCGCCACGCGCATTGGGAGTGCGTGCAGAAGGCGCGCGCCGAAGGGCGACTGCCGACGCAGGAAGAGTGGCTCAAGGCGGAGCGTGGCCCACGGCCGTCGTTCGGCGAGCGCATGCGAGGCCTGTTCGGGGGTAAGAAGGCGGACACATGAGACAAATCCGCATCCTCTCTCCACTCGTCCTCGTCATCTGCGCCCTCGGCGCGACGCTCGCAGGCTCCGCCGCAGCCGCCGCCAACCCGGTCCTCGGCGCCAAGGCGTTCGCCGCGCCTTATGGCGAGGGATGGGGGACCGCCGAACCGTCGGAAATCTTCAACGGCGGCGACCCGAGCGGTTCGGTCCGGAACATCAAGTGGAACGGCTGGGGCAACCCGAGCGCGATCGGCTACGGCCTCAACCCGTTCTTCAAGCCCCACGGTGGCTACTACCGCAAGCCCGCCCGGATCGAGCTGCGCGCCACCGACCTCGGCAAGTGCGGCAAACAGGCCGCCTACACCAAGCTCGAAGTCCGCATCCCGAAGAAGCCCGGCGGCAAGCTCGGCAAGTGGTTCTCCTGGTCGGGCGCGAAGACCCTCTGCAAGTCGCCCCTCTAAGGACGCGGGCCGCCGTGCGCCGCGATCACCCGGTCCGCCCAGGCACGCGCCCGGCCGGGGACGAAGCGGCCGAGCAGGCCACGATGCCCGGCGACCCAGCGGTAGCCGCGTTCGGTCGGGCCGGACGTGCGGGCGGCCAGCCAGGCGAGTCGGCGACCGCGGGGGAGCATCCGCAGCGCCGGGACGAATGCGGCACCGGCACTGAACCGCGCGGGCGCGGCATCGAAGCCGAGCTGGTCGGGCCCGGGCGGGTCGATCACCACGTGCCACGACGCGTTGCGCTCCTCGACCGTGAGGTCATGCAGGAGGTAGTCGGCCTCGGCGGTGCCGAGCGGCAGGGGACGCAGTGCTCCGCGGTCCAAGTCGAGGAGCAGGGCGAGGGACCAGCGGCAGAAGCCGCAGTCGTCGTCGTAGATCACGATCGCCACTGGGGGCACTCGTCGAGCGTAGAGGGGTCGGGATGACGCTCCGAAGGCCGCGGCGGCCGGCGGTGATCCCCGGCGCCGAGATCGGACGGCTCCACGACGAGACCTCGGTCGACGCGGAGACCGGGGCGGTCACCTCGCGGCAGGCCGCCGACATCGTCCTCCCCACCGATGCGGTGAAGTCGTTCTGGAACCCGGAACACCTGGAGCGGGTCGCGCGCACCTACTGGGTGACGTTGCAGCGGTTCACGCTCGGGCTGATCCACGTCGAGTACACGGAGACCGAGCGTGCGGTCGTCTTGCTGTTCCCGCAGCTGCGGCTGCTCACGTTCCAGGCGCCCGAATACGAGATGGACGCCTGCCGAGGGATCGTGCGGTGGCGGATCGAGAAGGGGCTCCTGGTGTCGAAGCACGGGCGCGGCGGCGATGGATATCTGGAGATCGACATCCGCCGGCACGACGATGAGGGCCAAGGCAAGGTTCGTCTGAACGTCGCCGTGGAGGTGGCGAACTACTACCCGCGGCTCGGCGGGATGTCGCGACGGCTCTACGCGAACACGCAGTCGAGGATCCACGTGATCTCCTGCAATTTCTTCCTGCGGCGCCTGGTGCGCCGCGACCTGGCGACCTCGCGGGTGGGCCACTTCGCGGGCCCGCCCAGCGTCGAACGGGCCCCCGATCCGGGGGGTTGAACCGATCCCGCGTTGCATCAGTTATTAGTCGCTGCTAAGTTCTTCTTAGTCGCCGCTACTAACTACGAAGGGATCGGACATGGAAACGCAGGAGCGAGGGAGGATCTGGACGCTGGTCCTGGTCTCCGTCGGGCTCTTCATGGTGGTTCTCGACAACCTGGTCGTGAACGTCGCCCTGCCCAGCATCCACAACGACTTCGGCGCCTCTGTGCAGGCCCTGGAGTGGACCGTCAACGCTTACGTGCTCGCCTACGGCGTGCTCCTGCTCACCGGCGCCGCGCTCGGCGACCGCTTCGGCCGCAGGCGCATGTTCGTCACCGGCATCTCACTCTTCACCGCCGCCTCGGCGGGCGCCGCGCTGGCGCCGTCCGCCGACTTGCTGATCGCGGCGCGCGCCATCCAGGGCATCGGCGCGGCAATCGTCACGCCCCTCACCCTGACCCTCCTCGCCGGCGCCTTCCCACCCGAAAAACGGGGCCTTGCCCTCGGCGTCTGGTCCGGCATCTCAGGCGTCGCCGTCGCCCTCGGCCCGCTCGTCGGCGGCGCCGTGATCGAGCTCGCCGACTGGCACTGGATCTTCTGGATCAACGTTCCGATCGGCCTCATGCTGGCCCCGATCGCCGCGCGCAAACTGGACGAGAGCTATGGCCCCAAAGCGCCGCTCGACTTCCCCGGCCTGGGCCTCGCCTCGACCGGCCTCTTCGGCCTCGTCTACGGCTTGGTCCGCGCCCAGACGATCGGCTGGACGGCCCCCGAGGTGCTGGTCAGCCTCGGCGCCGGCCTCGCGCTGATGGCGGCCTTCGTCCGCCAGGAGATACGCAGCGAGTCCCCGATGCTGCCGATGCAGTTCTTCGCCAAGCGCAGCTTCGCGGTCACCAACGTGGTCTCGATGGCGATGTACTTCGGCATGTTCGGCTCGATCTTCTTTCTCAGCCAGTTCATGCAGAACGTGCTCGGCAACTCGCCGCTCGAGGCGGGCCTGAAGCTCCTGGTCTGGACCGGGGCGACGATGATCGTCGCGCCGCTGGCCGGCATCTTCAGCGAAAAATTCGGGCCGCGCTGGTTCATGGTCACCGGCGTCTCGCTGCAGGCGATCGCGCTCGGCTGGCTCGCCACCGAGGCCTCGACCACGATGAGCTACGGCTCGATGGTCATCCCGTTCATCCTCGCGGGCTCCGGCATGGCGCTGGTCTTCGCCCCCTCGGCGGCCGCCATCCTCAACTCGGTGCGCGTCGACCAGGCCGGCCAGGCCTCCGGCGCCACCAACGCGATCCGCGAGCTCGGCGGCACCTTCGGCATCGCCGTCCTCGCCACCGTGTTCAGCGGCGCCGGCGCCTACACCACGCCGCAGGCGTTCGTCGACGGCCTGGTTCCGGCGCTCTGGGTCGGGGTCGGGGTGCTCACCTTCGGCGCCCTGACCGCCGCGCTGCTGCCCTTCGGCGGCAAGGCGACGGAGTCCGAGGTCGAGGAATACGAGGAGATCGAGGAGCGCGACGGCGGCCACGCCGACCGGTCCGCTCCGCCCCTCCCGGCGGCGAGCTAGTTGGGGACCGCGGGAGCGGCGTCTAGGATCGGATGACCGTGGCGGCGACCACCAAAACCGAGCCTCGCAAGCGCGTCCCGGCGGCCGAGCGCCGGGACGCGCTGATCGAGGCCGCCGTCCACCACTTCGCCCACGGCGGCCTGCAGGGGACGAAGGTCTCGGCGATCGCCGCCGACGTCGGCGTCGCCCAGCCCTACGTCTTCAGCCTCTTCCCGACCAAGCGGGACCTCTTCCTCGCCGCGGTCGACCGCTGCTTCGAGAAGGTCGCGGCGCTCTTCGAGCAGGCGGCCGCGGACTTCGACCGCGACGGCCCGCAGGAACCGGAGGAAGACAAGCTGAACGCGATCGGCCGCGCCTACATGAACGCGATCGCCGACAACCCCGACCAACTGCTCCTCCAGCTCCAGGGCTACGCGGCCTGCGGCGACGACACCGGGATCCAGACCGCCGTCCGCCGCAACTACGCCCGGCTGGTCCGGCTGGGCCGCGAGCTCACCGGCGCCGACGACGAACGCCTCGACGGCTTCTTCCAGATGGGCATGTGGTGCAACGTCGCCGCCGCCCTCGGCATCGAGGACTTCAAGACCGACTCAGGCTGGGTCGAGAAGTCCCTCGGCGAAGACCCGCCCGCCGCCTAGGCCGGGACCGCGGCGGTGTCGGCGGCGCGCTCCCGGTGGGCCATCTCCTGCCGCAGGATCGGCAACAGGTCGCGGCCGTAGTCGATCGCGTCGTCGAGCGGGTCGTAGCCGCGGATCAGGATCGTCGAGACGCCGACGTCGACGTACTCGAGCAGCGCCTCGGCGACGGTCTCCGGCGAGCCGACCAGCGCGGTCGAGTTGCCCGGCGCGCCGGTCGCCATCGCCAGCGGCGTCCACAGCGCCTTGCCGTGGAGCTCGCCACGCTCGGCGGCCTTCAGCTGCCGCTGCGACCCGCCCGTCGGCGGCGCGTCCTTCAGCACCGACCAGCCGCGGAAACCCTGGCCGCCCTTGATCCGCTCGGTCGTGGTCTCGAGGATGCGGTGGGCGCGCTCCCAGGCGAGCTCGTCGGTGGCGCCGAGAATCGGCCGGAAGGAGACGTGGATCCGCGGCGGCTCGGTCCTTCCGGCGGCCTCCGCCTCTGCCCTGATCCGGGCGATCTCCTCGGCGACCTGGTCGACCGGCTGGCCGAAGATCGCGTAGGTGTCGGCCTCGGCGGCGCCGACCGCGTAGGCGGTCTCCGAGGAGCCGCCGAAGGAGATCGGGATGCGCGGCTTCTGGAAGGGCACCATCTCCGCGGAATAGCCTTCGAGCTTGTAGAACTCGCCGTCGTAGCCGAACGGCTCCTCCGCGGTCCAGGCCAGCTTGAGGATCTGCAGGTACTCCCTGGTCCGCGCGTAGCGCTGCTCCTTGTCGAGGTAGTCGCCGTCGCGGCGCTGCTCGACCTCGAAGCCGCCGGTGATCGTGTGCAGCGCGGTCCGACCCTCGTTGAACTGGTCGAGGGTGGCGAAGGTGCGGGCGGCGACGGTCGGGAAGACGACGCCGGGACGGTGGGCGACGAGGTACTTCAGTCGCTCGGTGTGGGCCGACGCGTAGGCGGCGACCTGGAGGCCGTCGGGCGAGCCCGAGCTGTAGCCGACCAGGACCTTGTCGAAGCCGCCGTCCTCGTGGGCGCGGGCGAAGCGACGGACGTACTCGCGGTCGACCAGCGGGCCGCCCGCGGAAGGACGCGTCTCGGACTGGTCGAGCGTGGCGATCATGCCGATCAACTCAAGGGACATAGGTGTACTCCTGACTCTGGGGAACCGAGGCCGCCTCCAGCAGCAACCTCGTGTACGGGTGCTTCGGCTGGGCGAAGATCTCCTCGGTCGCGCCGACCTCGACCACGACCCCCTCGCAGAGGACCGCGATCCGGTCGGCGAAGCCGGGCATGCTGGCCAGGTCGTGCGAGATGACCACCATCGAGGTGCCGGTCTCGTCGCGCAGCCGTCGCAGCAGCGCCAGGATCGCCGCCCGGTTGGAGGCGTCGAGGGCGCTGACCGGCTCGTCGCAGATCAGCAGCTTCGGCTCCGGCACCAGGGCGCGGGCGATCGCCACGCGCTGGCGCTGGCCGCCGGAGATCCGTCCCGGCAGGCGGTCGAGCAGCCCGGCGTCGAGGCCGACCAGCTCGAGCGCCTTGGCGGCGCGGTCGCGGCGCTCGGCCCGGTCGCCGACCCCGGCGATCGCGAGGCTCTCGCAGATCGTGTCGGCGACCGTCACGGTCGGGTCGAGGGAGCGGAGCGGGTCCTGGAAGATCAGCTGTATCGCCCCACCGCGGCGCAGGCGGCGACGGGCGCGGCCGCGCAGGGAGGCGATCTCGGCGCCCTCGAACTCGATGTTCCCGCCGCTGGAGGAGACGAGGCCCATGATCGTCCGGCCGAGGGTCGTCTTGCCGGAGCCGGTCTCGCCGACGACAGCGACGATCTCGCCGGAGCCGACGTCCAGGTCGACCCCGCGGAGGACCCCTCGCCCGACGCCGGGGTAGGCGACGTGGAGATCGCGGATGCTGAGCAGCGCCCGATCAGCCATCGACGACCTCGACGATCTCCTCACGCCGCCACCGCTCCGAGACCGCCGAGGAGGCGACCAGGTCACGGGTGTGCGCATGGGTCGGTTGCTCGAGGATCGCCGCGGTCCGCCCGGCCTCGACGATCCGGCCGTGGTGGAAGACGGCGACCTCGTCGCAGATCTCGGCGATCACGTCGAGGTCGTGGGAGATGAAGAGGACCGCCAGGCCGAGCCGCTCGCGCAGCTCCCGCAGCAGGACGAGGATCTCGCGCTGAGTCTTGACGTCGAGCGCGGTGGTCGGCTCGTCGGCGACCAGCAGGTCGGGGTCGCAGGAGATCGCCATCGCCATCATCACCCGCTGCTGCATGCCGCCGGAGAGGTGGGACGGGATCTGCTTGTAGACGCGCTCCGGTTCGCGCAGGCCGACCGCGTCGAGGAGCTCGACCGCCCGCCGGTGCGCCTCCTTGCGGCCGAGGCCGCCCTTCACCCGCAGGACCTCGCTGAGCTGCCGGCCGGCCGAGATCGACGGGTTGAGGTAGGAGGCCGGATCCTGGAAGACGGCACCGACGCGGGCGCTGCGGATGCGCCGCCAGCCCTTCTCGTCGAGCGCCGTGACGCTCTGGCCGTCGAACTCGATCCGGCCGCCGGCCTGGGTGCAGCCGGGAGGCAGGATGCCGAGCACCGCGCGGCAGGTGAGCGTCTTGCCGCTGCCCGATTCGCCGACCAGGCCGAGCGACTGCCCGCGGCCGAGGCCGAAGGAAACGTCCGCGACCATCGTGCGCGCCCCCGAATCGGCCGGGACGTCGATCCGCAGGTCTTCGACCCGCAGCAGCGGCGCCCCGGCGGCGGCGGCCCGTGCCCCGTTCGCGGCGATCTTTCTGGCCTCAGGCACTCTGGGCCGTCCCGGCGAGCTCGCTGGTGAGCAGCGAATCGAGGTCGTGCGCCGGCGCCTGGTCGCCCGCCGCGCCGTGGCCGCCGGCGTGCGCGCCGAGGCCGTCGCGGAGGCCGTCGGCCACCGCGTTGCAGGCCCAGACCGTGATCGCGATCGCCAGCCCGGGCCAGATCGCCGCGCTCCAGTCCTGGTAGAGGTACTGGACGTCAGAGGCGAGCATGCCGCCCCAGCTCGGCGCCGGCGCCTTCACTCCGATGCCGAGGAAGTCGAGGCTGGAGAGCGCGAGGACGGCATAACCGAGCGAGGTCGCCGAGGTCACCGCCAGCGTCGGCAGCGCCTTGCCCCAGATGTGGCGGCGGATGACCCAGAAGCGCGAGCCGCCGAACAGCTGCGCGGCCTCGACGTACTGCTCGGAGGCGAAGCCGAGCGTCTCCGCCCGGGCGATGCGGAAGAAGCGGGGCGCCAAGAGCACGCCGACGGCGATGATCACGGCGCCGGTCCCGTTGGAGAAGAGGCCGGTGGCGGCGACCGCGAGGACGATGATCGGCAGGGTGAGCAGGGAGTCGACGAACCGCATGACGAGGAACTCGGAGGTGCGGCCGAGGAAGGCCGAGACGATCCCCGGCACGGCGCCGAGCAGGAAGCCGAGTGCGACGGTGGCGAAGGAGGCGAGGATCGTGATCCGGGTGCCGGCGATCAGGCGGCTGAGGGTGTCGCGGCCGAGGTAGTCGGTACCCAGCAGGTGGCCCGAGCTCGGGTGCTTGAACTGGTTCGGGACATCCTGCGCGAGCGGATCGTGCGGTGCCAGAAGGCCACCGGTGATCGTCAGCACGAGGACGACGAAGAGGACGAAGCCGGCGACCTTGGTCGAGGGCGCGGCGAAGACGCGACGGGCGACGCTCACGAGTGCTCCCTCCGGGTCGCGGGACGTAGCCAGCCGAGCAGGGCGTCGATGCCGAGGTTGCAGATCAGGACGATCGCGACCATCACCAGGAGGACTCCCTGGATGACCGGCAGGTCGTGCTCCTGCGCCGCGGTCAGCGCCAGCTGGCCGAGGCCGGGCAGGGCGAAGAGCGCCTCGGTGACGACCGCGGCGCCGAGCAGCTGCGGGATCTCGAGGCCGATGATGGTGACGGTCGGCGCCAGGGCGTTCCGCATCACGTGGCGGTAGAGGATCCGGCGCGGCGAGAGGCCACGGACCGTCGCGCCGACGACGAAATTCTCGTCCAACGCGGCGACCAGCGAGTTGCGCAGCAGCCGGGCGACCACCGCGGCGACGCCGACGGCGAGCGCGAAGGCGGGCAGGAGGATGTGGCTGAGCCAGGGCCAGAAGCCAGCCGAGGGCGTTACGTAACCCGTCGCCGGCAGCCATTTCGCCTTCACCGCGAAGACGATCACCAACACCATCCCGATCCAGAACACCGGCAGGGTGATCGCCGCCGAGGAGAACGCGTTGATGCCACGGTCGAGGAAGCCGCCGCGGCGGGTCCCGGCGACGATGCCCGCCGGGATGCCGATCGCCAGCGCCATGACCAGCGCGACGCCGGTCACCGACAGGTCCACCGGCAGCCCCGTCTTGATGCTCTTGGCGACCGAGACCCCGGTAAACCAGGAGGTGCCGAAGTCGCCGCTGAGCGCGCTGCCGATCCAGCTGAAGTACTGGGCGAAGAACCCGCGGTCGAGGCCCATCGCGTGGTTCAGGTGGGCGACCGCGGCCGGGGTGGCGTTTTCGCCGAGTTTCGTCGCCGCCGGGTTGGACGGCGAGAAGTAGGCGAGGGCGAAGATCAGCAGGGTGCTGATCACGGCCACGGTCAGCGTGCTGAGCAGGATCCGGCCGAGGCGCCCCGACACCGCGGGCGCCAACCTCCCGATGGACCCGAGCGGACCCCGCCGTTCGTAGGACGACGCCGTCCGGGCCCCGATGTCGATGCGTCCGGCCTCCATGTCGGCTCCTCGGCGGCTCCCCTATTCGGAGAGCCGCACCCCCTCCAGCCGCGGGGTCTCGATCCAGGGCTTCAGCCCGGTCAGCGAGGTCGTGTGCGCCAGCAGGAACGGCTGCGTGAACAGCATGATGTTGGCGCTCTGTTCGGTGGCGAGTTTCGTCGCTTCCTGCAGGGCGGATTCGTACTGGGGCGTGCCGACTTCGAAGGTCGCGACGGCATCCAGCGCTTTGGTCAGCTCCGGGCTGGCGTCGCGGCCGGGGTTCAGCAGGCCGTCGGCGGCATACTGGGTTTCGAGCATCTGCGAGGGCGCCTCGCGTCCGACGATGCCGTTCGGGTTGAACTGGACGCTGTGTTTGACGTAGACGAGCTCGGTGAGCTGCGCCGAGGGGACGGACTTCAGCGTCGACTTGATGCCGACCGCTTCCAGCTGTGACTGCAGCTGTTCGCTCTCCGACTGGATGTTTAGCCCCGGGAATTCGGTCCAGGTGATCGTGATCGGCGTCCCGTCGTAATTCGCCTGCTTGAGCAGTTCCTGGGCTTTTTCCGGGTCGTAGGTGTAGTAGTCCGCGACCGATTTGTTGTAGGCGCTGTAGCCGGGCGGGAAGGCCTCGACGTCGACTTCGCCGTGGCCGCCGGCGAGCGTCTGCAGGAGGGTTTCGCGATCGATTGCGTAGTTGACCGCTTCGACGAACTTGTGATTGTCGAACGGGGCCATCTTGTCGTTGACCTCGATCGAGGCGACGTGCAGGCTGGGGAATTCCTCGACTTGGAAGCCCGCCGATTCGGCCGTCTGAACCTGTTCGCCGCCGATGTTCGCCAGCTGCACCTGGCCGCTCAGCAGCGAGGAGAGCAGGGCCTGTTCGTCGGTGAAGAACTTGAGGTCGACGCCTTCGAGGTGGATGTCCTTCGCGTCCCAGTAGCCGGGGTTGCGGACCAGCGTCGCCGAGGTGGGAGCGACGTAGTTGGTCAGTTCGAAGGGCCCGGCGCCGACCGGCTTGGTGGCGAGCCCTTTGGGGTCGTCCTTGATCGCTTTCGGGCTGACCATCATCCCGACCTTGCCGCCGAGCACCAGGGGCAGGACGTAGTCCTTGGTCGAGAGCGAGAGCGTCAGCTGGTAGGGGTTGTCGACCTTGATCGACTTGATCGCTTCGAGGTAGGGGATGATCAGCGAGTCGGACTCATGCTCGCCGCGTTCGAGATTGGTCTTCACCGCTTCCGCGTTGAAGGGCGTGCCGTCGGTGAACTTCTGCCCTTTGCGCAGGAAGAGGGTGAAGCTGAGGCCGTCTTTTGAGAATTCCCACTTGGTCGCCAGGGCCGGTTCGGCATCGCCATCGGGGCTGAGGCGGGTAAGGGAGGCGTAGACGAGGCTGAGGTCGGAGACGTCGTTGCCGGCGGACGAGGTTACCGGGTCCCAGGAGGTGGGGCCGGCGGTCGACCAACCGAGCGTGCCGCTGGGGGCGCCGCCGGATTCGGTGGTGTCGGCGACCGGCTGCCCATCGCTGCTCGAGCCGCTGCCGACGCCGCCGGCGCTGGTGGTGGCGCTGCTGCCACCGCCGCCGCAGCCGGCGAGCACCGCCGCGACGAGAACCGAGGCGGCCGCGAGCGCCACGGCGAGGCGGCGCGGACGGCGGCGCGCGGGGGGCTCATGGAGCGGCGTAGAGGCTGACGGGATCGCTGGGGGCTGGTGGAGTTCGGCCATAGATATGAAGATATTGTCGATTAACTTAATCGGGAATTGAATCGTAGTCCGCCCGGGAGCGCCCCCACGGTTTAAATCCAACTTTCAGCTTTCCCGGCCTACGCTCGCCCGATGGCGACGATCGAGGTGACCGAATTCACCGATCCCGGATGCGTGTGGTCTTGGAGCAGCGAGCCGAAGCTCCGCCGGCTCCGCCTTCAATACGGTGAGCGCGTCGCCTGGCGACGGGTCTTCGGTATCCAGATCGACGACGTCAAGCTGAGCTTCCCCGACCGTGACCCGGTCGACTCGGCCGAGGACTGGCGCGCCGACTGGCTCGCGGTGGCCGCGCACTCCGCCGCCCCGATCACGAGCAGGCTCGAGTGGATGCACACCTCCACCTGGCCCGCGACCAGGGCGGCGAAGGCGGCCGAGGCGCAGGGCGACGCGATCGCCGAGGCGGTCCTGCGTCGGCTGCGCGAGGCGGTCTTCGCCGACGGCCGGCCCGCCGACAGCCCCGAGCGGATCGCGCTCGCCCTCGACGGGATCCCCGGGCTCGACTTCGAGGCCTTGCTCGACGACCTCGACTCCCCCGCCGTCGCTGCGGCGACCGCCGCCGACTACGACCTCACCCGCGATCCCCATCCCGACGTGGTCGGGCTGAAGGAGGACGGGCCGCACCCCGGCGCGGCGAAGGCCGAAGGCCCGATCCTCCGCTACTCCTTCCCCACCCTGATCC
>JBOGYZ010000416.1:0-4420 GCA_050697015.1 Solirubrobacterales bacterium
GTGCGCGACCGGCCACGACCTCGACCCGGAAGCCGCGGCCATCGCCGCCGACGGGTCTCGAACGCACCCTCGCAAACGGCTCTAGAATGGGGAATAAGAAGCGGCGGACGGGGGTCGAACCCGCGACCTCAAGCTTGGGAAGCTTGCACAAAGGCCAAGCCTCAAACCGCATTCCAGTGCGCTTTTCCTGCAAATGTCGACTTTTCGAGGTTGACACAGAATGACAGCGGCGGACTCAACCGGCCTGATTTTGTTCCTACCTGTGTTCCCACCTGGCGCACCTGTTTCTCGAATCGACCCGGGCGACTCGGGCGTTCGTCAGCCGCCCGAAGTTCGTCCGGAGGGTCGATGGCAAGGTTGGCCAGCACCGACAAAGTCGAGCAGGTCAGCGCTCAGCGTCAGCGCTATGTACTGAAACGCGATGAGTAGCGACCCAGCCTTTCGTCAGCCATTCCGGGGAAAGCCGTGCGAAGGATTCCGATGCTCAGGAGCCAGCGAGGCGGTCGTAGGCTCCCATCGCAATCGCTCGTGCTAGGTCGTGATTGGTATCGGGGAATTTAAGCTGGCGGAGCGCGAAAGCGTAAGCGGTCGCAAGAATCTCTCCTTCACCTGCGCTCACTGCGACGGCCCATTCGCGGCAAGCGCGTACGTAGTCCGGGATCGGGCAGCCCACGCTGAAGGTGTCTAGGTCTATCCAATCGGCCGCTTGCGCCAGAGACGGCCAGAGTCCAAGCCTTCCGCCCATGACCGGGTGGAAGAGGGCGCTCAATTCAAGAGTGATCGGGTCGAGTGCGGCATTTGCGTTGCGCACATCTCCGTAGTCGATCAGCGTTGGCTCATCGCGTTGGCTGACGAGAACGTTTAAGCCGTGAAGGTCACCGTGCGACATTGCTGCCTTCACATTGACGCTGACGTCACGCTCTGCGGGAATCTCGAATCCGGCTTCACGTAGATCCAAGTCGGATACGAGCGGTCGACGAATCTCGGCGAGTCCCCGAGCGACATCGGGATTGCCCGAAGACCACTCCGACAAATTGCCGCGCAAGCGCGACACCACTGCGGTCGCCTCGGCTTCCTCACTCTCGGCGATAAGACCGAAAAGACTCCGTGGATCTTCGTCGGCTAGTTGATAGATGAGAGCCCCACGCTGACCGGCGCCAGCGGAGATCACGTAGAGAATCGGCGCACCGAGGCCAGCTGGCATTCTGGGCGCGACCTGCGCGTAGCGATCCGCCTCACGGACCGCCGTCCGGAGATCGTCCAACTTCGCCACGACGGTTCCAACACCGGTCCCCGACGGGTCAAGGTAAGAGACTTTGAAGGTTTTCGCACCCGAAAGGCCGTCGTCGATCCTCTCGACGATCCCCCTGACCCCACCCTGCCGGCGCCCGTAAATCTTCAGGGCGCGCTGGTCACTCAGTCCCAAGGTCACGCTTTCCGCCTCAAGTTCGAAGCGATCAAGGGCTTGGGTTTTCGCTATGTGACTGCGGACCGCGGCAACGCAGTCGGGGAGGTCCTCCTTGGCGAAAAACTGGACGATCGGCTGATCGGTTTTCGTCCCGTATAGATCGGCCATCTGATTTGCACTGAAAAACCGACTGACGATGTGCAGGTTCGCGTGACCCGACAGGACGATAACCGGGGTTCCTCCGGATCCCTCACGAATCAGTTGGAAGAGGCGAAGCCCCTCGTCCACATCTGGGTCAAATTGACGTTCGTCGGCAGGCAGTGCAAGGTCTGAGACGATCAGGTCGTATTCGTTGTCGCGTAGTGCGTCCTCCGCAGCAGCACTGTTCGCGGCTATTTCAAAGGCGATGCCGCCGGGATCTGGGCAGCATGCCTTCTCGATGGCATCGGCCTCACTCGTATCGTCCTCGATAAGAAGTACGCGACAGACGCTGGTCATCCGCCTTCCGGCCATGACAACACCACGCTGGCCCCCCCTTGGTCGTTGCGATGCAACTTTACCGTGCCCCCGAGGGATCTGAGTGCCTCACTTGCAGTTGCCAGCCCATACCCCGTGTGACCAGGCTTCGTACTCACCCCAGCGCGGCCGATCCGTGCCAGTGCTCTACTCGGACCTGGGCCACGGTCGATCACCGTGACGTGCGTGCCACCCGGTGAAATGCCCCACGTAAGGACAATTGCGCGAGTGGGATCGGAGGGGCCGACCGATTGGGTGGCCTCGACCGCGTTGACGAGGACGTTACGCACGGCGAGATGCAGGAGGGTCCAATCGCACAAGACCATGAACGGACCCGGGCCCTCCACATGGATCGGGAACAGTAGGTCGCCGGCGACAGAGCCAGCAAGGTCACGAAGGTTTGCGCTCAGGTCGAATTCCGCTATCGCCGGCGCGTTGGTCGCGCCTGAAAGGGTGCGCAACCCGGTGCACACATTCGAAAGGAATCGCAGCTGACTGGCCGTTTCAGAGGCGTGGTAGTCCGATCCCATCTCGTCCCCTGCAGCCAGCCGCGCCCTGCCGACTACAGAAGACACTTCGTGAAGCATCCGTTCGGCAGTCAAATGAAGGACCTGGCGGGCAAGGTCGGGGTCAACCGTCTCAAGTCGCTCATCCCAGCGCGGGGCGTCGATCGTCACGCCGTTCTCAAGCTCGGGCTCTCCGGCAGCAAGGACCTCCAACAGCGGACCACGTACCCAAGGAACGCTCTCTGCCGCAAAAGCCTCTCTGACAGCAGCCTCGACCTTGGCGTCAAGAATGGCGGTGGCTCTCTCTTGAAAAAAGCGCGCGCCCTTTAGTCGCTGGGTCTCGCTAGCTCCTTTCAGATCCTCAAGCGCAGTCTTTAGATCGTCATCTTCCATCAGGATGGGCGGAGTAGAACTCGGCCCGGCGCGCAAAAGCATCCCGGCCCCCCTCCATCAGGGTGGTGATCGCCTCGACTGACTCATCGGCGTCCAGCGCCGCAGCCGTGCCGACAAAGCCACGACGTCCGTCTGAGGCAAGGACGACTACCTGAACGGCGTCGCCCAAAACCGGGATATTGGCGTTGTGCGTGGCAACGATGATCTGGCCCTTCGATGAACGAGCCTTTATTGCGGAGACCAGAGTCTCAACGATGAATGCGTTGTCTAGATGATCCTCGGGCTGATCAAGCAGGATCGATTCGTGTTCCTCAGCGAGAAGGAGTGGCAGGACGACGGTGCAGCGCTGACCCATCGAGAGACTTTTCGTTGGCTTGTACTTCTGACCATCGAGGAGCGCGAAATCGACCGAGTCCTCAAGCGGCGCAAGCAAGAGCGCCGCCATCGAATTCTGCTGCAGGTGAGCGACCAACCGAATCGCTCGGTCATCGCTGATTTGAGTCAGCTGAGCCAGCATTGACGCATTGCTCGATTCAACCGCAGAGATCAACTCCCTCGGACTAACTTTTGCGGCAAGTTTCCCGGCGAGGCTCTTGTATTGGAGATTGCTTCCCTGAAGTGCCTCCAATAGGGCCGCCTCATATGCGCTGGTTTCTCCCGACTTGTCAACGCGAACTTCGATGCGGCCGTTGAAGCGAGAGGTGAGCTCGCCTGCACATCCTTGACGCATCGAGAAACGGCGCTCGGCAGCTTCCTCGGCTCGATCGAGGGCGGATTCGCGTTCCTTAACGACTTTGAGGATCTGCCTATCCAATTGGCGAACCCGCTTGTCGAAACTCTCCTCGGCTTTGATTTCTTGACGTAGGGCACTAATCCGGCGACTGACCTCGCCAGCTCCCTCTTGTAGTTCCTCGAGCCGCTCGCTGTCTGCCTTGAGTTTTTTCTGGAGTTTCTGTTGTTGGGCGACGGCTTCCGATCTGGCCTTAGACACGATCTCAGCCGCCGTCGACAATTCCTCCAGCGCAAGGCGAATCTGGTCCTCGGCCTTCGCGACCTTCTTTGAGACCTGAGCGTCCACCGCGGCAGAAGCAAGAGAAGGGAATGGTCTCTCTATCTCGGTCTCATTGATCTCTTCCTGCCATGCTTCGAGGATCTCCTCGGTGATTCGATAGCCATCTGCCGCAGAGCGGATCTGCCCAAGATCGTCGGCCAATTTCGCCGTGGATTTCTGCAGCGCGTCAACTTTCCGGGCGTCTTTGGCAACCACTTTCTGCTCGGCCTCCGCCTCTTTTAAAACTGCTAAGAGATCGGTGGATCTCCCCCCTTTCTCGGCGAACTCGTCACGCTCATCTCGAAGGCGTTCGATCCGCCGCTCAATGCTCGCGACTTCTCCGAGCGGAGAGCCGATATCGACTTCCGACCAGGCCAGCGGGTCAATCAGTCGATCGAGGATCTCCCGGCGACTCCCCGGATTCAGCCCGATGGCCTCGATCTCATTCTGAGAGACGATCAGAGGAGCCAGATACTGATAAGCCGCCGACGCTGCCGGTGCCTCGTCCAAGGCCGTCCGCGTAAAAACCAGCGGCTCACCCTGCAC
>JBOGYZ010000417.1:0-4465 GCA_050697015.1 Solirubrobacterales bacterium
ATATCGTGGGTTTTCGGCCCGTCAAACATCGTCAGCCCTGGCGGTGGCGGCCGCCGCCGCGGATGCTGGTGCTGATGAGGTCGAGGGGGACGCGCTCGTGGCAGGTGCCCAGGGTGGCCTTCAGGAGGCCGGTGGCGCGGAGGCCTTCGCCGCGGGGCTTGACGCGAAGTTCGAGGCTCAGGTGCAGGTCTTGGGCGCTGTTGCCGAAGGCGGCCTTGCCGTTGCCGTTGGCGAAGCCGGCGCTCGCCTTGGTGATGTTCAGGAGCGGCGCGAAGATCGAGCCGCACGATCCGGCCTCCAGCGAGAAGTCGCGGACCCGGGTGCGGCGCCCGCCGCCGGCTTCGATGACGAAGGTGGGTCCGGCCTCCCGCGCGCTCGCCTGGCGCGGTCCCATCGTCGCTTCGTAGGTCGCCGCGGCGCTTGTGGCGAGGGCGGCGAGCGCGAAAAGGGCGACGGCGCAGGCCGCGAGGAGCGTTCTCGTTCGTCTCACCACGAAGCTATCGGCACGGGAGCAAGGGGACTTCAGTGCGATACGGCCGTGGCCGCGCCGCTCTCGACCGGATTGCCGGCGGCGCGCCAGGCGCCGACACCCTTGCCGACGTGGATGACGTCGGTGAAGCCTTCGCGCTGGAGGATCGAGGCGGCGAGGCCGGAGCGTTTGCCGCCGCGGCAGATCGCGGCGATCTGGCGGTCGCGGGGCATCTCCTCGACCCGCGCGGCGATGTCGCCGTAGGGGATATGGAGGCTGTCGGGGATGTGCTCGGCGGCGTACTCGGAGTCGTTGCGCACGTCGAGGACCAGCGGTCCGTCCGGCTCGCCGACGCGCCGCGCCAGCTCGTCGGGGTCGATCAGCTCGATCCGCTCGACCGGCCGGCCGTCGAGCCGCCACGCGGTCATCCCGCCTTCGAGGAAGCCGCGCACCCGCAGGCCGACCGCCGAGAGCAGTTCGGCCGCCTCGCACTCGTCGACATCGGAGCCGGCGACGACGATGATCTCGGCGCCCGCCGGAGCCACCCGCGAGACCTTGGTGGCGAAGCCGGTGTCGTAGGAGGAGGTGCTGAGGGCGCCCGCGATGTGGGCCTCGTCGAACTGCTCGTTGGTGCGGCCGTCGATCACGACGGCGCCGCCCGCGACCGCCGCATCGACCTCGTGCGGGGTCATCGCCAGCGGCGTCCCGAAGCCCTGCACCAGCGGGCCACGGTTGAGGGCGACGATCTGCTCGACGTTCGGCGGGCGGTCGGGTAGGGACGAGGTCGCGCTCGCGACGAAGTCGGCCTCGGCGGCTATCGCCAGCGCCGGATTGTGGGCGCGCTCGAAGCCGATCGTCGAGGAGCTCTTCAAGTCGATCCCGGCGCCGCCGCAGAGCGAGCCGCCGAGGTGGCCGGGCCAGACCTCGACCTCGTCGTCCAGCGCCAGCAGCCGGTCGTGCAGGGAGCGGAACATCTGCGCCGCTCCTTCGCGCGGCTCGACCGCGAGGTCAGGGCGGGCGACGTCGCCGATGAACAGCGAGTCCCCGGAGAGGAGCGCCCAGGGAGCGCCGCCACGGCTCGCGTCGCTGAGCAGGAAGCAGGTGTGCTCGGGCCGGTGGCCGGGGGTGTGGATCGCCTCGACGGTCAGGTCGCCGAGGGTCAGCTGCCAGCCGTCGGCAAACGGCTCGTGCTCGTACTCCGCCTCGGCGAGCTCGTGCGCGTGGATCGTCGCGCCGGTCTGTCGCACCAGCCGCCCGTGGCCGCTGACGTGGTCGGCGTGGTTGTGGGTCTCCAGGATGTGGTCGATCCGCACCCCGTGCAGGCGCGCCAGGCGCCGGTAGGGCTCGACCTCCCACTGGGGGTCGACGATGACCGCGACGCCGCTTTCCCGGTCCGCGACCAGGTAGGAGGCGCAGCCGAGGTCCTCGTGGATGATCTGGCGGAAGAGCATCTTGCGTCCAGGCTAGCGCTCCACGAGTCGCCGGGCGGCCTCATCGGGAAGTCCGATCACCGACTTTCTCAGCCCTTTAACTCCCTGTCCCGGGCCGCCCGCGATGCTCTTTCCGAGTCGGCTCGGCGTGCCTCCAACCGCCGTCCGGCGACACCCCGCATCGGTGTGGCAAGGCGCCGGTGCCGCTGGACGACGACCCCGAAACTGCCGCTTCGGGGTCGTCGCGCATCTGGGGACGGTCGCGCCCGAGGTGCCACGTCGCGCCGAGCGACCGAGTCTCATTGAAATACTTAAGAGCAGTGAAGGCATGGGGTCGTCTCCTCGCCGCCGCCGGGGCGGTTCTCGTCGTGCTCGCGGTCCCCGCGGGAGCGTCGGCTGCGCCGCGGGCACATCGGAGGCACATCCAGGTCATCGAGCCGAGAGCCGGCGCCAACCTCCTGCTCGGGACCCACGGCGGCTACAAGGTCGGTGTCGTCTTCGAAGAACCCGACGTCGCGCAACTCATCGTCTCCAAGGTCGACCTCTCGCGGCTGGCGTCGACGGAAACGCGCTACGGCGCCCACTTCCGAGGGTCGCTTCGCGGCGGCCACGTGACCGCCGACTTCGGCAAGGTCGGCTCGCTCTCGGTGCGGTTCCGCCCGCAGGGGAAGGCGCGGGAAGAGCGGCCCCTCAAGGGGTGCGAAGGGAGGCCCGGGTGGAACGAACCGGGCCGCTGGGTGGGCAGGGTCTCGCTACGCGGCGAAGGGGGCTACTTCGCGGTCTCTACCGGCTCGGCGAAGGGGATCTCGACCGCCGCCCCCGGCTCCGCTGCCACTTCAAACACGCGGTGAAGCTTCCCCGGCCCGAATCGCTGCGCGAACGGATCGAACCGGAAATCGGCTCGAGCATCGCCTCGATCCTGCTCGGCACCGTCTCCAGCCTCGAGGCGGTGGACACTGAAGGCGGCCGGGTGGTCGCGCTGCGGGCGGCGCACGCGAGTGGCACCGGACCGGGGGCGGAAGTCGAAGCAGGCGCGTTCGAATACCAGGGCCGGATGCCGGTGGGGAGGACCGTGCAGATCCTCAAGGCCCCGGCCGGGTCGCTGGTCACCACGCTGCCCGGCGAACGGCCGGCGACCGCCACGCTGAATCCCGGCGCCCCGTTCACCGGTAAGGCGAGCTACTTGGCGACCTCGCCGGCTGCCCACAGTTGGACGGGCACCCTCGCGGTGCGGTTCCCGGGCCTGGTCGCGCCGCTCGCCGGCTCGGGCTTCTCCAGCACGCTCTGCGTGGTCAGCATGCTGGTGAAGCCGGACGGGTGCGAATACGAGCCGCCGGACTGGCAGGGCGCGGAAGAATCGACGAGCGCGGACGGGCGGCGATGAAGACGCGGTCGCTCGCGCTCCTCGTCGCGGTCGCCGCCGCCACGATGGCGCTCGTGGCGCCGGCGAGCGCCCTCGCCGCCGAAACGTTCAGCTTCGGTCCCGGCGCGGTGACCTTCGCGCGGCTCGATGCTACGCACGGCTACCGGGTCAATTTCTCCGAGACCGAAGGCGGCTATTTCTTCGTCCGGGTGAAGGGGCACGGCTCGACCACCGACTTCGCGACGAAGACGGGGCACGCGCCCGGCGCTCGCCTACGCGCCGACTTCGGGAAGCGGGGGAAGTTCGACCTGCGTTTCGTCCCGGCGGGGCCCTCCGAATCGCTCGCGATCTCGGAAAGCTGCGAAGGGGACAAGGGTGTCTGGCAGCCGGGCTACCTGGTCGGCCGGGCCCGCTTCCGCACCGAACGGGGCTTCGCCCAGATCCGCGTCCACCGCGTCTTCGCGGCGCGCGAATCCTGGTCGCACCAGGTCTGCGAATTCACCGGGACCGGATTGCAGGTCGGCGGCCACCCCAAGGAGAAACGGGCCACCTTCGCCGCGACCGCCGCGACCTACCCGAAGGACGCCGGCCTCTTCGCGTCGCCGGAACGGAGCCTCACCTTCCGGGCCACCCAGTTCTTCCGTCACGCCAAACCGGCCGCTCGCCGGGTCGATTATCTGGCCGAACTACGCGAAAACGCCGGCCGGGTCACCGTCCACCGCAAGGTGCTCGTCGCTGCCCCGGAACACTCCCTGCTCTTTCCCGGCGGCCCGCGACTGCCGGAAGAGATTGCGGTGAAGCCGCCCGCGCCCTTCGCCGGCAGCGCCGAACTCCTCCGCACCCCCGAATCGACCTTCACCTGGAGCGGCGACCTCGCCGTAACCTTCCCGGGCCTCGCCCCGATCCGCCTCGCCGGCCCGCGTTTCAGCGCCGAGATCTGCACCCACAAGGGCTGCGCCTCCCGCGGCGCCGAAGACGACACCTCGGGTTCATAGGGACCGGAACCGCGCCTGACCGCCGCCTGGGCTCGCGGGGCGGTATCGTGTCGCCTCCACGCGGCTGTAGCTCAGCTGGCTAGAGCGTCTGCTTGCCATGCAGAAGGTCGTGGGTTCGAATCCCATCAGCCGCTTCGCACGAGATCTCGCTCTAGGGCGGGATTTCGTCGTTTACGAAGGGGCAATGGGGAAATGGAACCATTCCCTC
>JBOGYZ010000418.1:0-26552 GCA_050697015.1 Solirubrobacterales bacterium
ACAGAGCCCACACCCTGTGCCGTGGCTTCTAGAAAGGGCCAGTTGCCGTCCTCGCAGATATCCACGAGATAGGCGTCGTTCAACATCTGAACGCATTCGGATTCGGTCAGATAGTCAAAGCCCTGAGCTTTGAACATCGAGACGAGTTCGGGGAGTCCGAGTCCGGTGGACCCGCTGCTTTCAGGTTCGATGATGATCGGCATTGGTGGGTCGCTTCCTACTGTCCTATTGAGAAGAAGACGCCGATGGCCGATTCGGAGGCGAGTTTCGCGGAATTGGCCATGATCGGGACGTACCAACCTGCCGTCGTCACTTCGAATTCGGCTTCTTTTTCGACAAGCGAGTTGATGGGGAGCGCCCCCGATTTGAACAGGAGTTGCGCAGTGGCGTAGGCGAAGGGGAAGCCGGTCACTCGTTTGACTTCTACGGAGGCTTCGCCACCCGGCGCTTTGGCGCTGACGGTGAAGAGGCCGCGCGCCTTGTATTTGACACCTGACCTGAGGTAGGTCATCACGGGCACCTGAGATCCCATAGACCCTGCCCCTTCTTTCAATTCGCCTCCGGTGGGCGAGAAGTAGCGGGACCCCGCAACCGCTTCGAAGGCGATCAGGCCAGCGGCGGAAAACGGGGCAGCGCTGGGACCGGATGGTCCTTCTTTGCCTTCGTGTTCTAATTCTGCCTGTACGGCTGCGGAGAGCTTTTCCTTAGTCACGGCTTCATTTTTGATCTTGGTTGTTTCGACAGCGTTGGCCGCGAGCTTGCTGTTAGACACCGCGAGGTTCGCCAGCTTTTCCGTCGCCACGGAAAGGTTCCCGAGTTTCGCTTCTTCGACCGCACCCGCTGCGATCTTCGCGGCGGTGACGGAAGCTGTGCCGAGCTTCCCGGCGGTGACCGCTTCGTTTTTGATGGTCGCCGTTTCCACTGATTCCGAGGCGAGCTTTTCGGCGGTTACGGCGCCCGCAACGATCTTCGAGGTCTGTACGGATTCCGCATGGAGCTTGTTCCCGGTGACGGCTTCTTCTTTGATCTTGCCGACTTCGACCGCCTGGTTGGCGAGCTTCCCCGCCGTGACGGAGGTGTCCTTCAGGTTGGAGGTTTCAACCTGTTCCACTCCGAGGGTGACGACGCCCTTGGAGGCCTCGAACGGAACGACAATGGTTCCGATTCTCAGCGTGTAGGACCCTGCCTCGATCCATACCTGTTCACCTTTTGGCCCGACCGGCTGTCCTGATCTGCTCGTGGTGAGTGGCTGTGAGACTTCAGTTCCTTCCACTTCGGCCGAGAAGGCACCTACGGGGGTGCTTCCATCGCGCTCGAAGACGGACACCGCGACCCCGGCGGCCACCCGTACAGGGTTCGATCCTTTGAAGATGAGTTCGGTGAGTGGGACGCGGCTCATGGCTAGGAGCCTTTCGCGGAGAAGTTCTTGGTAAGTCCGCCATCACCACGGACACGCTTCGCGGCCCTGAAGTCTTCCCTCAGGATGTCACGGCGTTGCTCCTTGGCGAGAGCGCGCTCTGCGGCCTTGTGGGGCGAATCGATGCGGCTCTCGTTGAGGAATGCCTCCCTTACCCCTGGGCGGCGTAGATCGCGCTTGGCGAGTTCCCCCACCACACGGCTGTCAGGCTCGCGGTAGGTACCTTCGGGGCCGACGATAGGCATGTACGTGGGTAGCTCTGGCTCAGGGTTGGTCCTGCGCACGTGCCATGCTCCGGGGACGGCGCCGATGGGCATCCCCTCTACGGCGTAGTCACTGCGGAGACGGACTACTTCCATCTCCGGGCCGAATGCCGAGACGAGTTCCGCTTCTAGAGGACCACCCCAGTTGGAGAGACGATCAATGAAGTCTTCGTTGCGGTAGAGCGCCCGGAGTTCTCCGAGCGCCCTCTCGTCATCGTTGTGCATCTAGTTCCCGTAGCTCTCCACCCGAGCGACCACTTTTTCCACGTTTTTCGTGGACGCAACCTCTTTCGAGGTTTTTCCGTTCTGAAGGTGGATCTTCTGTGCGACCGGGTCGTACGTGCCACTCGATACGGGGAATTCTTCGGATTCCGATCCGGCAAGGATCGTCACATCGGAATACTCGATGCTGTTGAGCCCTAGCTGAGCGCGGGTGAGCGGCTCACCTTCGGATTCGTAGGAGGAGTCGAAGGCGACGTTGAAGACTGTTTTCTTCTGATTGCCGACGATCCGGTAGGCGACCTGCAATGCGTTAGTTGCTGTTACTGCCATTCAAGCCTTTCCCTGACATCCAGCGCCCCAAGGTCTCCCCCAAGGGCGCCGTCCGTTCAGTAAGTTCCTCTTAGGTAAGTGCCGTGAAGAGGAAGAGGTCGTTGCGACGGTCAACCGCGATGTTGGCCCGCCACGTCAATTTGCCACCGTAGGAGTCAGTGGTCTGAATCCAGGCGAGCTTTTCGCCTCCGGTGTGCTTGTTCTGCCAGTAGGGATCGTCCTGCTGAACCATGAAGAAGTGTTCCCAGTGACCCATCGCGAGGAGTTCGTCCGGGCAGTCAGGATCTCCGAAGATTTCCATGCCGTTCCACTTGGCGGTTTCGTCGCCACCGGCTTCAAGTCCCTTGTCCGAACCGAACACAACCTGCTGCTCGATCAGTTCGTAGAACCTCTGCTGCTGCTTCAACCCGGTAAGGAAGAAGGTGGGCGATTTACCCTGACGCTGGCGGATTTTTCGCTGAGCCGTCAGTAGGGCACCGATGGAGATCGTCGTGGTCGTGCTGTCAACTGACGCCTTCCACTGGCGCTCGGATGCGGGGCTGAGACCACCGAGAGTGGAGGATTCGGAGATGATGTTCCGAAGCCCGTTCATCTCGTTGGAGACTTCACCGGCACGAGCACCGTGCTGCGATACGAAGTGAGTTGTACCCTCAGTGGTCACGTTTCCGGAAGAGAGCGTGAGAGCCGTGTTGGCTTCGTCAATCGCGGTGATGGTTCCGCCATTGACGATCACGTGGTCTTCAGTGGCCGTACCAACATCGATAGGCTGACCCTCGAAGAGCCAACCTCGTTCGATGGCGATCTTGCCCGAGACCAGGTTGAGGTCAAGGTTGTTGGAGGAAGAGGTACGGCACTGGGCGATAAGAGCGTCACCATTTCCGTAGGACATACGGGTGAACTGACGGTTCATATCGTTTAGGGCGCGAGTGATCTCCTCGTCGGCAGCAGAGACGATTGAGCCCTGCTTGTCTTCGGTGACATCCAGTACGTCTCCCTGGATCGCAACCTGCTGGTGGTGGTGTGTCAACTTGAAGTTGGCCTGGTTGTAGCCCTGCTGCCCAGCGGCGTTCAGGGTTCCTCCACCGGCCGGAAGAGACACGAAGCCTCCGTTGCGGCGAGTGTGTACGGGGACGCGGGCTTCTTTACCCTGCGTGAACTTTTCCGTCTTCTTCAATTTGTCGAGGAAGCGGTTTTCTTCGAACAACTGCTCCTTGAACCTACGTGAGGTCCAGATTACATCTAGTGCCGCTTCTAGCGACGACTGAGTTGCTGCCATTTAGCGGCATCATCACCTTTCCGTGAATGTTAGTTCTGGGACTGTTTCGCCATGTTGGCGTCGAAGACTTCCTGGGCTACCTTCAGCCTTGAGTCCTTGTCCCGATAGTCGATTGCCGGTTCACCCGTGGAACCAGTTGGTACCTGCACCGACTGCTTGGAGGCGAGGTACCTTTTCTGTGCTGCTTTCTGCGAAGCCATGAGGGCGTTAAGGCCACCCTCTAGGTCCGGCCTGCCATCGAATGAGTCTCGATGGGAAAGTCCGTAGTTGACAACCAACTCGTACTCGTCGTCGGTTAGCTCCATGTTCGCCTGAGCCTCTAGCCCTGCGACGGTCTGCTGGACGTACTCAGCCTCCTGAGCCATTTCCTGCTGCTGCGCGGCAGTCGCTTTCTCGGCTTCCAACTCCTGCCTTAGCTGAGCAACTTCCTCGCTAGGGTCAGTCCAGTTGAAGGTGTCGTCCTCAACTACGGGGTCCGGGTCGTCCCCCTGTAGCTCAATCTGCGCGTACTGCGCGAGGGCTTGAGCCTGTGCCTCGGGACCATCTCGTCCTTCAATGGCACTGAGAATGCTTGCGCGGCGGTCTGCCTCGGGTCGCAACTTCTCGTACTGCGCCTGCCAATCTGGGCTCGGCGTGTTGTCCTGCGGTGACTCTGCGATTTCCCCTGTGTCGAAGGTCGCGGGATCAAGCTGAGGATCTACCTCTGGTACATCTGGATTTGCCTCGATTGGCATTCAGTGTTACTGCTCCTTGGATGTCAGGGCCACGGAAAGGGCTTTCCAACATTCGGTCATCTGAGGTCGCTTGGGCGATTTCCCAGTCTTTGGTGTGGAACCGCCTAAAAGGTGTTCCACTAGTTCCCTGCGCGGGAACGTAAGTTTTCTTGCTCTAGGCTTCGCCGCCGATGGGCGCCTGGCTCGGGAGAGGCTTGGCCACCTGGGGTTTCGCCGCGTTGTGCATGCCCTGGGCTTCGGCTGATTCGGACTGGGCTCGCGCTTCTTCAGCCTGGTGCTTGGCTTCGATCTGAAGGAAGGCGTCGTAGACGGTGTTCAGTGCCTCCTGCTGCGGTGGACTGAGTTCGTCGTATTCCGTACCTTTCATCCAGTCCGCGATGACATCCTTCTGGACCGGGATGTTGTCGAAGGGACGAGGCATCCAACCGGGAATCTGTTCGCGCTGAACCTGTTCCACTTCGCCAGTGGCTTCGTTCACGACTTCTTCGGTGCCGGGGTCCTCCCCGAAGAAGGGTCGGCGCGCAGGGGTCGCGAAGAGGACTTCGGGACCTTCCCTAACCTTCTGAATTATGAGGTTTGCTCGGGCGATGTCCTTTTCGTAGCTCGCGTCCAACTCTTCGGCGGTACCGGCGTTGATCGCAGCCATCGCCTCGTGCGGGGCGATCCATCCGCGTTCGGCGTAGCCCATGATCTTGACTTCGATGTTGGCGAGGGTGCGAGGTTCGAGCGATCCGGCCTGCACACGTACGTCCATTTCCCCGAGAAGCTGGGCGCCGAGGAAGTCCGAGATGACCTCGATACCCTCCGCACCTTTCACCTTCAACAAACGGGGCTCGGTGTAGTGGCGTTGAACGAGGTAGAGACAGTGGCGCGCAAGGCGAGAGTGGAACTGTGCAAGGTTGTTGTAGAAGCCCGCTCGGCGGGAAGCGTCCTTTTCCAATAGGTACTGGATTGCCGAGCCGGATTCGACACCGGACGGGATGTCGTTCTGAGCGGCGATCCTCTGGATGTCAAGGATCGCCTCTTCCTTCTGCCTGAAAAGCTCGACCGGGATCGGCGGGACTGGTTTGACCGTGACTTCGCCGCCCGCAGTACGGATGATCGCTCCGGGTACGTCGTTGAGCTTGCCGGAGAGGACTGTGCCGTTCTGGACGATCATCTGCGGGTTCAGCATCAGGGCGACCCACTCCGCGATCTTGGACACCGCATGGTTCAACTGGCGCTGAGGATCGACCAGGTGTCGTACGATTCCCGAGTTCCGATCTGAGTCCGGGTCTTCGGAATAGTGAAGCTCAAGCAGAACCGGCTCATCGAGGATCTTCCCTTCCCCGTCCATGCAGGGGTAGGGACGCTCAGGCACGATGATGCGGCCGTTCGCCATCGTCAGCCATCTGCCGTTGGGGGAATTCCGCGTCGGGCGCTCTAGGTACTCCGTGACGAGCACGAGACGTTCCTGCGTCGTGTCAGGGTCGGACGTTTCGGCCTGCTGGCCGTCAGGGACCAGGGCGCCGCCGACGTAGCCGTCGCATTCCATGACCTCATCCATGTCGCGGGCCTGGACGATCCCGTGCCAGCGGGACTCATCGAAGGTAAGGCCGGGCTCCCAGAAGACTTCATTGGGACCGTAGACCCGGACCTTGATCTCGCCCTGGCCGACCGTCTTGTACTCCCCGGTGGGGCCGTTCTCGTCTTCGAGCGGGACCTGAAAGTACGGACCTACGTTGGAGTCGAAGTAGGGCCACGCGAATCCTTCGTCAGCGACGACCGAGTATCGGATGACACGTTCAACAGACTTGCGGATATTCCACTGCTCATAGCCGTAGTTGCAGACCTTGCGGGAGAGGCGTGCGGCTGAGATGCGCTTTGGGTCGTTGGACGTAGGGGTGATTTCGTAGCCGGGGACTTTCTGGGTCGCCGCTGCTACCTCCGACTCGACAACGTCGAAAATGTAGTTTCGGACCGTCCGCACACGATGACGTGCCTTCCCGCCACGAAGCTCATAGCTGGAGACGGTGGACTGATCGCGCAGTACGTTCTTGGAGTCGATCCACTTGTACTGCTCGCCCTTGGCGAAGTGGAGACATTCGTTACGCTTGGGGGCGCCTTCGGCCATTGCAGCCTTACCGCGCCTGATACGGGCGTCGATGGTGGCCGGGACCTTCATTTCGGAAGATGTGATTGATTTCACCGCAGCCGCGACCTTCGCGGGCAGGCTTACCGACTGTTCACTCATAGTGCCGGTCCTTCTTCGTACCCGACTTCGGCCAACTCCCTACGAGCCCGTTCAAGTTCGGCGGTGCTGTGGAACTCGGACTCATCGAGGATCGGGAGATCGTCGGGCTGCTGTCCGGCCTGCTCCGTAGGAATGAAGGGAGCCGCCTCCGGTACCTGAATCCTGTTGTTCAGATCCCTACGCTCAGCTACCCATGCGCTACGCTCCGCCGCGAAGGCATTACGCTCCTGGTCGAACTGACGATCACGCCAGAGCAGTAGTACGAAGACGCCGACGGCGATCAGTGCTAGCGGGACGATTCAGCAACGGTCCTAGCTGTTCTGGCCGACCACGGACTCGGCTGCCGCGACGACATCCTCGAGCCGTTCAAGCTCTGCGATCCGCGCATCCTTCTCCGCGATCTCATCTGTGAGCTTGGCGAACTCTTCGACCACGACTGCCTTGGGGATCATGCCGAGAAGCTTGGTGGCCTGGTCTTCGAACCAAGCGACCGAGATGTAGTTATAGGGACCACGGAACATCGTACGAGTACCAACGTCGATGAAGGGTCCCTCCGTGTCTCCGGTGGCGAGGCATGTACCAGGCTGATTCCTGGCCTCGTTGACGATCTGCGGGTCTGATCCGATTGGCATTGCGAGAAGTTCTCCTTAGCTCCACTCGCCCAAGGGAGGAGCATCTGATTGAAAGTCTTCGGGGTTGAACGCGGGCTCGACCCCGTATTCGAACGTTGGGCGATGTTCTGGAGCCTCCGGGATCATCCACGTACGGGTCATGACCCCATATCTCATGGAGTCCACGAGATCGAAGCGCGTATGAGCATCCTGAGGTACCGCCTGCCATTCATCTGATGCATCAGGATTGCGGCGGTATCGGCTCATCTGTTTAGTTAAGTTGGGGCAATCCCTTGAAAACAAAAGGGTCGGGTGTGGCTTACCCTCAGCGTCCTTAGCCTGAAGGCGCTTCCAGATCTCCATGATTCCCGAGCGACGGTCGTTGTTGCCAGGGGCCACATAGATCCCCTCACGTGCATAGTTCGCCTGTACGGCGTCGGCGTGGATCGCCGTGGTGAGGTTCCTGTAGGAAGGATCGATGACGTACTGAGGTTCGCTCTTCAGCCCCCACTGCCGATTCATCGCCTTGATCGCCTTGGCGATGTCCGGGACGTTGGTGGTGTCCGGGAAGTGCTCGGCAAAGACGATGCCCGCGTTGTCCGAATCCCACGCGCTCCACGTGACGGCGGTGTGTACGAGCCCGGGGTCGATGGAGACGACGATTTCCTGCGAGGCGATGGCCTCGGGCTTGGGAGGCTCGACCTCGTGGAGGCTGGTCTTGAATTCAGGGAAGAAGACGCCGCCGAAGTGGACGAATTCGCCGTGCTCTCGTGCGCGACGCTCCTCATCCGTGAGGCCGGTGAGGAATGCCTTGATCGCCTGAGGGGAGTTCCAGGGGTTGTCCCCCATGCTCATCCCCATTACGAACACGTCTTCCTCGTGACGCCGTTCGTACACTTCTTCGTTGGCCCAAGTGGAGATTCCGAGGATCGGCGTCATACCCAAGATCTCGTCCCCTCCGGTGGAGACCAGACGGCCACGAGCCTCGGAGCGCAGGATGCGACCGCGAGCGTTGTTCGGCTCCTCGTCCCAGTGAATGCGATGTACGGCAGCGGAAGCCCAAGCGTCAGTGTCCTGGTCGTACGTCTTCAGGCCGATGGTGGAACCCGAGTTGAGCCGGATCACACGTTCCTGGGCCGAGTAGGACTTATCGAAGCTTTCGTTGATCAGTTCGGCCTTGGGGATCAGCTTGCGGAAGAGTGGAACAATCGTGTCCGCATGCTTTGAGAGCTTCGGGGCGCCGACCCAGATGTGACAGGGACCCTCGAACTTCTTCGCCGGGAGGAGATGGGCGGGAACGAACTCGCGACTTACCAGTTGAATTACGTCGTCGGCGCAGCAACAGTATGTCTTGCCGCTTCGATTGCCCGCGATCAGGGCCTTGATGCCCAACACCGGGGCCTGATGCAGGTTGAATTCCAACTGCTTCTGGTGGTACTTCCCCGGAAGATCAGGATTGTTGTAGAGAGTGAGGGGATTCTCCTGACCGCCCTGCTCGATGTCCGCGAGGAGTTCCTGTACGCGGGGATCGCCAGCTAGGTGAGCCGGAACTATGAACTTCCTCATCCGGTAGTCACGCCATATTTGGCTTCAAGTGCCTGAAGGGTTTCGCTCGGTTCCTCTTTCGTCTTCTTCGCCCCGACGCCGAGAGCCTTCAGTTTGCGCTCGGTGCGGTTGTAGTGCTGCATCGGAGTGAGGACGATGGGCATCTTGGAGGGACCGGCCTTGACCTTCGTTGTTCCCTTGCCCTGGTCGATGGTCGCCGTCGATCCGCCTTCGGAAAGGCTCATACCGGGGAATGCTTCGAAGTTGCCAGCCGAAGACGTGAAGCTGCCGGGCTTGAAGCCAAGCTGTAGGCCCTGCTTGCGGCCGAGCCCTGGTACGTGTCCGACGCTGTACTGCGCCAGATAATCGGCCGAGGGTGCAGGGTGACGACCGATACCGCCCGAGCCGCTGTCTCCTACACTGGTTCCCCAGTACTCGTTTCCGATCTTCATGAAGGTGTGACCGGCGTTGTAGAAGACGGTGACGGCGCCGGGACCAGGGGCAAGTACGGAGCCCATGTTGCCGGAGGTAAGGGGTTCCTTGAGGACCCCGGCCTGGTGAAGGACGAAGGAGACGGCTCCCGAGCAGTCATAACCAGGACCGCCGTTCTCCCCTTCTCCGCCGGGAGAAAAGTTGGGATCGTGGCCTCCGCCCCATGAGTACGGGAGTCCCTTGGATTCGAGTTCGTTGGCCGCGTGTCTGATCTGGCGGAACTTGGTGACCACCGTCTTGGGGGGAGGCCCGGCCGAGATGGTGTTACGCGCGGAGACCTTGAGGCCGAGTTCCTTGGCTTCCTTCACCGCCGCCTTGTAGTTCTTGATGGCCTGCGGGTTGCCAGCTTTGTCGAGGAAGGTGTACTTCTGGGCTTTTGCCAGCACTTCGCCTGAATAGGAAGCCGAAGGATCGCCGTAGTAGTGCCCGAGGGCTTCCTTCGTGGAGCCGTACTGCTTCGTGCTGTCGGAGAGAAGGTGGGCCTGGCCGAAGACCTGGGAGCGAACTTCCTTCTTGCCGGTGCCCTTCTGTACTCCATACTCGGCAGCGGTCGAGGGGATGAACTGCGTGGCCCCGAAGGCGCCTGCGCTCGATTCGGCTCCGGGGTCGAAGTTGCTCTCCTGTTCGGTGTCGCCCATCAGGACGCTCACCGGGACGTCCGGGTACTTCTTATGGGCCTTGCGGTCGAGCCTGGCGATCTCCTGCTGGGCAGGAGTGAGTCCCGACAGGTCCGGCGAGGACTTGGCGACGATCCTCTTCGCCTTGTGTACGTTGGCGCGAGCGGCTTTCCGTTCGGCAGCCGTACCTTTCAGATCAGGATTCGGCGGGGCCTTGGCCTTACCCTTCGAGGAGATGATGGCAGTGGATGCCGGGATGTCAGTCGCGAGGTAGTCCCGGCTCTTGGTGTTGGCGATGGCCCTATCGACCGGAACACCCTTCACCCTGGCGGCGTGTACATCTTCCGCAAACTGCTGCACCGTGACGGGTTTCTTCGTCAGGGCTTCTTCGGTGGCCTTCAGCCGCTTATCGATCGCTTCCCCGCTACGCTTCCTGGCAACGGTGTTCCTGCGGGACGTAGAGACAACGGCGCGCTGTTGGGCTTCCTTGGTGCGTTGAGCTCTCGCCTGTCGCCTGGCCTTCGCCACACGACGTTCGGAGGCACGCTGGGCGGCTACTGCGGCAGCATCAGACCCGGCTGTCGTGGTAACGACACCTTCGTCGGAGACGCTTACCGTAGGAGTGTTGGCGGCAGCGGGTTCGACGGAACCGGCTGCCTTGTTGCCCCCTCCCCCGCGCTGGCGGGTAGGACGAGAGTTCCCCTTGGAGCCGGGGACGGCGATGGTCGATGCTCGATTGCCCTTCCTGGGGCCGGTCTGTCCATACATTAAGTCTCGTAGTGGGCTCCGGGACCCTTGACTACTCCGGTGCCGCCGCGCTCGCCGTGTTCAGACATCCATTTTGCGGCGCGGAGACGTTCTGCCCGTTCCTTCTGGCGCTTTCTCTGTTCTTCCAGCCGCACCTTTTCTTCCAACTGCGCAGCGCGTCCCCGCTCTCCGCTGATGCCCCTGATCTGTTCGTGTTCCTTGAGATCACGGTTTTCGCCCTCTTTCGCCACGTAGGCAACAGGAGACGACAGATAGCGACGTTCGTTGGTGATGGGACGTACCTTCGCTGGCTTCAGCGCGGTTCGCTTGGCGAAGGTCGGGTTACGCACGCTTCGCCTTCTTCCTCTTGACGGGACTGGCCTTCTTGTGGAACCCCTCAAGGGTGAGTACCAGTCGAGCCCGCTTGCCTACCACATCGTTTCGTTTGGCGGCATCCAGCAGGAGGTACCGGGGGATCTTGTCGCCCAGCGGGACATGAAGGTCTTCATGGAGGGCTCCCCGTCTGCCGAGGGCGCCCTTGATCCAGCTAGCCATTCAGGTAACGCTTCCCTTTGGCTTCGGTCCCTCCGTTGCCGTTCAGGATGGTCGTGGCCCGCTGTAGAGCTTTGGTCCTCTTGGCTTTGGCCTTGGGAGCGCCGAGTGCTCTGGCCCCGCCTTCACCGAAGACTTTGGTACGCCAGTCGGGTCCGTAGATCAGCGCGAGGGTCACACGCTGGCGAGCAGTACGATTGGCCTGCTCGGATGTGATGTCGCCCTGACGTACCCTGCGGGATAGCTGGCGACCGATGTTGGTATTGACGTTGTTGCCGATTTTGTTCATCAGATTCCGAGGCGCCTGGCGATATCGGCCAGATGGGGATCTGCGGGAGCCTCTACGGGATTAACCGGCGGTTCCGGGGGATTTACTGGGGTAACCGGAGCAGGAGGCTCAGGAGGGCTCTCACGTACCTCTACGGGGGTATTGAGGGCCAAGCCGAACTCCTGGCGGATCATCTTCGCTACCGACATCTCCCGTTCCTGTGCAAGGCGACTGAGGAGAACCTTTTCCTCGGGAGTAAGCCTTAGCTGGAAGAACTCACTCCGGTTCATCCATATCGTCCTCCATCTGGGCCGGGGTAGGAGGCACGAGCCCCAGGGAGTTCAACGCCTCCACCATCAGCGGTAGGCGTCGCTCGACCTCCGGGTGGTAGACATCATCGAAGTCCACGTAGAGGATCTGCGGGTAGAACCCGTCGCTGGGACCCTTGAGCATGATGCTCTTGTCACCCGCGCTGTAGGGAAGGATCTCCCACATGGCTACGACTCCTCCTCGGGCTCATCCTCCACCACGAGGGGCGCGATCTTCTCCGCTGCCTCGTTCAGAGCGGCGCTGATCTTCTCGATGGCGGCTTCGAAGGCCGATGCAACTACCTCAAGGTCGGTCCTGTCGTCCTTCTTGCGCTTACCCATGGGGCTTGCCCTTCAACTCGGAGACCAGGATGTAAGCCGCATGGACTCGCGTGTCGCTTGCCACGGACTCATCCCTGGCGATCTCGGAGAGCGTGTTGATGCCGAGCACGAAAGCATCGGCAATGGCGACTGAGCCGATCCGGGTCGTACCGTCGTCGCTACTCATCTGAGTCCACCGGGTTCATGCTGAGGTAGTTGAGTACAAGACTGCCTGCGTAAGACTGCTCCGGGTGACCAGGGGTGGTGGCGATCTTGACCATCGCCCCGATTACTGCCTGCTCATTTGCTGCGAACTGCTCACTGTCCATATGGGGCCTTTCGTTCGTAGTGACATCTGTTTGTCATTACAAACCCGTTACTGGGGAAAATGTCCCTTCTAGGGGTAATTAATATATGAGCCGCGTCGTCAGGCTGGCGTACTCCCCCGCCCCCCATGCCTGGGCTCAGGGATGGAGAAGGGGTTTCAGGTGGGTGACCATCGCCATTGACCATGAGTATTGGCACTGCAATAGGCAGGCGCAGCACAGAGGCAGAGCCAAGGAAGGCTATATCGGCATGAGCACTGGGATTGCTTGTCAGGCGTACGTCAGCCTGCTGAGCAGTTGATCGAAGCAAGGATGCTTGACATCACGGATTAGGATGTCTGACATCACGGGCGCGTTTGTCATCTTCAGTGAGGCTGGTCCTGTACCAATGGCCGGACCGCTGGGGTTCACCGACACGGGACAACGGCGGGCTATGTGGTGACCAGGAATGCCAATGGGTGTTCACGACGCTCTGAGAGACCATCTGCGGCGTTGTGACGAGTTGCTGCATGTATTCCTATGGGTGATATCGGGGCGATTTGGTGAATGGTGTGGGTCGGCTTTGCCAATTCAACTTGACACGTGAGTGTGATGTGTGCTCTTATGGTCGCCAACCTAGTCAATGCACTATCTGATTGGAGTCAGATATGAGCGATGAAGTTCGTACTCAGTACAGACTCGTCACGGTGACGAAGGGCGAAGTCACGAAGACGGAGCCGTTCGATGATCTGGGCAAGGCCTGCGATGCGCTGATCGATGCCACGGGCGGAGCGGGTATCCCGTTCAGCGACGTGGACGATCTGGCGGCGCACTTCCAAGAGTTCGGCCCTATCGGGGTCGATATGGGCTGCGGGGTCAAGCTCGAACTCCTCTCGCGTCGGGTGGTGAGTATCGAGCCTGATTGGGCGGGTATCCGTGAGTTCGTCCGGGCGATGGCTCGGGACGATCCGGACGCGGCGCTGAAGTTCAACGCGTCGTTAGGGGGTGAGGGGGTTGACGAGGGCGAGCTTCGACCGATCCGCAAGGGCGACCGGCTGATCAGCAAGGCGTCAGGTAGCAAAGGCGTCGCGCAGTGTGACGAGTTCGGTCGTGGTGATCGCACTCAGTTCTACGCGGGGTCGAAGGGTTGGAGTGTTCGAGTCCTCTGGGACGACGGGAGCGAATACAACGTGCCGGTCCCGGCTCTGCGGATCGACACGTACGAAGACGATCCCGACGAGGACAACAAGCCCGACAGCGTCGGCGGTGACGGTCCTGAGGCACTGAAGGACTATTTCCGCATCTAGCCCGAGCGATTCGACTTGGACCAGCCTTCGGCGTTGGTCCTGGTCGAGCCGCAGGGCTCGGAATCAACCTAGTCACTACATCACGGATTGGAGTCCACGATGTGTAACGAGAATGAGACCCCACGAGTGTGGATCGGCTCGCTTCATGCGTACAACAATGGAAGGCTCGTCGGTGAGTGGACCGACGCCGACGATCTAGACGTACTTCAAGAGGCCGCCAAGCGGGTGCTGGAGCTTGGAGGGGGCGAGGAGTTCGCCCTTATGGACAATGAGGGTTTCGGAGACATGATCGGGGAATACACTCCGCTTGACCGCGTCGCGGCGCTTGCAGAGGCACTGACGGAGCACGGAGAGGCCTTCCGCTTCTACTGCGAGGGTGAGCCGACCTGGGCCGAGTCCGAAGAGGTAAGCGAACTGGTTGAGACCTTCGAAGGCGCTTACTGCGGTCAGTGGGACGGGGCGTTGATGGGATCCCCGCTACGGGAGTACGCCGAAGAGGTTTGGCCGGAGACGATGGGCGAGTCGCTGAACGACGAGGTTCTGTCCTACATCGACTGGGACAAGGTCGCGACGACCTACGAACACGATGGGTATTGGGAGCAGGACGGACACGTGTTCATGCCGGTCTGATCATCCGCGACGGCTTGGAGCCTGTCGGGGTTCGATTCCCCGGCCGTCGTCTGCGGTACCGAAGTACAATTCCACTAGATCACACGAGCGGGGAGGTTTCGAGCATGGACGACACGAAAGCCAATCAGCTACTAGACCTGTTGACCGAGTACGCAAGCGACTATGCAGCCTTGCAGAACACCCGTGAACTCACGGCAGAAGACATCGCGAGCGATCTGGCCACGTCCCTCAGGCGCACGGTGCCCGCGATCCTCGCGCCTCTGGGAGTGCCGCAGTCGCAGGACTTCGGAACGCAGAACTAGGAGGCGTGACGATGAGCGCAGAGCACACCGTTATCAGGGCCGATGAAGTGCAGGAGGGGTTCTCCGTACGACTCCCCGAGTCGCAGCATTTCCGGCGTATCGACAACATCGGCGCCGATGAACTGGGGCGCGTCGTCCTGTCGAACGGCTGGGGAAGCTGCCCGCTCCGGCCTGACGAGTTGGTGGACATCGAGGCCGTTACCGGCTTGAAGGTGCCGAGCTACCTTCGCGAGTTCGTCTAGGGCGATTGGTCCAGGCCGGGGTTCGAATCCCCGGCGCCCGTTGCAGTACCGCAGTACCAACCTAGTCAACGTCAAACCATTGGAGTGGTGAGATGCCAAGCAGAGGATTCGTACTGAAAGTCAACCGGGACCGTAATCGTCCTATGGCGAAGATGAACAAGGGTCAGTTGGCCGATGCCCTGGCCGCCCATGACCGTGTCATGGCGCTGAGTTGTGAGATTCGTGAGCGTTCGGGACTCGCCCCGCTGGACGACAACCAGCTAATAAGTGAGGCCAGAGCGCGTATGAGCCGTTCTAAGGCCCCTGTAGTTCTTCAGGGTGCGGATGCACTCGCGGACCTGGTCAGGCGCCGTAGGAGGCTTGAGAGAGACCGTGAGGCATTCGATAACGACCTTGCTCGACTGGTCGGCTCGGGTGAGGTCGCCATGTCGATGATCGCCCGGTCGATGGGAGTGAGTCGCCAGAGGATTTACCAAATCCGCGAGCAGGCAGCGTAGAATGGCCGACATGGACCTGAGCGCGAAAGAGTCGGGAGCAATCGAGCGGAAGATCAGGGGTTGGCTCGGAAAGGAATGGAAGACCTTCGAGAACACCCGATACACCCATGTCATGGCCGATGGCCATATCGAGAGCGTCGTCGTCTTCGATGCCTTGAACCTCAAGCGTATGGGCCTCGCGTTCACTCGCCGGGAGCAGTTCAGCGACGGTGAGCGCTACCTAGGGCCGCTGACCGGCATCGTGGGAGTGGAGGGCAGTAACCCCGTGGTGACCTCGTGACCGAGTTCTACAAAGCTCGGTTCGTGAGCCGTCGAGACATCCTCATCCACGGCAACGGAGCCTCTGCGGTGAAAGAGACCTTCAACGGTCGCAACGGCATCACCGAGATTCGCTGCCATGACGGCTCGACTCACACCTATCTCTCCGACGAACTGGTTGAGATCTCGGACGCGCTCACGCTGCCAGAGCCGAAAGAGGTGACCTCGTGAACAGCGACCGGATGCAGGCAAGGCGGCAGGAGCGTGAACGTCTCGACGCCAAAGAGCTACGTGAGGGTCTTACCCACGCGGACGTGGCTCGCCTGAACGCGATGGCGACTGAGGAGATGGTCGAAGAACAGGACTGGTTCGACGCACTTGACGAACAGCGTCTGGGCGGTCCTTCGATGACCGGGATGTGCGGACGCTGACCGTGACCAACTAGGATGGCGGGAGCCGTCGATGCCGATTGAGCCGATGTAGTCGAGCGAGCATATTTCCTGGGGGAAGACCCAGTCCGATCTAGCCTCCGCCAACGGCGGGGGCTTTTTCGTGGGTTGACCCGCTCAGGGCGACTAGGATTCCCCAATGCCAACCATGTACAGAGCCGAAGTCGATTACACCGTGCGGCGCAGTGTGACGCTCCTGGCCGAGAACGCGACGGATGCCAGAGAGCGGGCATTGGACCCGGACAACTGGGAGGAGGAAGACGAGCCGGTCGAGCTAGTCCGTCACGGTCACCCTGAAAAAATCGCGGTCAAGCACGTCAGCCACCACGGCAAGACCTGAAGTAGGGCGCGGCCGGGACGAGTTGGAGCCCGTCACCGGCCACTTGGCGAAGGCCAACCTAGTCGGAACGCCTTGCCCAAGGCCCATCCTACCGGGTGCCCCGAGTATCGAGGTCCAATCAGCTACCCACGGGGAGTACGGGAGAAGAGGTTGCGGAACCTTGCGAACAGGGATAGTTCAGGCGCCGAAGGAGTCTCGCTCGTGCGATGGTGCATCCCTACGGGTTCGATCATGTAAGTGGCCTTACCTTCTTCTCCTTCTTCCGTTTCGAAAGTCTCCGATTTCGTCCCGATCAGCAGCATTGAGCCGCCGAGGGCTTCGAGCAGTTCCAACACTTCCGAGGCGGTCCCTGTAACTTCGATGTTTCCGGTGGGGGCCTCCGAGATCTCGAGGATTTCCTCGACCGTCCCCGACAGGACGACTTCACCGGCGACGACTTCGGGGTACTCCAAGGCTTCGATCATGCTGCCTTCGACGGCAAACGAACCGCCAACCGTCTCCGAGGCTTCGGCTTCTTCCACCACCGAGCCCGTGAGAGCCAACGTGCCGTTTATTACCTCGTCTGCTTCCAATGCCTCGGACGATGCCCCGGAGGGCGTCAGAACGCCGGAGACGGCTTCCTGAGCCTCGTTCAGTTCACTCATCGCACCGGAGATGGAGATGGTACCCGAGACGGTTTCGGTATAGACCGTTTCGCCCCCACCTTCTTCTTCTTTGCGCGCTGCGTAGTGAGCTTCGACAGTGGCTTTGGAGAGTTCCCCTTCGAAGAGGGCGACGTGGGCCATCCGACCTTCCCCGAACAGGGAAGCCGCGTTGCGGGCCATCAGGTTCAGTTTAGCTTTACCAAAGTTGCCGGTCTGGGTATTGGCGACTTCGCGGTTCGTGATGGTCTGCTGGACCCCGTCCACGTAGATCACCGGGACGGCCGCCGCAGTGAACACCGCGACGACATGATGCCAGGCGGCTGCGGTGGGGCGCGGGAAGGTGTAGCGCCGCGCGTTGATCGACGTGCCATAGGTGGTCTTGACCGAGACCGCGTTCGTCTCGCCGCTGGTCGAGTTGTTCCAGTCGAAGTTGAAGCCGGTTACCGAGTTCGCGTTGGTCCCGTACTCCATCGCGAAGTCGTCGTTGGTGCCGTTCGTGGTCCAGTAGAGCCAGAACTCGACCGTCACCGTCGCGGCTTCGAGGCCGACTTCGGCGGTCTGCCCGAAGGCAGTGGTGCCGTTGAAGGAGGTCGCCCCTTCGTCGCCTTTTTCCAGCGGCCCGCTGTTGGCCGCGACAGAGCCGGTGTTGGTCAGCGTCGTGGCTGCTGCACCTTTGGCGGCAGTACCCGAGTTCAGCGCCAACGGCCAGTAGTTAAGGATGCCGGAGGTTCCTTCGACTTTGGTCCGGTACGCACTCACGCTAGAGGGTCAGGGTCGGCGTGAACTTAAGGACGGTGTTTTTGGCGTTCATCGCCCGGCTCGATTCCAGGTCCCACGCACAGACGAGATTGGTTTCCCCGTTGCGCATGACGACGGATTTCACCCCGGAGGGCCAGTCCGTTGCGGTTTCGGTTTTCCATTCCATCTGGGTGAAGGTGAACACGCCTGAGGTCGGCGTCGGTCGAGCCTGAGTTTTCGCCGCATAGCTGGTCCCTGTGGCTTTGCCGAATCCTCCTGCGAAGGTCCCGGATGCCCCGATTTCGGTGGCGGTTTTGGTGGAGAGGTCGAACGTGCAGGTAGCCGGTAGTCCGGCTTCACCCAGCTTGTTCAACCCCTCGTTTTGAGGTACGAACGCCATCGCCTAAATCTCCGCGAAGGCGATGGGTACGTTCGATTCGCCCGTCGTCGTGATGCAGGAGATGGGACCGGAGTAGCCGGTGATGAACTTGGACCCGACTTCTTTCTTGAGCCAGATCCCAGCCGATGCTGTTGCGGTTTCTCCCAGCGCCAGCCACACTTCGCTGGTCGATGGATTGTCAACATAGATCCCCACGCGGTCCGGGTTGTCCAGAACCAGAACCTGGGAGGTCGCTTTGACGGTGAGTTTGCCCGCTCCGTTCTTTGCAAGAGACGAGCGGGTCGGTGCATTATTGAAACTCATTAACTACCTATATTTTTCCTTTCGTTGGTGTCCTCACCTTGCGTCAGTGCCGGTGCGGGTATCTCCTCTGCGCTGCCCTCGATAACGTCCACCTGTACGCCGAGGGCGAGTAGCTCCTTGAGCGTACCTGCCATATCGATCTGGACACGCTGAGTCGGTTTGTCTTCCAGAACGTCCGCCTTGTCCACCGCGATTGCACTGACGGTGGCCATGTTCCTCGCCGCGCCGGGTAGATCGCGGGCTTCGATCTCATCAACCTCGCCGTCGAGCTTGTCGATGATCTTCATCGTCGTACCTGCTGCGCGCTCTGCGACCTGGCGCTGTTGCTGAGCGGCATGGCGACGGATGCGCGGGGCTTCTTCGGCAAGGATGGCTTCGTACCGTGCGCCGAACTTCTTACTCGTGGGCCACAGGGCTAGCGTCGATTTAGGGATATCAATCCCGTCGAGCAACAGTAACTCTCTGGCCGTAATGGCACTGCCATTGCACTGAACCAGGGCGATCAGTGCGCGGTCCACTTCCTCCGTGCTCCGTCGATAGTTTCCGGCCATATGACTACCAGATCCGAAATACCACGATGATGAGCAGGACGAGGAGTATCAGTCCGACGATGGTCATTCAGCTATTACGGCCACGCCGCGTGGATCCTTCTAGTGCCTACGCCGCGTCGAGCAGTTCGCGGGTCACCTGGCGGAACCTGTAGGCGAGTTCGACTGCCTTCACCGGATCTTCGTTGGCCTCGATCTCCGCAGCCAACTCGTCCAGTACCTTCATCCTCCGCTCCAACTCCGATGGTTGACCGTAGTTCTCGGCTCCGCAGTGAGGGCACTTATCGGTGAGAGTCGAGTAAGGCTCCTTTCCACACCCGGAGCAGACAATCTCAGTCAACGTCCGACCTGAGCCATCCTGGGGACTTCTCCCAGCGACATAGGAGCGAGCCTCTACGGTTCCGTCTGATGACCTTACGTGCGCCCTCAGAGCCTCTGTCGGCCTCTAGACGGACAGCACGGAGCCGACCGATGTGAGGATTTCCCGAGCTAGGCATCTGTGCCCTTACCCTTGCTCCTGCGCGTGTTCGTCATCTGCTGCTGGGGAGTGGACCAACAGCAGTTTTCCTTCGAGTAACCCTTATCGTTGTCGATCCGGTCGAGCGTCATCCCTTCCGGGCGTTCACCCATCTCGCGCAGGAAGACTTCGAAGCTGTCGATCCAGCGCTGGTCGATGGTGATCCCACGACCGCCGTAGTTCTGGAACGTGTTGGCATTGGGATTCAGGCAACGCCGCTTCATCGACTCCCACGAACGGTAGGTCCGGGTGGTCTTCCCTCTGACTGCGTGACCGTGACGCTCCTGGTGTACCCCGATCTCAACCCGATGTCCATCAGGATCGTGCCTTAAGCAGCCGCACGATTGCGTCCTACCTCTCAGCAAGTTCTGGCCGATGGCTACTTTTTCGTTCCCACATACACAGACGCACACCCATTCGGCTCGGGTGGTCTTCCACGGCTTCGGTGCCAGTGCTTCTACTGTCAGGCGATTGAACACCTGGCCTTCCAGATCAATCAACTTTCCCATTGGTTAGCTCCTTTGTGTTTGTTCTAACCTTTACTTCTGGGTAGTCGATGATTTAGTAGGTCCCAGAGACACACGAGCCCCCACCGCTTCCACGATGAGGGCTCGACACAAAGAGAACTATGGGTCCTGCGGTGATTAGAGAACAGAGGCCGGGAACTATCTAGTGGCCGAAGGCATAGCTCTGCTTAAGTCCGATGTGACTAGAACGAGAAAGACCTCCCGCTAAGGAGGTCTCTCGGAAGTTAGGTCACCACAACCTGGGGTTCATGCACACATACTGCAACACTTATGTTAGCGGACTTCTCTTCTTTCCTCTAATCCGAACTCGAAGAGATTTTCTGTGTCGTGTCGTGTGATCTTTCCAACATCTTCTGTGGGGTGTTGTGAGATCAATCAAGACAACGACGGAGGAGACTGGAGGTTTGAGCAAGAGCGCCTAAGTAGGCGCAGAAGTCCCTAGAAGGAACTCCATAGGACATCAAGGGAAGCCTGGTTATGCTCATCGGCCACTTCCCCACCCTCACGGGTGATCTGATCCTACGTAGCCCTATCCACACGAGATAGCGCAATCCTTCGGGTCACCTGAGTCTTCATCCGGTGACCGGCCAGTTTCTACTTCTTGCTCCTTGAACCCTGTTTCGGTTCACTGGACCTTCCGTGGCAGTCCCTACCCTTTCGACTTCGTATGTGCGCGTTCCGGTTGGAGCTTCGAATGCCGGAACCTCATGAACCCGTGAACGGGCGTGGTGAACTTCTGTACTGCTATCCTCAGAGTCAGATCGTTACCTTTGGCTCACTTCGGTTGCCAAGTGCCTGATGGCGGAGGCGTTGAAGGGCGCGGAGTGGAACTGTCTCCTGAGTTGTCTACTTCTTAAAGTGTAGCAAAACCGTACTCTAAGGGGTCCGCGCTAGAGTAAGGTCGGTCGGAAGGTCCCGACCCCCGGAGGTAAGACGGCTGGCGCTACCGAGTTACCGGTAGCCGCAAGCTCTCCCACTGGCGCGACACGCCAGCAAGTCAGGGGGCACGGGATGTCACCGCCGAGCGCTTGCGTCCTCGTCCCTCTTTACTCCCCGGTGCTTCGATCACGCAGCGGCGGGACCTCGAACATCCCCAGAAAGCTCATCATTCGGAATGGCTTTCCCGCCTCCCCATCCCCGGCGTCCTTCCTCGCCTCCAATCTGGCGTCAGCGGACTTTTTGATCTGGTCAATCTTCTCGAAACACTCCCTGTAGGCCTCCCTGGATTCCGCCCAAGCCTGCTCGTCCACGTCATAGGTGTAGCGGTTGAGGTAGTGATCGGTCCGCGTATAGAGGAGTTCCGTGTCGAGTGAGCGGACCGCGTCGGCGGTGAACAGGGACAAGACGGTCTCGGCGTGTTGACGGCGCTCCGCCGGAAACTGCGTCTCTTCCTCCTCGGCGCTCAACTCGCCAAATTCAACCGCTTTATAGAAGTGCTCGACAGCACCGCGTACCGGACGGCTGTCAACTTCCTCCACGAGTCCCCAATCGCATAGCTGGCGGATGTGGTAAGCGACCTGGTTCACGTCCAAGAACAACTCGCGTGCGATGTCCGCCGGGCTTCCAACGCGTTCCCCGAGGATCGCAAAGCACCTGGTGCGTACCGGGTGCGCCACCGCGACCGCCAACATCGTCCTCTGCCGTTTCCCATCGGCACCCGCATCAACAACCATCGCCATTACCGCCACCTTTGTCGTATTAGTAGAAGCGGGTAAAGCATAAAGCGAATTCCGACCGACGAAGCGACTTTTTGCCAGATTTTAGAAGAGCGGTCGGTAACCGGATAGCGGTCTATCCCTTTCAATCTCTCGCGCCAATAGCGAGGAAGGGGGTGACCATGAAACTCTTTGAGGTAGCCGAGGCCGCGCCGAGCGCGTCTTCCACGAAGGCTCAATAGGACGACTGGCCCGCCGGTCCGTGCAGCCAGAGGCGTGGACCGGCGCGTGCCGTTCAGGCCGAGGGGTGCATCCGGCGCACGGCGTCGGTGCCGTGCACCGTCAGTTCCATGCGGCTACGGCCTTCGAACTCCGTGCGGGTGATCCACCCTTTGCTGCGAAGCTCGGCGCAGTTGCCCGCCACCACGCTCGGTTCGACCTTGATCAGCTTCGCAAGCTCGGTGAACGACAGAGGGCGTTCCTCAAGGAACAACCTGAGCATGATCTCCCCCTGCGTTTTGGGATCGCGGAATTGGGCCTGGTAGTCGCGGACGCTCATCTGCCGATCTCCGTGATGATCGTCGCCAGTTTGCGACCGAGATCGGTGAGGTCATAGTGGCGTTCTGTCGAACCCCGACCTTCACGCCTGCGGACTTCTTCCGTGATCCCGGCTTCGAGGAGCTTGGTCAGGTGGTAGGAGACGTTCGAGAGGGCAATCGCCTCTGCGTGTCCGCGCCTGATGAGGATCGTCGCGCTCGCAGCACCTTCGTTTGCCAGGGCGATGAGGATGCTGACGCGGTAATCGCTGGCAAGCGATTTCCCCACCGCTACCACCCGTTTTCTGTCGTTCACCTTGAACTGTTCTCCCGCCATCGCGGCAGAGTAAGCACATGGGAACGCACACGGTATTTCGACCTATCTTGCTAGTTCATCCTTCCGAATTGGGAAGTGCATAAACCAGTTGAGTTCGGCCCGAGCCGTGGCTACCGTGCGCACCGCAGGATGACTCAAGGCGGGGTCCTGGGCGCTTGCTGTTTTGGTTTTCCCTGGTTGGCGCTATCCGAATTTGGCCCCCGCCGAACCGGGACCGGGGGCCGTCGTCCAACAGGGCGGCCCCCGTCTCCCGAGTCCCCGACGCGCCGACGATGCCGAAGCCACCTGATCCAGAGTTCGCTAGAGCTTCCGGCTTAAACCTCCTTGCCGCGAGGAGGAAATCTGGCCTGAGCCAACGCGAGCTAGGCGAGCGGGCGGGACTGCACAGGAAGACCATCGCTCAGTTTGAGCTAGGCAGGCAGACGATGATGGCGGAGACTCTTTTCAAGCTCGCGGGCGCCCTCGGAATCGAGCCCGCTGTCTTGCTCGACGGCATCCCGCCGTGGAATCCATTCGAGCATCGATTCGAGTTCGACGGGCCTTGACAGCAGTGCGAACATCTGTTCGTGCCGCAACACGTCGTTGAACTCTGGGAGATGTCGAGCCAACAGGGGACCGTCTACACGCCCGCCTGCCTCAACTGCGGGTGGGTAGGCGAGGAAACCCGCAAGCGCCCTCTGGCGGTCTCTGAGGGCGAGATGCACGAGGAAGGGAAGCGCCATCCGTGGCAGCTAGGTCCCGGCGAAGTGAAGCCGTGGAGACCGGGCGATCCTACGATGCGCTCGCAGGACGCCGCTTAGAACGCTGAGAGGCCGCGTGGCGGGCCACGAACCCCTCCCGCGTGGTCAGGACCAGTTCGACGGCGTCGGGGTCTAGTTGGGCAGGATCGCGCAGGCCCCACCGCTCGGCTACCTGCAACATCTGATTGGGCGCCCCCACAGAATCCACGAGGATCATCGCGCCCGCGCACATCTGTTCGTCCTCGTGGCGGACATGCTCGCCTTCGTCGTCGTGCTCGACGGTCCTGTGGCAGGCGAAGGTGGCGCCGGGATTGCCGTCGAGCAGGGCGCCCGCGATCTCCTCTGCGCGGGCCTCACCGAGCCAGCCGGGTTGGCAGTCCTTCCTGAACGGGCAGTTCGGACAGGGGCGTCTCAGATCGAACCGCACGGCAGAACCGTAGCTTCAGGTGTCCCCAGGATCGCGGCGCGGCCAGGTGGATGAACGCGGATCGTCGGAGATGTTATTGGGAACCTGGTCGGTCGCTGGGACTGTAGTCTGCGCCGCATGAATCCTCTGCTGGCCGGGCTGGTCCTGGCGGCGAAGACTTCGCTCAACCACGTCGGCCTCATCGCGTTGATCGCCGTCGCCGTCCTCATGGCGCTCTGGGTCACGTGGGAGGTCTTCTTGCGGACCCGGAAGAAATGCACCGACTGTGCGAAGGGCATCGAGAAGTCCGCCAACGCCTGCCCCCCCTGCGGCTACCGCTTCAGCCCCTCGCCCGGTCCATGACGCAGGGCTCAAAGCCTCTCCCACTGCCCGCCGACATCATCGAGGAGATCCGGCAGCGGATGGTCGCTGAAAGGTTCGCTTCGGGGCTCACACAGCAGGATGTTGCCGACCGGCTCGGGGTCCATCTGCGGACCTACGGCCGCTGGGAGACCCGAGACGCGGCAGGCAGTTGGGCCTTCCTCAATCGGTTCAAGGAGATCGGGGAGATCCTTGACTTCGACGCGGCCATCGTCCTCGCAGAGAGCATCCGGTCCATGATCTCGGAGGACTTGCTGATGTCGATCCTCGGGGAGGTCCGCGCACTGCGGCTTGAGATCGGCGCGGTCGCCCTCCGGCTTGGTCGAGACGTTCCCCGCTGAGATCGTTTAGGCAGACCTGCCTAAACCTCGTCGAAACGTGCCTGAGAGAGTCGAATCGGAGCCCTGATCTGAGGCCCAAAAGCTTCCCTCTTTTGGCTCTGCGCCTACGAAAACGGCCCCTCGTGAGGGGCCGTTTGGGAAGCTTGCGCTCTACCAACTGAGCTACCGCCGCAATGGGGCGAAGTCTAGTTCGGAAGGGCGAAGGCGGCGGCGCCGCCCGGCCATCACTGCGGCCAGACGAAGTGGCCGAGGAAGAAGGCGATGGCGAAGACCACCAAGAGGATCTGGGAGAGCATGAAGAGAACGACGCCCACCCAGAAGCCGATGCCGATTTTCTGTTCCAAGTTCATCGGGGGCGGAATTTATCGCAAACGTGAGCGGGAAATCGGAAAGTTCCCCCCGGAGCCGGATCAGTACCTAAGATGGGGCATGGCCACGATCGAGACCAAGGGGATCGACCTGCGCAGCAAGTCGCGCGAGAGCCTGCGGGTCGAGATCGCCGAGGTGGCGTTCAAAGTGTTCGCCGAGCGCGGTTTCGACCAGGTGACGGCCACCGAAGTGGCCGAGGCAGCCGGGATCTCGCGGGCGAGCTTTTTCCGTTACTTCGAGTCGAAGGAGGACGCGGTCTTCGTCGCCCTGGATGAGCGGGGCGCGGACGTGGCTGATGCGCTGCGCGAGCGGCCCGAGGGCGAGAGCGCCTGGACAGCGCTGCGGCACGTGCTCGACATCGCGGTCAGGACCTACCAGCGGAGCCCGGACGAGGCGCTCGCGCGGCTGCGGCTGATCCGCTGCACCCCGGCCCTCCGCTCCGCACAGCTGGACCGGCTCGAGCAGTGGAAGGAGGCGATCGGCGCGGCGCTGGCGGAACGCCTCGGGATGCGGCACGACGACATCAAGGTCGGGGCGCTGGTCGCCGCGGCACTGGGCGCTTTCGACGCCGCCATGACCCGCTGGTCGGAGAGCGAGGGCGCCCTCGCCCCCTACGCGTTGATCGACGAGGCCTTCGCGGTCATCGCCGATCCCTTCCCGCGGCTCGGCCCGAATACCCATTGAACCGGCGCTTAGGCGGTTTTCGTAGTCTCTGACGTCCCGTGCGCATCCGTTCAGTCATCGCCGTCCTCGTGGCCGTGGCCATCGTCGCTTTGCTCGTCTTCGGCCTCGTCAGCAAAGGCAACGCCCGCCTCGCGGTCGGCGAGTCGGCCCCCTCCCCCACCCTGCCCAAACTCGACGAACCGGGCAGCGGCTCGCTGAAGGAATACCGCGGCCAATGGGTGCTGGTGAACTTCTGGGCCTCCTGGTGCATCCCCTGTCGCGACGAGGCGCCGGCGCTGGAGAAGTTCCAGGAAGAACACGGGGGCAAGACCTTCACCGTGCTCGGGATCGACACCCAGGACCTGAGCGACGACGGCACCAAGTTCGCCGGGCAATTCGAACTCAGCTATCCCCAGCTGCACGACGGCAACGGCGACACCGGGCACGAATTCGGCACGACCGGCGTGCCCGAGAACTACCTGATCGAACCGAACGGGAAACTCGCCTGGGGCGTGGCCGGGCCGGTGGATGCGAAGATCCTGGAAGAACAGGTGACGCCGCTTATCCCCCCCAATTCGAAGGAATCGTGAGCTTCGCGCCGCGCGACGGCAGGCTGACGACGATCCTGGCCGTCCTGATCGCCCTCACCGCCCTGCTGGGGCCGACCGCGGCCGGCGCGGCGGAAGCGCCGAGCTCCCTGCGCACGACCCTGAACGAAATCGAGGAAGAAGTGATGTGCCCGGTCTGCGGCACGCTCCTCGGGCTGGCCGAATCGCCGCAGGCGACGCGGGAGAAGGCGTTCGTCGAAAAGCTGGTCAAGGAAGGCAAGACCAAGGGCGAGATCAAGGACGAATTGGTTGCCCAGTATGGCGACGCGGTGCTGGCCGAACCGAACGGCAGCGGCTTCAGCATCTCCGCCTACGTGGTGCCGATCGTCGCCTTCATCGTCGCCGCCCTGCTGCTCGCCGGCGCGGTCTGGAAATGGCGCCGGTCCTCAGGCGGGGGCGACGGCCACCTACCCGCGGTCGAGGGCCCGAGCGCCGAGGACCGAAGACGGCTTGACGAAGATTTGGGGCGGTACGACCTGTAGCGGTACGACTTTGTAGCGGGACGGCGCGGTAGACGCCGGCTGGCGCCGCGGCCCTGTGCGCGGGGAAAGCTGTCGCCTCGCGGCTGATGGG
>JBOGYZ010000419.1:0-26165 GCA_050697015.1 Solirubrobacterales bacterium
GATCACCACGCACTATCGCAGCGCGACGCTGGTGGGCCGCCAGGTCGCCGCCGTCGTCAATTTTCCGCCCAAGCAGATCGGCCGGTTCATGTCCGAAGTGCTGGTCCTGGGCTTTCCCGACGCGGCCGGCGAGGTGGTGCTGATCCAGCCGACTGAGGCCGTGCCCAACGGCGGGCGGCTCTTCTAGACCGGCAGGCGCAGCCGGGCGCGCAGGCCGCCCTGGGGCGATTCGTCGAGCGTCAGGTCGCCGCCATGGCTGCGTACGACGTCGCGGGCGATCGTCAGGCCGAGGCCGATGCCGCCGGTCGCGGGATTGCGCGAGCTCTCGATCCGGTAGAACGGCTTGAAGACCTCCTCGCGCTGGCTCTGCGGGATGCCCGGCCCGTCATCGTCGACGTCGACCCTCAGGCGGCCGCCCGTCGCGGTCGAGGAGACCCGGACCGTGCCCGCGGGTCCGGCGTGGCGCCGGGCGTTCTCGACCAGATTGCGGACGACGCGGGAAAGCATCTCGGGGTCGGCGTCGACCCGGCCCGCGGCGAGATCGCCGACCTCCGCACCGCCCGGCGCCGCGGCCACGGCCTCGCGCAGGAAGGCGGCCGTGTCGAGCTCCCGCTGCACCGGCCCGGCGTCCTCGTCGAGCCGAGCCAGGACGAGCATCGCCTCGACCAGCAGTTCCACCCGGGCGAGCTCTGTCAGCGTTGCCGCCTCGGCACGCTTCACGGCCGCCGCGTCGGGCTCCTTCTCCCGGGCCAGCACTTCGATCTGACCGCGGATCGCGGTGAGCGGGCTGCGCAGCTCGTGTGAGGCGTCCGAAACGAAGCCGCGCTGCCGCGCGAACGCGTCCTCGAGCCGGTCGAGCATGCGGTTGAAGGAGTCCGACAGCACCCGCAGCTCGGCGGCCGCGGCCGGATCGACGGCGATCCGCGGGCTCAGGTCTCCCGCGTCGACGTCGGCGGCGGTGGCCGCGAAGCGCCGTAGTGGCGCCGCGGTCCGCGCCGCGACCAGGTAGCCGGCGAGGAGCGCCGCGACCAGCGCCGCCGCGCCGACCAGGAGGAAGGTCTTCTCGACGTCCTGTTGGGCCTCCCCGATCGGCGACTCGCCATCGGAGTCGTGACGGGCGCCCGCCGCCGCGCCCGGTTCGTGGGCCTCGCGCTGCTCCTCGCGGCCGATCACCGCGTGCTCGTGCGACATCTGAGCGCGCACGGTGACGAAGACGAGGCCGAAGGCGACAAGCACGATGGCGCCGAAGGAGAGCGCCAGCCTGCCGCGCAGGCCGAGGTGCTGCCAGCCTGCCCTCACGATCGCTCCCGCAGCCGGTAGCCGACCGAGCGCATGGTCTCGATCGGCGCCGGCGACCCTGGTCGAGCCAGCCTGCGGCGCAGGTAGCCGACGTAGACCTGGGCGATGTTGGTTCCGGGGTCGTGGTCGTATCCCCAGACCGCGGAGAGGAGCTCGTCGCGGGTGCAGACCCGGCCCTCGTAGCGCATCAGGTAGGCGAGCAGCTCGGCCTCGCGCTCCGGCAGGCGGGTGGACTGGCCCTCGCGCTGCGCGGTGCGGGCGATAAGGTCGAGCCTGATCCCCGCGGCGTCGAGCACCATTTCGGACCCCGCGCGAGGCTGCGCCCTGATCCGCGCCAGCAGCTCCTCGAAGGCGAACGGCTTGGTGACGTAGTCGGTGGCGCCACTGTCGAGGCCTTCGACCCGGTCGGCGACCTCGGCCTTCGCGGTCAGCATGATCACCGGCAGCCGCGGCCGCGCCCGTCGCACCCGCTCCAGCACCTCGATCCCGTCGACGCCGGGCAGCATCCGGTCGAGCACGACAAGGTCGACCTCGGGGTCGAGGGCCAGTCGCGCCCCCGTCTCGCCGTCGACGGTGACCCTTACGCCGTAGCCCCCGGCGCGAAGGCCGCGCTCGAGGAAGTTGGCGATGCCTGCCTCGTCCTCGACGACAAGGATCTCCATTGCCGCGATCGTACGTCTCAGCGCCGTCGCCGCCGGCGCGCCCCGCGCACGCCGCCTTCGAGCAGGTACCAGGGCAGCAGGACCAGCGCGCAGAGCAGGCCGAAGAAGCCGACCACGCCGATCCCGGCGGCGAGGACGATCGCGCAGATCCCGATCAGGGCCCCGAGCAGCACGTCGGCAAGCAGCGAGCGCCGCGCCGCGGCGGCGGGGGAGACGTTGCGCGGCGGCCTCACCAGTGTTGCCCCCGTTTCAGGTAGACGGCGAAGAAATCGCGTTCATCGGGCACGAGATAGCGTTCCGGCGAGCGGAACATTTCCGGCAGCAGGTTGCTCGGGTCGAGCGCGCCGGGATGGCGGTAGCTGATGAAGCTGGTCCAGTCTTCGTTGATGTCGAGCTCGATCGCCCGCACCGCGCCCGCCCGCCGCAGCACCTTCGCCAGCGATTCGACCGTCTGGTAGTTCGCCGCCGCGTACATCAGGTTGCCGTGGGCGTCGATGCCGAGCCCGGAGCGCCACACCCGCACCGCGTTGTTGACCGTTTCACCCCATTCGGGGCCGTCGCTGAGGTTCGAGGCGAGCTTGCCTTCGTAGATGATCGGCGGCAGGTTCTGCTTCGCGAACCAGACGTTCTTCGGCACGCTCGAGCCATGGTTCCAGCGGACGATGTTGTAGCCGCCGCCGCGGTAGCCGATCACGGTTGCGATCCCGTCGACCATCGTTTCCTTGACCTTGCCGCGGTAGATCAGCCCGGCGTTGGAGGTTTCCAGCGGGAAGCCGCCGTTGAAGGTGGCGACCAGCCGGTGCCGCATCCCCGGTGGCACTTCGCCGTTGCCGCGGTCTTCGAGCGGTTCGGGCGGCTCGGCCAGCCCCGGCATGTAGGCGAGTTCGGTCCGTGCGTGGTCCAGCCAGGCGACCCCGGCGACGAACTGGGGGTATTCGGGATCGCTGCGGAAGGTCGTGAGGAGGGCCGGGGGCCGCGGCCCGACCCCGGCGCCCGCCTTCTCCCAGACCCCCTCGCCGGGGAGCTTCGGGTGGAGCAGCGGGTTTACGTCGGCCGGCAGGTAGTGGTGCTGTTCGGATTCTTCAGCTCCCGCTGCGGCGACGCCTACCTGCGGCAGCGTCTTCAGCGCCGGCCCGCCCTTTTCGGGTTCGTTCAGTTCGTAGTACCAGTTCTCGATCTCGGAGGCGATCGGGTTGCCGCCGTGGCTGCGCAGCCACTCGACGCTGGCGACCGTGACGCTGAGGTTGCGGCTGCCGGTGACCGCGGGAATCCAGGAGATCGCGGCGGCGGCGAGGCAGAAGAGACAGGCGACCGTCAGCACGCGCCGGGCGCGTCGCCACAACGGCATCTTCCTGGGACGCGGGCGCCGCCGGGTCGGGCGCGGCGGCGGGGCGGTGACCGTGGCCATCGCAGGCAGGATGTCGGCCTAAGTTGAACAGAAGAGTGAAGGCTCGATGAGAATCCTCTTACTCTGGGCCTGCCCACCGGGATCGGGCTTGAACCTCGGGACGGAGAACTCGCCCCGCCCCGAGGTGACGGTCAGTGCGAGACGTGGAAACAGGCCACGTCGTACTGCGACTTTTCGCTGTAATGCTGGCCGCCGGTACCGCCATTTTCGCTGTTTATTTCGGGCTCGTTGAACGGGGAACCCGGCGAGGACGAGGCGTGACCGGGGGTGGTTCCACCTTCGGCCTCGATCGTCTGGCACGACTGGCTGGGTGGCCCCGTGCCGTTCGGGTTGCCGCTGCCGGCGAGGGCCGCCGGGGCCAAGACCCCGAGGGCGAGCACGCCTACGACAACGGCGATGAGCAACCGTTTCATCGCTCTCCTTTCCTGTGCGCGTTGCGCTGATGGGGCCTACGGGGTGGCCGCCGGACAGGTTCAGCACGCCGGCCGACACGGGCCGGGACCCTGCGCGGTCGTCGGCCTGGGTGCTAGCCGGTGAACGGGTGCGTCGGCGTCGTCCCGTCCGGCGCCAGCAGATCGAAGCCGTCGGGGATCTTGAGGTGGTCCGGGCCGGCCCCCGGCTTCCCGGTGACGCCGTACTGCCAGACGATCTTCTTCGTCTTCGGGTCGATGATCACGACGCGGGCGCGGTAGTCGTTGTTGGCGGCGATCAGGCCGTTCGGCAGGCGCTCGGCGAGGCTCGGGTGGTTCAGCATCCCGTTGCCCGATTCGGCGAGATCAGCAGGACCCGACAGTTCTCGGCGTCGGCGACCGAGACGTCCCCGTTCTTCAGCAGGTAGGCGTCGTCGGGCTCGTGGAGGTAGCCGGGTTCGGAGCCGCTCATCCAGGGTGCCCGTAGGACCACAGCAGCTTGCCGCCCGGGTAGGAGAGCTGGACGATCCGCTCGTTCTGCTCCTCGTTGGAATGGCCGTCGCTCGGGATTCGCCGGGGGGACGTTCAATTGTCAGAAATCTGACAAGGCCTCCTACCCCCCCTCAAGCGAGTCATTGACGGGTGATGTCTTGCTCGGTTAGGTTCGCTCCGGGTTATTCAAATATTCCCGCAGGTCCATTTCCTTCGCCGAGTGCGAAGGGAGTGACCGAGGGACATGCGTGGTGCATGGAGAGGCATATATGGGGCCACTTTGGGCGAGGCTTTCCGCGGTCGGGATCGCGGTGCTGGTGATCGCGGGTCTGATCACTCTCTACGTCTCCAATCTCCTCACCGAGCCGCCGACGGTCGAAGCAGCCCACGGCGCGGGTTCGCGCACCGCGCAGCTGACCCTGAAGACCGAGGCCGCGGTCGGGCCGCAGGGGGCGAACAAGCCCTGGGTCTCCTATCTGATCCGCGATCCGCAGGGCGAATGGATCCACAGCACCATCTACAAGGTCCCCGCCCACGCGCTGGTCCACGTCACCGTCTACCAGTTCGACGGCGACAGCGGCCTCCGCAATCCCTTCCTCTCGCAGGTCCACGGCACCGTCGAGAACACGATGTCGGTCGACGGCAAGTCGATGGTCTCGATCCCGCCCGAAGAAGCCTCACACACCTTCGCGGTCCCTCAGCTCGGCCTGATCGTGCCGCTCCTGGGCGTGCCCGAAGAAGCCGAAGACCAGTGCGAAGAAGGTCCCTGCTCCCTGAAGCAGGCGCACGAGACGATCACCTTCACGATCCGTACCGGCAAGCCGGGGCGCTACCGCTGGCAGTGCTTCGTCCCCTGCGCCGCCGGTTTCCTCACCGGCTTCGGCGGGCCGATGCAGACGATCGGCTACATGGACGGATTCCTCGAAGTGGTGTGATGTGAAGGAACCGAACCACCTCCGCAGGATCGCGATCGCCTCCTTGGTACTGAGCGCGATCGCGACGCCGATCGTGGTCGCGGTGATCGCCCCGAGCCTGCCGCCGGGCGATGCCAGCTCCGCCACCTCCGGCCAGCTTTACGACAACACCGTCCTGTTCGGGATCCTCACGCCGATCGCGGCGACTCTTCTCGTCTACTTCGCCTACAGCCTCACCGTTTTCCGACGTCGGGACGCGGGTCCGCAGGAAGGGCTCGCGGTCGGCGGCGACAGTCGCGTCAACACCGTCTGGCTGGCGGTCACGACGACCATCGTCCTCTTCCTCGCCATCTTCGGCACGGTCGAGCTGGCCGACGCCGGCTCGGGCGGCGGCCAGGGTCCCGAACCGGCCTTCGAGCCGTCGGGCAAGGCACTGCCGGTGCAGGTGATCGCCCAGCAGTGGGAGTTCACCTACCGTTTCCCGACCTACGGCGGGATCGAGACCGCCCACCTCGAGCTGCCCGTCGACCGGCAGATCGAATTCCACGTCACCTCGCTCGACGTCATCCACTCCTTCTGGGCGCCGAAGATCGGCGTCAAGGCCGACGCGAACCCCGGCGTCGACAACGTCGCCTTCACCGAACCGACGAAGGAACAGGACTTCGAAATCCACTGCAGTGAGCTCTGTGGCCTCTGGCATGGCTACATGTTCGACACCGGCCAGGTGGTCAGCGCCGCGCGGTTCAGGACCTGGATCCACAACCAGGCGAAGGTCTTCGAAGCCGCCGACAAGGCGCTGCCGAAGTACTCGACCCACTACCTCCCCGAACCTGAACGGAGGGCCGGATGACCGACGCCACGGTCGCGAAGCCGCTTTGGCGGCGGTTGATCGGCTTCAACCTCCTGGCCGGGATCGCGCTGGGGATCGTCGGCTTCTACTTCGGCTGGTGGCTGGGCCACCAGATCCACGCCGAAAGCCTCGACTTCTTCGCCGACACCAACCAGAACGACGTCGCCCTGATGCTCGGCTATCTCTTCGCCGTGGTCGGCTTCCTCGCCGGGCTGGGATTCCTCAACTATCCGATCTCGCGGATGTTCGGTGCCCCGGTCAGCCTGGCCGAAAAAGAGGAGGGCGGGGTCGGCCGCTACTTCACCAGCTGCACCGACCACAAGGTGGTCGGGATCCAGTACCTGATCGGGATCGGTCTCTTCTTCTTCATCGCCGGGATGAACGCGATGCTGATCCGGACCGAGTTGCTGCGCCCCTCGCCGCAGCTGTTCGGGGCGGGCAACTACCTGACCCTGGTCGGCCTCCACGGGACGATGATGATGGGGATCATGACCTCGGGGGTGCTGGGGCCGTTCGCCAACTACTTCATCCCGCTGATGATCGGCTCCCGGCGGATGGCGTACCCGCGGATCGAGTCGCTGACCTTCTGGCTGCTGATGGCGGCCGGGACGATCCTGATGACCACTCTCCTCTTCGGTGGCTTCCCGACCGGCTGGACGGGGTACGCGCCGCTGGGCGATCAGGCGAACTACGGCTTCGACTCCTACATCTTCTTCTTCGCCCTGGTCGGCATCTCGATGACCCTGTTCGGCCTCAACATGATCACCACGATCATCACGATGCGGGCGCCCGGGCTGACCTGGTCGCGGTTGCCGATGCTCTGCTGGGGAGCCATCAGCACCGGGGTGCTGATGGTGTTGGCGGCGCCGGTCCTGATCGCCGTCCTGCTGATGGTCGCCTTCGATCGCGGCGTCCAGACCTCGTTCTTCCTCTCCAGCGCGGGCGGGAGTCCCTACCTCTTCCAGAACCTGTTCTGGTTCTTCGGCCACCCGGAGGTCTACGTGCTGGCGCTGCCCGGGATGGGCATCCTGTTGGAGATCATCCCCGTCTTTGCGCGCAAACGGCTGTGGGGCTACCGGATCGCCGTCTCGGGCCTGCTCGGGATCACCCTGCTCAGCTTCTTCGTCTGGCAGCACCACCTCTTCGTCAGCGGCCTCAACTCCTCCTTGCGGCCCTTCTACATGTTCTCCACCGAGGCGATCTCGATCCCCACCGGCCTCGTCTTCCTGGCCGGGATGGGAACCCTGTGGAGGGCGAAGATCCGCTACACGGTGCCGATGCTGTTCTGCCTCGCCTGGTTCTTCAACTTCTTCGTCGGCGGTGCCTCGGGTGTGTTCCTCTCAGACGTGCCCAGCGACGTCGCCACCCACGGCAGCTTCTTCGTCATGGCCCACTTCCACTACACGATCATGGGCGGCCTCGTCTTCGTCTTCTTCGGCGCGATCTACTACTGGGTGCCGAAGATGTTCGGCATCGCCCTGAACGAACGGTTGGGCAAGATCCACTTCTGGACGATGTTCATCGCCTTTAACTCGACCTTCTTCCCGCTTTTCGCCCTCGGCCTGATGGGCCAGCCGCGGCGGGTGGTCACCTACCCGAGCCACCTGCAGGCTCTGAACGACTGGGTCTCGGTCTCCGCCTTCGTGCTCGGCGCCTCGATGCTGCTCTTCCTCTACAACGTCGTCTACTCATTGGTGATCGTCCGCAAGCCCGCTCCGGACAATCCCTGGGAATCGAAGTCGCTGGAGTGGCAGACCCCGACCCCGGTCCCGGTCGAGGACTACCCGCGCCCGCCGGTGATCGACTCCGACCCCTACGACTACGGCGTGCCGCCGGTGCCCCAACCGGCCTCGGCCGAGGCGCCGGCCCCCGGATAGGAGAGAGATGCGAGACGCCGCGATGCAGGAGCAGGACAGCTTCGCCGAGACGCCGGAGTTGCACGAGCGGATCGACCGGGTCGGCTATGCGCTGCTCGGCGGCGCGACGGTGATGTTCTTCCTCGGCTTCGTCTTCGCCTACTTCTACCTGCGCTCGCTCGACACCAACGAACTCTGGCGCCCGGCCGGGGTCTCGCCGCCGACCGGCTACGGCATCGCGATCGCCGCCTCGCTGGCCCTCAGCGCCTTCGCCTTCGGGTACGCCGCGCGGGTGGCGAAGAGGGGAGACGGCGGCTGGGTCAGGCTGACCGGCGTGGCCTTGGCGCTCGGCCTGTTCGCCTGCGTCGCGCAGATGGTCGAGTACGCGCACATCCCGTTCGGTCCCCAGAGCGGCGGCTACGCGAGCGTCTTTTTCGGCTGGACCGCGCTGTACGTGGTTGCCACCCTGCTCTCCCTCTATCGGCTCGAGACGGTCTTCGCCCTTGGCGTGCGCCACCGTGATCACCCCGAGAAGATGCCGGAGGGCTTCGCCCCGTCGGCGTACTACTGGGCACTCCTCGCCGGGATCGGGATCCTCGCCTGGATCGTCCTCTACCTGGTCTGAGCCATGGGCTCCCTGACCACGCCCCTCGACTGGACCGGTGGCCCGGCCCTGCTCTGGGTGTTCGCCGCGGCGCTCCTCTACGGACTCGGTGGGCGGGGCAGGAGGAAGCGCCCGGGAGACGCCTGGCGAACCACCTCCTTCCTCGTCGGGCTGGCGGCGGTCGTGATCGCCCTCGACTCGCCGATCGACGACCTCGCCGACCGGCTGTTCTGGGTCCACATGGTCCAGCACATCCTGCTGATCGGCGCGGCCGCGCCGCTCTTGGCGTTGGCGCGCCCCTGGACCCGGATGTGGCGAGGCCTTCCCCTCGCCTACCGCCGTGACCTCGCTCGCGCCCTGGCCGGGCCGGGTGGGGCGCCGCTCCGCCGGGCGGCGGGCCTCCTCGGTGGCGCGCTCGCCTCGTGGCTTCTCTTCAACCTCAACTTCTGCGCCTGGCACCTGCCGGTCCTATACGACGCGGCCCTGCGCTGGGAATTCGTCCACGCGCTCGAGCACCTCACCTTCTTCGCCACCGCGCTGCTGTTCTGGACCCGGGTGATCCCGGCGGCCCCCTGGCGCTCCTCGCTCGGCGACCTGGGCAAGATCGCCTACCTCGGCTCGACCATGGTGGTCGGCTGGGTGCTGGCGATCGTCCTGGCGCTGGCGGCGTCGCCGCTTTATGCGCCCTACGCCGAAGCCGCGAGCCGCCCCGGGCACATCTCCGCGCTCACCGACCAGCAGCTGGCCGGCGGGGTGATGTGGGTTCCGGGCGCACTCGCATATCTGATCGCGATCGTGGTGATCGCCTACCGATGGTTGGAGCCTCACGAGTCACCAGGCGCGCAGCCGGCGCGAAGCGAGGCACTGCCGAGAGGAGTTGGATGAGATGGAGCGGGTTCCTCAGCTGTTCGCGAACGTCGGCTGGACCAGTTTCTCCGGCGTCTTCTCCACCGTGTTCCCGCTCGTCATCCTGCTCATCGTCCTCAGCATCTACACGGTTGCGGTCCTACGCCGGAGGGGAGGATGAGGAGGACCAGCCGCCGCACCGCCGCGGTGGTGGTGGTCCTCGCGGTGCTCGTCGGCGCCCTGGTCGGCGACACCCTTCATCTGCTCTCCGGCGGCAGCTCGGGAGGGGCTCAGGCGACGGCCGAGGTCCAGGGCCAGGCGGTCTGGCCGGAGGGGCTGCGGCGGGCGCCGAACTTCGCGTTGCGCAATTCTCAGGGCGGCTGGATCCGCTTCGCCTCGCTGCGCGGCCGTCCCATCGTCCTCACCTTCATGGACTCCCGATGCCACCAAGAGTGCCCGCTCGTGGGCAGGGCTCTGGCGGCGGCGTTTCGGATGACTCCTGCGACCGACCGACCGTTGGTCCTGGCGGTCAGCGTCAACCCCTGGGAAGACACTCCCGGGTCGGCTCGGCGGGCGATCAAGCGGTTCGGCCTCGCCCGCTTCTCCTGGCGATGGTTGCTCGGGACGAAGCCACAGCTGGAACAGGTCTGGAAGAAGTACCGGATCTACGTCCGTCGCACCAGCGGCGACATCGAACACACCGACGCTGTGTATCTGATCGACGCCAAGGGGTACGAGCGCGCCGGGATGGTCTATCCGTTCCTGCCGAACTGGGTCAGCACGGACCTGAAGACCCTGGCGAGTGAATCGAGTTAGCCGACCGAGAGGAGGAGTGTGGGATGCCGAGGTTTGCCTATGACGCGGCACAGGTGAGGATCCTCCAGCGCGAGGGGCAGGTCGTGCCTGTGGCGGAGGTCGACTGGAGCGACGCCGGCAGGGCCCTCGAAGAAGAGCCGGTCGAGGGGTTCGCGATCGTGCCGGCCGACAAGGTCGCGGTCCACCGCAACGAACCGTTCGCCACCAGAGAGGCAGCCGAGGTCGAGCTGCGTGAGATCCGCGAATGGCCCGAGCCGTCCGAGCGGGACGCCGCGGAAGCGATCCCGTGGCCCCAGCCCGCAGAGTGAGCTCCTGCCGGGCTGGCTGAAAAGCGGCCTCGTCATCATGGCGGGCGCCGCCGTCGCGATCGTCTTGGCCGTCGGTGGGTCGAGCGAACCGGTGGAACCGGCGGAAGCGAACCTCGCCCCGTGCGGGGCTGAAGGGGGGGTCGGCGCGTCGCCGGCCGACTGGCGCCGTGCCACCGCGACCGCCGGGCCCCTGGCGATCGTCCCGGGATCCCTGCAGACGGCCACCCGGGCGGGCGACGGCCAGTTTCATGCGCGGCTGAGAGTCTTCGTCGGCGGCCATCACTTCGTCGTCCTCAGCGTCCCGCTCGATCTCCGAGATCGCGTCTTTCTCTACTACGGCCAGGTCGTCGACGATCGCGGTCGCAAGCCGGGCTCGCTCTTCGGCGCCCCTGGCTACGCGGAAACCGAGTTCCAGCCATGCCGGCACGAGCCGGGCACGGTCTGGTCGGGTGGGATCAGGGTGATCGGCGAAGGCCCGGTGAGGCTGCTGGTGACGGTCGAGGGTCGGCCCACTTCTACCCCGCTTGTCCTGGGTCGGCCCGGATCTACCTGATCACCCGGCCCGACGGCGAGATCACGTACCAGTAGCCGCCGTTGAGGTCGACGCCCTGTCCGTTGGCTTCACCCGGTTCGGTGTCGGAGACGAAACTGTAGAGGGGCCAGCCGGCATAGGTCACGACCGTGCTTCCTCGCTCCCCGGGATCCGTTCCGATCAGCCCCTTCTCGACGGCCTCCGAGCCGGACGGCTCCTGCCCCGGGGCGACGGTCAACGGTGGCCAGGCAGAGGCGCAGGAGCCCTTGCAGGTGACTTCCGTCGCACGGTCGGGAACGAAGGTGTAGAGGGTCACCCCTTCGTCGACCACTACCTTGCCCAAGTCGGGGATGTTCTCCTCCGACAGGATCACCGGTTGGCTCCTTCCGCCCGAGCCGCCGACCCGTGAAATCTCCCCGGTGCTGCCGCAGCCGGCGATCGCCAGCGATATCAGTGCAGCAGCGACCCCCCGACGAAGTCTTCGCCGGGAGTCTTCTCCTCCGCGCGGCGGGCGACCCAAAAGGTCGCGGGCCGGCCTGTGCCGACGGGCCATCGGCGCCGATCCTATCGGCGCCGCGCCTGGGCCCTCGCTTGCTGAAGCGCCGGACCCGTACCCGTCGCGAACGGCGTCGGTCAGGTGCGGCCGGGCGCGGTGGCGCTAGGAGTCCTCGGCCGGACGCCACGGGGCGGGGCGACCGCGACCTGCTCGGGCCGCCGCCTGGCGCTGCACGGCTCCTGCCTCGCGGCGGCGGTGCGCGTGGCCGTTGGCGAGCGGGCGCCGCAGACGGCTCGGGGCCAGCATGACGGCCGCCAGGATCGCGCTCAGGGCCACTGCTGCTCCGACGTTCATCAGGATGATGGTGGTGATCGACATTTGTGCTTACCTCCTTCCCCCTCGCGCTACCCGGTCTTCGGTACCGATAACGAGACCCTCAGCGGATCCTGGATCTGGGGGGACGTGTTCGGGGATGTCGCCGAGCTTGGCGGCGATGCCTTGGACCGAGCTAAATCGATCCTGAGAATTCTCCGAGTCTTGGACCCTGGCGGACCTTTGTGGTAGGGCACCATTGATGCGACGCGCGATCGTCCCGGGGGTGGTTCTGGCCGTGGTGGCGGCGTTGATCGCCGTCGAGGTCCTGTCGGGCAGCTCCGGCACGACCGGCAGGTCGGCGCCACCGCTGCCACGCATTGTCCTCCAACCGCCGAGGACGACGCTCGCGAGCCTGCGCGGGAAGCCGGCGCTGATCAACTTCTGGGCCAGCTGGTGCGGCCCCTGTCGGCAGGAGGCACCCGAACTCGAGCGTATCGCGCGCTCGCTACACGGCTCCGCTCACCTGGTCGGCGTCGACTACACCGACCAGGCCGACCCGGCGCGGTCCTTCATCCGCCGCTACGGCTGGACCTTCCCGGTCCTCAGCGATCCCGAAGGCACCTATGGCGCTCGGTATCGGTTCACCGGGCTTCCGACCACCGTCGTCCTCGATTCCCGGGGTCGAATCGTCGAGGTGCTGCGCGGGCCGCAGACGACCGCCGACCTCGAGGCAGCGCTCCGCGCCGGCCTTGGATGACGGTATCGAGTCGGTGGAAGGCCGCGCGAAAGACCGGGGGCGACTCGGTGGAGGTGGCCTGTGGGCCTTTCCGTCGAAGGTTCGGAAGAGTGGCTTCGCGCCGTCTTTCGTCCTAGGAAACCGAAGGTCACTGACCGTGTCACCGTCGATCCCTTCCCCGTAATGGTTCGTCTGGTCGAGGATCGCGCACGCGGGCGACGGGTCCAGGAGGACCCTGTCTCGCCCCCACCAACTCCTGGGCCCATCGCCCGCGGGCACGCCCGCCATCCGATCTTCAGAGCTCGCTGCGGCAATCCCGTCATCCCGTCGTCGCCTTTCTGGCGGCAACCGATCTCGGTCTCTGCAAAGGGCGTCGCGCCTACCTGCGACACCTGGTCCGCGAGCCCGTCGTCCCGGAGGCCCGCCGGGACCATGACGCTGGTGGGCGGGCTTCCAGCCTCGGTTGAGGAAGGCGAGCTCAACCCCCAAGGGCTCCCAGCAGACGACGCCGGCCCGTCGACCGCCACTTGGCTCGACCGGCCAGGTGCCGCACTGCACGTTCGCCATGGGTCTGCTGGCCGGCGCCCGAAGTACACGGCATCGACCCCGGCAAGGGTGGGAGCCGAGGCCGACGCCGCTATCCATCGATGAGGCGATGGAGGGACGCACTCGGCGTTCCCGGCCGACCATATCCCCTGGGCCAGAGCGGACCGCGTGAGGATCTTCTAATCGTCGCCCGAAGTCGACGTAGCAAAATCCCTCGTCCTCCTCCAGCCCTGGTAGGCGGCCGGCGGCGACGCGCGGCAGCTGGTCGACGAACGGTCACCGGCACGCCCGCTGCGCACCAGCGCGGAAGCCAGCTCCGTATTCGGACGCAGGTCGAAGTCGGGCATCTGCAGAGGAATCAGATTTGCGCACCTCACAAGGATCGGGGCGTAGTTGCATACATGGCAGGTCGACTCGGCACTGACGCGAAACGACCGCCGCAGGCCCCTCACTCCAGGCTCCCGGTCCAGGGGTATAGTCGGGGCGTGTTCCGAGGGATGGTCACAAGTGGGCGCGGCCGTAGGCTCTCCCCTTTCGCCTTCGCCCTCGTCGGTCTGTTGCTCGCCGCGCCGGCGTCACCGGCCTTGGCTCGCAACGTCTACGTCGCGAACTCGAGCTCAGACGACGCATCGGTCATCGACACGGCCACGAACAAGGTGGTTGGCACGCCGATCCCAGTCGTCAGCGGCGATCAAGGCTCTATGGCCATGGCGATCACGCCCGATGGTAAGCGCGCTTATGTCGCCAGCTACGACGCGAACGGCGATGTATCGGTGGTCGATACCGCCACCAATCAGGTGATCGGTCCGCCGATCACGGTCAGCTCCTTCCCGACCGCCGTGGCGATCACGCCCGACGGCAGGCACGCTTACGTCGCCGATGGCGGCGGGGTCTCGGTGATCGACACCGCCACCAAACAGGTGGTCGCTCAGATCCCGATCGTCGAAGGCGCGTTCGGCATCGCGATCACCCCTGACGGCACCCGGGCCTACGCGGCGAATTACAACCAGAACAACGTCTCGGTGATCGACACCGCCACCGACCAGGTGATCGGCGAACCGATCCCGGTCGGCAGCGGCCCGATCTCGGTCGCGATCACGCCCGACGGCTAGCGCGCCTATACCGCCAACTATTACTTCAAAGGCACCGTCTCGGTGATCGACATCGCCACCGACCAGGTGATCGGCGAACCGATCCCGGTCGGCGGCGACCCTGCCAGCGTCGCGATCACCCCCGACGGCAAGCGCGCCTACGTCGCCAACTCCGCCGACCAGAACGTCTCGGTGATCGACATCGCCACCAACCAGGTGATCGGCGAACCGATCCCGGTCGGTAATCATCCGCACGCGGTGGCGATCGTTCCTGACCAACCGCCGGTCGCATCCCTCGCCGCCCCCTTCGGCCGGCCGGGTGTGCCGATTGCCTTCAGCGCGGCGCCGTCGAGCGATCCCGATGGCAGCCTCGCTCGCTATGACTGGGCCTTCGGCGACGGGGAGACGGCGGTTGGCGACGGCCCGATCCAAAACCATACCTACGCTGCCCCCGGCGAATACCAGGTGACCCTCACGCTGACCGACGACGAGGGTTGCTCGACCTCCTTCATCTCCACCGGCCAGACGGCCTCCTGCAACGGGTCGCCGACCGCCGCCGCGACCAAGACCGTCACCGTTGTCGCTCCCGCTCCCGCTCCCGCTGCGCCCGGCGAGGCGCCGTTGGCCAAACCGCGCGTCCGCATCAGCTGCCCGGAGAGCGCGAAGCCGGGCGGCTGCAAGATCAAGCTCCAGGCCGTCTCGGCGAAGCCGAGAAAGGCCAAAGGCGGAAGGGCGAGAAAGCCGAAGACCGAGACCGCCGTCGCCCGGCTGAAGCTGAAGGCCGGCCACGCTTCGCTCGTAACCCTGAAGCCAAAGCCGAGGTTTGTCGCCGTGCTCGCTGCCGCCAAGCAGGTCTTGGTCAGGGAGACAGTGCAGATCAAAGGTTCCACCCACACGCACTACCGCAGGCTGAAGGTCGTCAGGTAGAGAGCTCGCCCACGCGCTCGTGCGGATCGATCGCCGCGAGGCGGATCCGAAGCTCGACTATGCCGCCGAGGAGGTGGTGGTCGAGTCGGTCGCCTACTCGGTCTGCGCGAGCCTCGACAGCTCGGGCAGCGCGGTCCCCTACGTCACCGGCTGGGCCGAACGCGTCGAAGGCGACCTGATCGAGGCCTACGCGGAGTTGATCGACCGGCTGGCCCGGCGGCTGGAGACGGTCGTCTGCGCGGAGTAGGCGCAGACTTCCACATCGGAGCCACCGATGGTCGCCGTCAGGGGGTCGCCCGAGCTAGCAGTAGGCCGATCCGAACCTCCTTGCCGAACCCGCGCACCATTCGGCACGGGGGAGGGCGGGAGAGGTTGGTGGCAAGACCACTGCCGCGGACCAGGCGTCCGCCGGTTCCCGCAGACGCGCCCTGCGATCCTTCCTCCATGGTCGAGTTGCCGGTGATCGCCTGCACCCTCGCTGCACCAGAGCTCGAGGCGCGGCTGCGCGGGCTCGCCGAGATCGGTGAGCGCTCATTGCTCGCGCGGGGGCGGGTGGGGAGCACGCAGGTGCTGAGGTTCCGCTGCTCCGAAGCGGTCCGCGCCTCGCTTCGGGAGATGGCCGAGGCCGAGCGACTCTGCTGCCCCTTCCTCGTCATCGAGCTCGCGGAACGCGACGAGGAGTTGCTGCTGGTGATCGACGCGCCGCCCGAGGCGGCAGCGGTGGCGGAGGGGCTCGCGACAGCCTTCGGGACACCGCCCGCTGCCTGAGCGAGGCTCGGGCTCGCTCCTGCCTCACGGCGGCGCTCTGGCGGTTTTCCTGACTTGCCCCGGCGAGCGCTCCGTCGCTCCGTCCGTCCCGGATCTTCGCCGTTCATCAGGTCGCCCCTTGACGCCGGCCGCGAGGGTGAGACGCTCGCCTCCACCGAGTTAAGGAGGAAAGATGAAGTACCACGTCACCGCGACCCCGGGTCCGCTGCCGCCGAGCCCCGAGCAGTTCGACGCCGCCCTCGACTGGCTTCAGGTAAAGCTCGAGGACGGCACCTTCGACTGCCTCTACGGCTTCCTCGAGGGCGGCGGCTTCAGCGTCGTCAACCTCGACTCCCATTCCGCGGTCCTCGAGCTGATGGCCGAATACCCGCTCTACGGGATGGTCGTCTGGGAGATCAGGCCGCTGCTCGCCTTCCGCGAGGGCACCGACACGATCCGCGCCAAGCTGGTCGAGGCGCAGGCGGCGATGGGGGGAGGCTAGGCGACCGTCCCTTTGAGAAGTCGGTGTCGTCCTCCTGGCCGGATACAGAGGGGAGGGCGCGGCGGCCCTGCGACCGCCGCGCGCGGGTCTCCGCGCCTATCCGCCCAGCAGGGTGATCGTGTTGGTCGACCCGCCTTTTGCTTCCTTGGAGATGAAGGTGCCCGTCTGGCCCGCGTAGCGGCCGGAAAAAGGAACGGGCCGGGCCCCCGTGTAGTGCCTGCCGAGCTAGGTTCGCCGCACGTCGGCGCCGCCCACTCCTTGCAGCCTCTGCGGGCCGAGCAGGAAGCCCTTGCCCGTCGCGGTCACGACGCATCGCACCCCTGCCCCCAGGACGGTGCAGGCGAAGCGACCGACCCGGACGGTCTTGCCGGCCCGGTAGGTGGGCGAGTTCTCGCCGGCGTTGCCGAGTTCGCAGCGGTCGGAGGTGATCCGGTGGCTGCGGCAGAGGATGACCGAGCCGTTCGCCTGCACGGTCGCCTTGGCCTGGGTGTGCCCCGAGACGAACTCGCAGAAGGCCTCGGTGTCGCCCCCGTAGCCGTCATAGATCGCGCACGAGACGGTCTTACCGGCAGCGGTGCGGGCGTAGAATTCCGCCGCGTTCTGGGCCGCTCCGGCGGGGGAGGGGAGCGACGATGCGAGCACCGCGAGCACCAGGACGGCGCCCGCCGGGCCGAGGGCTCTCCTCCTGCCGCGCCACCGCACATCTCCTGTCCTCGTTCCCATCAGTCCTCGTCTCCTTGCCTCGATCGCCGACCAGCCCCGATCGTGGCGTCCGGCGGCGCCGCGGTCAACCCTTCGGGGTCGGGTGCCCGCCCTATCGACCGCGGCGCGGCCGGGCGCGAAAGGGCTGATCAGGTCGCCGTGGTCGGGCGCGTGCTCGACGGGCTCAAGGCCACATGGTGAAAAGTCTGGACCCTCTTCCTGAGAGCGTCTGCGGCTCACCCCAGAGACCGCTCACGACGGATACGGACCCTATTTTCGGGGTGGCGCGGAGCCCCTGGGGCATCTAGTGTCCGGTCGGATGAGGGGAGCGTCGAAGAATGGCCGGGGTGGCCGGCGGAGCCTGCGCCCCGCCGCGCTCACCACGATCGTGGCGGCGCTCCTCGCCTGCGGTGTCCTCCTCGCGCCGGCCGCCGCCTCGGCCCAGACGCCGCTCTCGATCCGGATCGAAGGCAACCACTTCCTCGACGGCGAAGGGCAGACGATCCGCCTCCTCGGCGTCGATCGCACGAGCTCGGAGTACGGCTGCGTCGACGGCTTCGGCTATGACGACGGCCACTTCGACGCCGCCGACGCCGCGGCGATCGCCTCCTGGAACGCGAACGCCGTGCGGGTGCCCCTGAACGAGGACTGCTGGCTGGGGATCAACGGGCAGCCGAACAGCAGCGAGGGGGCCGAACCGCCGCTGACCGCGGCCGGCTACCGGCAGGAGATCGAGGGCTACGTCGCCGACCTGAACGCGCACGGGATCTACGCGATCCTCGACCTCCACTGGACCGCGCCCGGCGCCCAGATCGCCCTCGAGCAGCAGCCGATGCCCGACACCCACTCCGTCCCCTTCTGGGAATCGGTGGCCGCGACCTTCAAGAGCAACCCGGCGGTGGTCTTCGACCTTTTCAATGAGCCGTACGACCCGACCGACCCGCGCTCGGGCGAAGACATGAACGCGGCGCACAAGGTCAGCTGGAATTGCTGGCGTGACGGCGGCTGCACGACCCAGGCCTATGACGACGAAGAAAACCCGACCTCGACCTACACCGTCGTCGGCATGCAGGCGCTGCTCAACGCGGTTCGCGGCGCCGGCGCGACGCAGCCGGTGATGCTCGGCGGGCTCGACTTCGCCGACGACCTCTCGCAGTGGGCCACCCACAAGCCCACCGACCCCCTGAACCAGGTGGCCGCCTCCTTCCACAACTACCAGGGGAAGGAATGCGACAACGTCGACTGCTGGAACGGCGAGGTGGCGCCGGTCGCCGCCAGTGTGCCGGTGGTCACCGGCGAGTTCGCCCAGGATGTCTGCACTCCCAGCAACTTCGACAACGAATACATGGCCTGGGCCGACGCGCATGGGGTCAGCTACCTGGCCTGGGCCTGGATCGTCCTGACCCGACCGGAGATCGAAACCGAAGGCTGCAGCGCCTACTACCTGATCGGCGATTACGGCGGGACGCCGGCCTCGGTCAACGGGATCGCCGTCCACACCCACCTGCTGACCTTGCCGCCTGGCGGTAGGAACCCGAGTCCTCCATCGACGTCCGCCGGCGGTGGCACTGGCGGCGGCTCCGGCGGAGGCCAGGGCACGAAGGGAAAGATCGGGCTGGTCAAGTTCGGCGCCCGGATCGGATCCGGCGACAAGACGCTCGTCCTCCGGCTCGACGCCTCGGAGTCGTGCGCGGGCAAGCTCGTCGGTCAGACCGTCAAGCCCTTCAGGCTCGCCGGCCACAAGAAGCCGCGAAGGGTCGCGCTCGGCACCGCCGGCCTCACGCTCACCGCCGGTAGGTCGGCGACCGTCGTCCTCAAACTCGGCATCATCGCGCGGCACCTCCTCGAGGCGAGCGGCTCGCTGAAGGCGAGGTTCGTCCTCACCCTGAGCAGCCCTCAGAACGCGACCACGGTCCTTGACCGCTCGCTGACCCTGAAAGAGTCGAAGGCGAAGCCGAAGAAGTCGCCCTAGCCGCTCGCGGGCGGATCGGGCGACCCGTTGCCGGTGTCTTTCGCGCCTCGCCGACCGATGCCGGACGAGGTCGCCTCGCCAGGCCCGTCCGCGGCGGGCGGGGCGACCTCAGCGGCGGCCGACACCCAGGTAGGCGAGGGCGCCGAGCGCATTGAGGGAGGCGACCCGCCAGGCGAGCTTCGGCCCGCGGATCTCCGCCTCCGGCCGGCGCTGGATGTCGCGCTCGGCGAAGCCGACGATCGCCAGCGAGATCACGAAGACCACCGAGATCGCCGCCTTTTCGAGCGGCGATCGATCCACGAGGCGCCTCTTCCTCGACATGCCGATCCTCCCGCGACGGGGGCGCACTGGCTGAGCCCGGCAAAGGTTACGCCGCTCTGCCCCCAGCGGCACCGACCGTGACCCCGGGTGGCCGATCGCGATTCGGTGGGGTTCGGAGCGGCTTCGAGTTTCCAGGGTGATAGGAACCACGCGGCCTGCGCTGCTCGGCGGTCCGGCAAAGCGGGAACAGGTCCGTGCCTGAGCGGAGGCGCTCGAATCTTGATCTCCATGCGCTGAGTAGGCCGACGGTCGACGCGCTCTGCGGTGCTCAGCGGGGCGGAACGAGGCGGAGTCGGTAGGGCCCGTGTCCGGCGGCCGGGACGACGAAGATGAGGCGCCCTCAGCCCGCCGGGAGGCGCTCGGTCTCGAAGCGGCCGTGGGAGGTGAGCGGGGTCTGCCGGACGAACTCGGGCAGGTACTCGTCGAAGAAGACCCGCGCGACGAGCTCCTGGCGCGAGCCGACCTCGAGCTTCTCGAAGAGGCTCTTGACGTGGTCGCGCACGGTGTGGGGGGAGACGACGAGCACCTCGGCGATCTCCGAGTTACCGAGGCCCTGGGCGATCAGGGTGGCCACCTCGCGCTCCCGGGCGGTCGCCCCATGGGCCTCGAGTCGGACCGTCGCGGCGCGGGGGCCGCTCGCCGCTTCGATCACGATGGCGACGCGGTCTCCGGCGGGGTCCGGCCTCGAGGCGTGGAGGGTCACCCAGCCTTCCTGACCCGGTGCCGTGACCACGTTGCCCCCTGCCCCGGGCGCGCTCTGGCTGCGCACGAAGGCGGCGAGCGCCTGCACCGACGCCGGCAAGGCGCCCCTGTCGGGGTCGAAGTCCCGGCCCCCGAGGATCGCCAGCAGGGGCAGCGCCGGCGGGGTGAGCAGCTCGACCTCTCCGGCGGGGTCGAGGACGATCAACCCGGGCGCTTCGGGACCCGAGACGCGACGGGCGGCATCGAACCGAAGCGAGCCGCGGATCCCCTCCGCGATCACCGGTGCGACCTGCGCCAGGACGTCGGCGTCGCGTCGCGTGAAGGGGCCGCTGGCCTCCCGCCGTGCGATGTGGACCGCGCCCCACACCCGCCCGCGCAGGACGAAGGCCGCCCGCAGCTCGTGGGGGATCCCCGAAGGCTCGAGGACCTCGCGGTACCGGGCGCTCCGCTCGGGCCTGCCCCGCGTCGCCATCGCCAGGGTGCCGACCGGGAGGCGGCGCGTGGCCAGCTCGGCGAACCCGTTGGGGTCGACCTTCAGGTACTCGCTTCGGATGATCACCTCGCCCGCGGCACCGACCGTCTCGGCGGTGTAGATCCCGCGGTCGACCAGGTCCTGCGACTGGTCGCTGGTCAGCAGGCGGGTCTGCGGGTCGAGCGTGTGCCAGCAGCTCGCGTCGTTGTCGAGGCCCCGCCGCAGCCGCGGCGAGAGCTCGGCGAAGAACTCCTCGCGGGAGAGGCCGCGGGCGCCGAGGGCCGCGACCTCCCCCTTCAACTGCTCGATCGACCACCCGGCCGTGTGCACCCCCGGATTATCTCCCCCGGGTGCACGAAATACCCCTTTCTGAGGGGATGGCGTCGCGGCGGCCGGTGCACGAACCTGCTCCTACTCCACTCAGGCCACGGATTCGAAAGGAACGACAATGAACAACAGCACCGATGCGATCGCGCCGATCGTCGCCGGCCGCGACGAGGGGGAGGCGCTCTGGGCCTTCGGAGGCCTCGCCCTGATCAAGGCCTCGGGGGAGGCGACCGGGGGAGACGTCGCCGTGACCGAACAGCTCGCACCGATGGGCGCCGGATCTCCTCTCCACGTCCACCATCGCGAGCACGAGTGGTTCTACGTGATCGAGGGCGAGCTGACGTTCTGGGTCGGCGGCGAGACGACGGTAGCCCCGGCGGGGACGTTCGTCTTCGGACCGAAGGACATCCCGCACACCTTCATGGTCAGCTCCGAGCAGGCGCGCTTCCTCCTGGTCACCGAGCCCGCGGGGTTCGATCGGTTCATGCGCGCCGCCGGGGAACCGGCTCCGCTGCCCGAGATCCCGCCGGCGCCGACCGAGCCACCGGACGTCGCGGCCCTGACCGCCCTCGCGGCCGAACACGGCATCGAGATCACCGGCCCTCCCGGTATCCCTGCGTAGAACACGCCTGGCCTCGGCGGCACACTTTCCAGCGCTCGTTCCTTCCTAGGAAACCGATGGTCACTGGTTCGAAACCAATCAGGCGCATCCGTCTCGGGCGATGCAGGAAGCCCGGCGCCATGCGGCGGTTTGCGAGGGGCCGCAACGTCTTCTCCGGGCGCTCCGCAACCAGAGCTGTCAGGAGGCTGACACCGTCCCGCCCCGCCCGTGACCGACAGCGGGACGTGTCAGAACACTGACAAAGGCAAGATCGTCCTCACTCGCCGCCGCGCCGATCGGATAGATGTTGTCGTGGCCAGGAAGGTCGACGCCACCCCGGTCGGGACGAGACATCCGGTCGCCGCCCGCGAGCACAGCTCCGGCGGCGACCGGATCCTTTGGATGATCGAGGCCGGCGTGTAGGCGCGCTCGGCGCGTCACCTCGCTCACCTCCCGCCCGGACCCTCGCCAGGGTCCTCGGATGCCTGATCGGCGGCGATGCAGCCGCGCTCGTCGATCCGGAACTCACGTCACCGTGTGGATCTGCCCCTCGCGAGGATCGCCCGATAAAGACCCGGCTGCAGACCCCCGGTCAAATAACTGAGGTCGGCGATCGCCCGGTCGAAGCCTGGATCGTCGTCCTCGGCACACTCACCTGAGCCGACGGCTTCCCAACCCGACGGACCCTCGTATTGAAAGTGGAATAGCACGCGGTCGCCGTCACGTTCGGGAGCAGTGATCGTGGCACCTCAGATTCGGGGCCAGACCCCTGTTCGCTGTCAGATTTCAGACTGAGGATCGGCGCTCATCCGTCCAATCGGGGGGATGCCGCGAGCCTTGTGGGCAGGGGACGTGCAAGGGCCGGTAACTCGCTACTGCTCGGCATCGCTCACCGCGGCGGCGATCCCTCGGGGCCGACCCGCACGGATCCACATCCTGTAGAGGACGGCGGCGATCGCGAGAGACGCCGCCAGCGAGGCGATCGGGTCACCGCGGGAGAGGTTGATCGCCAGGGTGAAGGTGACCACCGCCGCACCGAGGAGGCTGAGACCCATCGCCAGGCGGCGCCCCTCGCGCCGTGCGAACCTCGCCATCGCCAACAGGCCGGCGAGGAAGCTGAGGAAGACCGAGACCGCGTAGAAGAGGACCAGCTCTTGGTCCCGCGCACCGGCGGCGGCGACGACCGCGGCGGAGACCACGATGAAGGCGCCGACCGCGACGTAAGGAGTGTGGTGCTGGTTCACGACGCCGAGCCGTGAGTGGAGGATCCCGGTCGGGTCGCCGTCGCGGCGGGTGCGACGCGCCAGCGCCTTGAGCAGCCCCGGGCCCGCCTGGAAGGAGGAGCTCGCCGCCGCCAGCAGCAGGAGCGCGGTGACGATCTGGAAGGTCGTGTAGAGGCGAGATCCGACACTGGCGTCGGCGACTTCGGCGATCTGGGTCTGGTCGGGGTGGGGGATGCCGACGTTGAGATGGACGGCGAGCGCGGTCAGCCCGACGGTCAAAGTGCCGACGATCGCCAGCGTCGCCCAGATCGTCACCCGCCCGAAGAGCCTGCGGCCGCGGTCGTCGAGCTGTCCGAGCTGGGCGATCGCCGAGGACGGCGCCTCGACTCCGGTGGCCAGCGCCATCGCCACCGGGAAGGCGAGCAGCACGGCGACCAGGGGCGAGTGCCCGGGGGAGACGTGGATCGGCGGCCGCGCGGCTGCGGACCCGAATCCGCCGACGAGGACGACCACGGCGACGACCACGAAGACCGTCGTCATCGCCGCGAAGACGGTGCGTCCGACGTGGCCGAACCAGGTCAGGCCGGCGACGATGAGCAGGATCACCAGCGCGAGCGGGATCCGCAACGGCGCGAGGCCGGAGGCGAAGGCGATCAAGGCCGAGGAGGCGGCGGAGACGCTGATCGCGATGGTGAGGACGAAGTCGACGATCAGGGCGCCGATCGGGATGAAGGCCCACGCCTCGCCGAAGGCCGATCCGGCCGCCGCGGCCGCGCCGCCGCCCTCCGGGAAGCGGCCGATCAGCTCGTGGTAGTTGACGATGATCAGCCCGATCACCGCGACGACCAGCCCCATCGTCGGCAGCAACAGACCGAGGTCGCCGTCGAGCGCCCGCAGCGCCGCCTCGATCGCATAGGCGACCGAGGAGACCGGATCGGCCATCACGGCGAAGGCGAAGGCGAAGAGCAGGACCGGGCGGGAGAAGGCCACGGAGCGCAACCGCCCGCGGCCTCCCTGGACGGCGGTGGGATCGGAGTCTGGCTTGCTGGTCTCGGGCATGGTCGGGAGATGCCGACCAGTCTTCCCGGCTCACCGACGGGGACCATACGGCAGGACAGGCGTCAGCGGCCTACTCGAAGGCCGCCGTTCCATCGCGACGGCACCGTCCCGGCGTGGTCAGCCGTCGGGGAGGATCAGCACGGCCGACCCGGCGGGCGGATTCTCGGCCCCGGTCAGCAGTTGCCAGGAGGTAGCCGGCAGCAGCCGCAGCTGACCCGGGCGGAGCTCCTCGAGCGCTTCGGGATCGATGTCCGATACCTCGACCGAGGTGCCCCCGATCCGCCGGGCCAGCTCGACCGCGATCCCGTCGGCGTCGAAGGAGCCGACGAGGTGCTCGGGCTCCCGCACGACCTCGACCTCGCGGATCCACTCCGCCTCGCCGACCAGGATCGCCACCGGGGCCGCGAGCGCGGCGGCGATCGCCTCGCCGGTGCTCGCGAAGGGCGAGGCGCCGGGGGTCGAGGGCCTGCCGACGATCACCAGCGAGGCGCGGTTCTCGGTGGCGACGTTGACGATGCTTTCGGCCAGTGAATCGTGGACCAGAAGCCTCGATTCGGCGTCGATCCCGGCGGCGTCGATCCGCCCCAGACGGTCGGCGGCGTCGTCGGCCTGATCGCGGGGCGAGGCGAGCAGGCCGCGGTCGACGCCGCCCTCGGTTGCGGCGCGCATACGATCGGCGCGCCGCCTTGATCCAGGTAGACACGACCTCCTTCTTCCTGATCGTCCTCAGCGCCGCGCTCGCGGCGGTGACGGTGGTCGTCCTCCCGAGCCGCCTCGCCCCGCCGGCGGTCGTCTTCGAGCTGCTCTTCGGGATCCTGATCGGCCCCCACGTCCTCGCCATCGCCTCGACCGACGAATTTATCTTCTTCTTCTCGAACCTCGGCCTCGGGATGCTCTTCTACTTCGCCGGCTACGAGATCAACTTCGAGCGGATCCGCGGCGCGCCGCTCCGCCTCGGCGCGTGGGGTTGGGGGCTCTCTGTCGCCCTTGCCTACGCGCTCGGCGGGATCCTGGCGATCCTCGGGGTAGTCGACTCGCTCGTCTACACCGGCTCGGCGATGGCGACCACGGCGATCGGCACGCTGATCCCGATCCTCCGCGACAAGGGGGAGCTGCAGACCCGGTTCGGCACCTACCTGCTCGGCGCCGGGGCGGTCGGCGAGTTCGGCCCGATCCTCCTCGTCACGCTCTTCCTCTCCACCGACCACCCGCTCAGGGAGGCGGTGATCCTGATCGCCTTCGTCGCGCTCGCGGTGGGGATCGCTCTGATCTCGATGGGAGTCGTCTGGAAAGGGTGGTCGGCGCTGGAGCGGACGATGGAGTCGAGCAACCAGCTGGCGATCCGGGTCACCGTCGTCCTCATCTTCGGTCTGGTGGGAGTCGCCGGGCACCTCCACCTCGACCTCCTGCTCGGCGGCTTCCTGGCCGGGATGATCACCCGCGCGGCCCTGCGCGGGCACGAGGTGGAGGTCTTCGACTCGAAGCTCTCGGCGGTCGGCTTCGGCTTCTTCGTCCCGTTCTTCTTCGTCTACAGCGGCATGACCTTCGACCTCGGCGCACTCGGCTCGGCGGCCGCGATCGCGAAGCTGGTGATGTTCCTCGCCCTCTTCCTTTTGGTCCGCGGCGCGCCGGCGATCCTCCTCTACCGCCAGATCCTCTCCTCCGGGCAGCGAGCCGCGCTCGCCTTCTACTCGGCGACCGAGCTGCCGCTCGTCGTCGCGATCACCACGCTCGCGGTCGAAGCCGGCCACATGAGATCCTCGACGGCGGCCGGCCTGGTCGGCGCGGCGATGCTCTCGACCCTCTGCTTCCCGTTCGTCGGGATGGCGGTGCTGGACCGGGAAGCCCGCTCGGCGCCGCCCTAAGGGGCGGCCTTCGGCAGGGCCCCGTCCGGTTCAGGGGCCGCCGGCGGGCGCCCTCTCCTCGCGTAGGCGTGGAGCACGTCGCGGTGTTCGACCCAGCCGATCAGCCCACCGTCGGCGTCGATGATCGGCAGCGCCTCACGGTCGCCCTCGGCGATCGACTCGATCGCCAGGCCGAGGTCGTCGTCGGGGTGAAGGACCGGGACGCCTTCGGCCACGTCGATGGCCTCGGCCTCCTCCTTGCGCCCCAGTGCCAGCTCGACCGCGCGGGCGTCGACCACGCCGACGACGAGCTCGTCGCGGTCGATTACAGGCAGCGCGACGCGGCCCTCGTCGGCGAGTCGGGCGGCGACGTCGGTCATCCGCGCCTCCGCGGCGAGGGGGATCGGCGGCTCCTGCATCGCCGCGGAGATCGGGATCCCCGGCAGCGCCGAGGCCGACGCGGGCCGGTCGATGTCGATCCCGCGCCGGCGCAGCTTCAGGGTGTAGATCGAGTCTTCGCTCAGCAGATGGCTGAGCGCGGTGGCGACCACCGCCGCCAGCATCAGCGGCAGGATGATCGAGTAG
>JBOGYZ010000420.1:0-15734 GCA_050697015.1 Solirubrobacterales bacterium
ACCCGGCCGTCTCGGCCACGGCCACAGCCCGCCAGGGCCGTGGCCGAGACGGCCCATCCCTTCCCCGGGCGCCAGCTTGCGAGGCCAGGTCCCTTACGAGAGTCCCCTCAGCCGCCGAAGATCATCAGCGTCGAGGTGCCGGTGGCAAGCAGCTTGCCGCTGTCCTCGGCGGTGAGGCGCGCCTCGGCGGTCGCCTGGCGGCGGCCGCGGTGGACGACGGTGCCCTCGCAGAGGACGCGGCCGGTGTCGCGACTGATCGGCCGCAGGTACTTGACCTCGAGGCCGAGCGAGGTGTAGCCGACCCCGGCGGGAAGGGTGGTGTGGACGGCGCAGCCGAGCGCCGAGTCGAGGATCGTCGCGGCATAGCCGCCGTGGACGACGCCGATCGGGTTGTAGTGCTCCTCCCCCGGTTCGCCGGCGAAGACCGCGCGGCCCTCCTCGAGCTCGGCGATCTCCATGTTCATGGTGATCGAGATCGGCGGGCGCCCAAGCTCACCGGCGATGACGGTGCGCAGGTAGTCCATCCCCGACATCTCCGCCCCAGCGGCGGCGGTCGCCACCGGGTCCGACCATTCCAGGGTCCGCGAACGGGTCACGGACTCGGCGGTGCTCACCGGCGGCCCCGGCCGGTCGGCTTCACCGCACCGGCACGACGCGGCTCGCCGCTGCGGTACTGCAGGTCGGCGGTGATCTCGTCCTGGCTGATCTCGATCCGCGGGGTGCGCGGGCGGCCCCGGTCCTTCTGTCTGTTGGTCGTGAACCTCATCGTCGCCTCCGTTCAGCGCGCTTCGGTTTCTTGATGCAACTTGCTCTGGCTGCGACCCTAACCGACTCAGTTTTGTGATGCAACCGTTGTGTGCGAAGATCACATCCGTGCTTAACCACGACTATCCGAACCAGCTCTGCTCCCTGGCCAAGTCCCTCGAAGTGATCGGCGAGCGCTGGTCCTTGCTGATCGTCCGCGACGTGATGACCGGCAACCGTCGCTTCTCCGGCATCCAGGCGAACCTCGGCATCGCCCGCAACGTCCTCTCGGCCCGCCTCCAGCGCCTCCTCGACGAGGATATCCTCGAGCGCCGCGCCTACCAGGAAAGCCCGCCCCGCCACGAATACTTCCTCACCGAGAAGGGCCTCGACCTCTGGCCCTCCCTCATCGCCCTGATGGGTTGGGGCGACCGCCACTCCGGTAATCCGGAGGGCCCGCCGCTCCGCGTCGTCCACAAAGACTGCGGCGGCGCCGTCTCCGACCGTGGCATCTGCGATTCATGCGGCGAAGTCCTCACTGCCCGCGACGCGAGGGCCGTCCCCGGCCCCGGCGCCGCCGCGGCCTACGAGGGTCACTTCTCCCCCTTCGCCGAGCGCCGCTAGTCGTCCCGATCGCGGTGCCTGGCGTCCCATTCGCGGCGCAGGCGCTCCATCGAGACGTACTCCTCGACCATCAGCTGGTCTCTCGTCCGGTCGACCCGGCGCTTCATACCGATCAGGTGATTGAGCGAGGCAACTCGCACCGGAATTCCGCTGACCTCGTGCATCTCGGATTGAGCCCGTAGTTCGTCGTAGCTGCGGATCCCGTCGACATGACCGAGGATGTCGAAGCCGCCGTACTCCGTTTGGAAAGTGAAGTTCATTCCCGCGTCGAGCGCCTTCGCATCGACCTGGAAGGGAACGTCGTCGGGCGCGCCTCGCAACGTGACACCGATGCCTCGAAGAGCCGCCGCCATCCGCTCGAGGTTCCTTCGATTGCGCGCATAGGCGATGTCAAGGTCGTAGGTGGGATAAGCCGAGCCGTGGGCCAGGCCGGCAACGCCCCCGATCACCACGTACTCGACCTCGTTGCGGTCGAGAGCATCTAGTAAGGGGCCAGCTTCGAGTATGGGTTTGTCGCCATGTTTATCCATGGCTTCCCAAGCCGCTCGGACCTCTCCATTTGCCCCCGGCCGCACACCGTTTTCCCGCTGGATGCGGAGTATTTGATCGGCCCAACCCAGCCCGCGCTCGACCCGCCCCGATGGCGCCAGCTCGAAGTTGCCTTCGTTGAGGGTCAGGTCGACGCCCGCGTCCCGCGCCGTCGTGTCGAGGATCAGATCGGCACTCAATAACCGCAGGAGTTCCCGCAAAGTGTCGAACGACGGCGAGACCCTTCCAGACTCGATCCGCGAGATCGCCGATTGGGTGGTGTTGGCGCGGGTCGCGAGCTCGTCCTGAGAAATCCCGTAGTTGGTCCTTACTTCCCGAAGAAGATCTCCCGGTGCCTTCCTGGGTTTGGTCGCGGTCGCAAAAGGCCCCATGAGAGATATAGCTTATTCGCGATCATCGCTTATTCGCTATATCGCCCCGCACGGTAGCTTGTCGCTGGACGGGCAAGCGACTTACCAGGAGGAGCGGAGATGGCTACTGCGGCGGGCATCGAGACCAGGGACAAGGTGTTCATCGGGGGCGAGTGGGTCGTGCCGGCAGGGGCGGATCCGCTGCCGGTGGTCAACTCGGCGACGGAGGAGACGATCGCGACGATCCCGGGCTGCACGCCGGTCGAGGTGGACCAGGCGGTGGAGGCGGCGCGGGGCGCTTTCGAGGAGTGGTCGACGACGCCGCGGGCCGAGCGGGCCGAAGCGTTGGCGGCGATCGCCGCCGGGCTCGGCGAGCGCGCCGAGGAGCTGACCGACACGATCACCGCCGAGCTGGGGATGCCGCGCAAGCTCACCGAGATGATCCAGGTCGGGCTCGGGATCAATCACTTCGCGGCGATGCCCGCCGCGCTCGAGGAAGTGCGCTGGGAAGAGGAGGTCGGCAACTCGCGGGTGCTGCGCGAGGCGGCCGGTGTGGTCGGCGCGATCACCCCCTGGAACTATCCGCTGAACCAGATCGGCGCCAAGGTCGCCCCCGCCCTCGCGGCCGGCTGCACCGTCGTCCTGAAGCCGAGCGAGGTGGTGCCGCTGAACGCCTTCATCCTCGCCGAGGTGATCGAGTCGGTCGGCCTGCCGCCCGGCGTCTTCAACCTGGTGACCGGGATCGGCCCGGTCGTCGGCGAGGCGATCGCCGGCCACCCGAGCGTCGACCTCGTCTCCTTCACCGGCTCGACCCGCGCCGGCCGGCGCGTCTCCGAGCTCGCAGCGGCGACGGTGAAGCCGGTCGCGATGGAGCTCGGCGGCAAGTCGCCGAACGTCCTGCTGGAGGACGCCGACTTCGCCCGCGCCGTGCCCGACGGCGTCGCCAAGTGCTTCCTCAACTCGGGCCAGACGTGCAGCGCGTTGACCCGGATGCTGGTGCCGCGCGAGCGCCTGGCCGAGGTCGAGGAGCTGGCGACGGCGGCGGCCGCGGGCTTCACGCTCGGCGATCCGCTCGACCCCGGGACGCGGCTCGGCCCGCTCGTCTCCGCCACCCAACGCGAGCGCGTGCGCGGCTACATCGCCAAGGGCGAAGCGGAGGGCGCGATGCTCCTCACCGGCGGCGCCGAGCCGCCCGAGGGTCTGACTCGCGGCTACTTCGTCCGCCCCACCGTCTTCTCCGAGGTGACGCCGGAGATGACGATCGGCCGCGAGGAGATCTTCGGCCCGGTGCTGGTGATCATGCCCTTCGACGACACCGACGACGCGGTGCGGATCGCGAACGCGACCGAGTACGGGCTCGCCGGCGGCGTCTGGGCCGGCGACGAGGAGCGGGCGATCGCGGTGGCCCGGCGCCTGCGCACCGGCCAGATCGAGATCAACGGCGGCGCTTTCAACCCGGCCGCCCCGTTCGGCGGCTACGGCCAGTCCGGGCACGGGCGTGAGAACGGCCGCTTCGGCTTGGAGGAGATGCTGCAGGTGAAGAGCTTGCAGTTGTAGGCGCCCTCGCCCAGCTGTTCCTTTTGGACGTCAGGAGTCCATAAGGAACAGCTGACGGAGGGTCAGGCCGGCAACGTGAAGCGGACGCGGGTACCGGGGTGCGCGTCTTCGAGCCAGATGCGGCCGCCGTGGGCCTCGACGATCGCGCGGGAGATCGCCAGGCCGAGCCCGGCGCCGTCCTCGCCGCGGGCGGAATCGCCGCGGTAGAAAGCCTCGAAGACGCGCTCGCCCTCGCCCGCCGGGATGCCCTCGCCGGAGTCGGCGACCTCGACCTCCACCCCGCCCGGCCCGCCCTTCGCCCGCACCGTCACGCTGCCGTCGGCGGGCGTGTGGCGGATCGCGTTCTGGATCAGGTTGAAGAGGACCCGCTGGACCTTCTCGGCGTCGGCCTCGGCGAGGACCTTCCCGTCGGGCAGCTCGGCGGCGAGGTGGACGCCGCGCTCCTCGGCGGAGGTGCGGAAGGCTGCGACGGTGTCGTCGATCAGTTCGCCGAGCTCGACCTGGCGCATCGTCCAGGAAATGTCGCCCGCCTCGATCCGGGAGAGCTCGAAGAGGTCGTCGATCAGGTCGCTGAGGACGGCGACGTGGGTGAGGATCTCGCGCTGGTAGCGATCGCGGTCCTCGCCTGCGACGCCGTCGTCGATCGCCTCGACCAACAGGCGCAGCGAGGCGAGCGGCGTGCGCAGGTCGTGCGAGGCGGCGGCGACGAGGCTGCGGCGCGCGTCCTCGACCTGGCGGCGCATCCGCTCTTCCATCGACTGGCGCACCGCGAGCCCGGCGGCGACCGCGGCCGCCGCCACCGTGACCAGCACCAGCAAGATCTGGTCGAAGCCCATCTGGTTCGGGATGCCGACCGCGGCGGCGCCGGCGAGGAACGCGGCGACGGCGATCAGCGCGGCGCGCCACTGGGCACGGCTCATCGCCGGGAACCGACGGTTCATGGCCGGAACCTGTAGCCGACGCCCCAGACCGTCTCGATGAAGCGCGGCTGCGCCGGGTCGTCGTCGAGCTTGGCGCGCAGGCGGCGGACGTGGACGGTGACGGTCGAGGTGTCGTTGAACCACGGCTCCATCCAGACCGCCTCCATCAACTGGTCGCGCGAGAAGACGCGCCCGGGGTTGCTGGCGAAGTAGGCGAGCAGGTCGAACTCGCGCATGGTGAGCGAGATCTCCTTGCCGTCGAGGATCACCCGGCGCGAGGCGGGCTCGACCCGCAGCGGTCCGTGGACGATCGGCGGCATGTCCTCCGCGGCGACGGGCGGCGCGAGGCGGCGCAGGACCGCCTCGACGCGGGCGACCAGCTCGGCCGGCGAGAAAGGCTTGACGACGTAGTCGTCGGCGCCGTTGCGCAGGCCGACGAGGCGGTCGGACTCCTCCCCGCGCGCGGTCAGCAGGATCACCGCGATCGGCGGGCCCGGGCGCTCCTGCAGCCGTTCCATCACTTCGATGCCGTCGATCCCGGGCAGCATCACGTCGAGGACGACGAGGTCGGGGCGGTGCTCGGTGGCCGCGTCGAGCGCCTTGTAGCCGTCGGGCGCGGTGTACGTCTCGAAGCCCGCCCGTTCCATGTAGCGACCGACGATCTCGACGATCGTCGGCTCGTCGTCGACGACGAGGACGGTGGCAGTCTTCTCAGCGGAGCCGGCCGTGCTCTTATCCGAAGGTGAAGGCATAGCCCTGCACACCGGCTTCCGGGACGAGTTCGAGCACGTGATGTTCCACTTTCGGCAGTTCGACCAGGTTGTAAAGGCGCGTGTCCGTCACCTTGACGTAGCCATTGTGGACGTCGGAGCCGTCGTCGGCGGCGGCGATCGGCTTCCCGTCCAGCATCACCTTCATCCGGCGCGGCTTGCCGGGCGAGCCGAGCACGAGGTAGACGCGGCGGGCGCCGAAGTTGAGATCGAGCCGTGCGCCCTTCGCCGCCGTCACCGGCTGCTCGCCGATCGTCCATTCGCCGCCGTAGGAGAGTTCGTTTTCACCCGGCTTCACCAGGGTGTAGTTCTGGCGCCCGAGCTTGATCGTGCCGTTGGCGAAGTTCCCGGCCCGCTCCGCCCCGAGGTAGGACTCGGGCGTCGTCACCGTCGGTTCGGCGGCGATCCCGTGGGCATCGGCGCGCTTCTTGCCGGGTTCGCGTCCGGCTTCCGCCAGCAGCTCGCGGATGACCTGTTCTTTCTCGCCGTATTCGCCCTCGCCAAAGTGGGCATAGCGGACCTCGCCCTTGGCGTCGACGAAGTACTCCGCGGGCCAGTAGAGGTTGCCGTAGGCGTTCCAGGTCCCGTTTTCGTTGTCCTGGACGACGGGATATTCGATCCCATCGGTCTTGATCGCTTCTTCGACGTTGGAGGCTTCGCGCTCGAACGGGAACTCAGGGGTGTGGACGCCGACGATCACCAGGCCGTCCTTGGCGTAGCGCTTGTTCCAGGCGTTCAGGTAGGGCAGCGTGCGGATGCAGTTGATGCAGCTGTAGGTCCAGAAGTCGATCAGGACCACCTTGCCGCGCAGGCCCTTCATCGTCAGCGGCTTGTCGCCGGGGGTGTTGAACCAGTCCTGGGTGTCTTTGAATTCGGGTGCCGGGCCGATGTCGTTCAGCGGCACCGTCGCTTCCTGCTTTGAGCTGAGCCGCGCTTCGCCGACTTCGCCGAGCGGTTCTTCCCCCTTTTCCGTCCGCGCCTTTTCGATCTCACGGTCACCTTCCGCTTCCGCCGCCTTCAGGCCGAGCGCGCCGTGGTTGCCTTCTTCGCGGATTTCGGCGAGCGCGAGCTGGGCGGAGCCGCTCTTTTCGATCCCTTCCGCCGGATTCGTGAGCCAGGACGGCAGGTTGGCGGTGACGTTCGACTGAAACTTCGTGTCGTACCCCTGCCACATCGCGAACGCGACCAGGACCATCACCGCGCCGATCGCCATCTGGAAGGCGCCGCTGCGGCGGGCGAGCGGCGCGGCGAGCTTGCGGCCGCCGATCATCAGGAGATAGAGGACAAGCGCCGAGCCGATCGCGTAGGCGACGATGACCGCGAGGCGGCCGGCGTTGAACGACTGGGAGGCGGAGAAGGTGAGGACGCTGGCGAGGATCGGGCCGGCGCAGGGCGCGTAGAGGATGCCGAGGCTGATGCCGAGGCCGACGCCCGCCCAGTAGCCGTCGCCGCCGGACTTCACCCCCACCCGGCCCGCGAAGCGCGAGCCGAAGGCCTCGACCCGCGCCGCCAGCGGCGGGATCAGGAGGACGATGCCGAAGCCGAAGAGAACGACGATCGCGATGTTGCGCAGCAGGTCGTTGGGGAGGCCGAGCGCGCTGATCACGTAGACCAGCGCGAAGAGCGCGAAGGTGAAGGAGAAGACCAGCCCGGTGACGACGCCGAGCGGTTTGCGCCGGCCGCCGGTGGCCGCGGCCGTAAGCGCGATCGGCAGCACGGGCACCACGCACGGCGACACCGCCGTGGCGGCACCGGCGACGAAGCCGAAGATGATCAATAGCGCCATACGTCAGAAGCCTTCCAAGAAGACCTTACGAATCGGTAACGCCCCCTGCTCAATCCGCCCCGGCCATGGAGTGAGTTCGCAGAAATCCGCGCTATCCGCGGAGAAGTGCGAACGCGATCGGAGGGGGCTAGCTGCGGGGCGGGATCGAGGTGATCGCGCCGTCGGCCAGCCCGGTCACGGCGGCGGCGCGGCCGACCTGCTCGCCGATGCCGAAGTGCTCGCAGATCGTCAGCTCGTGCTCGCGCAGCAGCGGCCGGGTCGGGTCGACGACCGGGGCGCCGCGCAGGCGGGACTCGTCGATCGCCGCCCAGACCCCCGCCCCGGCGGCGCCGGCGCAGACGTCGACCGGCACCGCGACGACGCGGGCGCCGCGTTCACGCCGCCCGCTCCCCGCCAGCTTCGCCACCAGCCAGGACGGACGGTGTGAGGTCGAGTCGATGTAGACGCTCTGCACCTCGCCGATCGCGCCGCCCTCGAGGTCAGCCAGCGGGCCGCCGACCCAGCCGATCGCCTCGCCGAGCGGGATCGCCTCAGCCATCGGTGTGCCGCACCAGGATCTGACCGGCGGCACTCGCCGGGTCGACTTCACGCCGCACCACCGCTTCGAGCAGCTCCGCCGTCCCGGCGTCATCCGCCGCCCAGGCCTCGAGCTGCCGGCGGATCCGCGAGGCCGCGATCCCGATCACCTCGCTGCGCAGGTTGCGGGCGCGACGCTCGGCCAGCGTGCCCTGCTCCACGATGAAGGCCCGGTGCGCGTCGATCTGCCGCGCCAGCTCCTCGACCCCCACCCCGTCCATCGCTTCGGTGCGCAGCACCGGCACCTTCCAGCGGCCCTCTTCGTGGGAGAGCGCCAGGACGCCGCGGACCTCGCGCACCATCGTGTCGGTCATCGGGTGGTCGGCCTTGTTGACGACGATGATGTCGGGGATCTCCATCACGCCCGCCTTCAGCGCCTGGATCGAGTCGCCGGAGCCGGGCATCAACGCGAGGATGATCGTGTCGGCGTGGTCGACGATGTCGATCTCCGCCTGGCCGACGCCGACGGTCTCGATCAGCACGTCGTCTTTGCCCGCCGCGTCCATCACCAACGCCACCTGCAGAGCCGCCTCGGAGAGCCCGCCGAGGGCGCCGCGCGAGGCCATCGAGCGGATGAAGACGCCGGGATCGAGGAAATGCTCGGAGAGCCGGATCCGGTCGCCGAGCAGGGCGCCGCGGGTGAACGGGCTCGACGGGTCGATCGAGAGCACCGCGACCTCGCGGTCGGCCTTGCGCATCTCGCCCGTCAGCGCGCCGATCAGCGTCGACTTCCCCACCCCGGGCGGGCCGGTGAAGCCGATGATCCGCGCCTTGCCGGTCCGCGGGTAGACCTCGCGGACGAGATCCCAGCCAGCCGGGTCGTCGGACTCGATCAGCGTGATCGCCCGCGCCAGGGCGCGCTTGTCGCCCGCGATCAGGCGCTCGGCAAGCGGTGCGTCTTTGGCGACGTCGGGCACGGGGCGGCAAGTCTAGTGCCGCGTCCGGTGACGCCGACGTCGCACTAAAGTTGCCCCCGCGTGCTCCGCTTCATCGCCCGTCACCGGATGTTCAACTGGCGCTATGGATTGCTCGCCTGGCGCTACGCCTGGCGGCGTCTGCTGACTCCGGCCGGGCGCCGCTGGCGCACCGACGGCTTCGTCTTCTTCGGCGGCGGCCTGGAAATCGAGATCGGCGCGCGCGGGCGGGTCGACTTCGGCCGCTTCGTCTGGATCGGCGATCGGACCAAGGTGCGCTGCCACGAGGGGCTGGTCGAGATCGGGTCGAAGACGGTGATCGGCCAGGAATGCACGATCACCGCCTACCAGCACATCCGGATCGGCGAGCAGTGCGTGATCGCCGACAAAGCGATGTTCATCGACTTCGACCACGGCGTCGTCGAGGTCGAGCGGCCGATCCGCACCCAGGGGATCTACAAGCGTGACGTCGAGGTCGGCTCGAACGTGTGGATCGGCTACGGCGCCTGCGTCCTGCGCGGCGTCCGGGTGGGCGACAACTCGATCATCGGCACGAACTCGGTGGTGACCAAGGACGTCCCCGCGAACGCCGTGGTCGGCGGCATCCCGGCACGGATCCTGCGGATGCGCGAGGCGCCCGAACAACTGCTCTGGAAGCACCCGGTCGAACCGGACCCCGAGGCGCAGACCACGCTGCAGCCGCCTGAAGAGGAACCGGCCGAGACCGAGGGATCGCTGGCGCCGGAGACGAAGGTCGCACCGCGAAACGGCGAGCGCCCGGCCCGGCCTTAGGTGATCGATTTCGTCGTGGGCGCCTGGCGCCTTGGGCTGGGCGAGGGGAAAGCTGTCGCCTCGCGGCTGATGGGCGGCCCTGGCGGGCTATGGCCGCCCATCAGCCGCAGGAGCGCCGGGAGGTCACCGAGAAGCGTGGGTCCCGGGAGGAAGCCGTCACGGAGCCGTGAGGAAGTGGGCGTGTCCGGTGCGACTTACGTGCGCTTCCCCGCCCCGCCACCGGTGAGCCGCCACCGGTGAGTTCGCAGTTCTCCGCGCATAGCGCGGGTTTCTGCGAACTCGACCGGGGGGATGGCCGGGATGCCGGAGGAAGGCGCACCCGGGGGTCACGGATGCGTCACCTCGTGCGCCTTCCGTGCCCTTCTCCACGCTTCCGTGCGTGTTCCCCAACGCCCGATCGGCCGCTTGGTGGGTTAGGGGCGCTACAGGGCGCTCAACTCACCAAGCGTCCGGGAACCCGTCGAGGAAGTGTGTCTTCCTCCCCCGCCCCGACCTGCCGCGGATTCCGGGCCGACCTCAGCCTGCCCGGGTCGGCCCGGGATCCGCGGCACTCGGCGCGCCGAATCCCTCGGTTAGCCCCGCTCGCGCTCGTCGATCAGCTCGGCGACTCGGCGCTCGACCATGTCGGTCCCCAGCTTCAGGAAGCGGACGATCGCTTCCAGCTCGGCGATCGAGAACATGTCGATCCACGACAGGGAGCGGTCGTGGAGCGGACCATAGAAACGTTTCGCGACCTCGTCGAGTTTCTCGGTCTTCTCGATCAGGACGCGGCGCCGGTCGCTCGGGTCGGCGACCCGCCGTACATAGCCCTTCTCGGCCAGCCGGTCGATCACCGCGGTGACCGCGCCGCTGGTCAACCCCGCGTCGAGCGCGAGCCTGCCCGCGGTCACCGGTCCCAGTCGCTCGACAATGTCGAGGGCGCGCGAGTCGGTCCGGTTGACCCCCATCCCCCGTGCCGCGGTGTCGTCCATCTTGTCGGTCGCCAGCTGGTTCGTCCGCACCGCGGAGAAAAGCTCCGCGATTAGTTCTGCCTTCTTCATCCGTCTCTTCTCACGTGCCGTGAATTCATCTGTCGCGAGTCTCTGTTATCTTGATTTTCAAGATACTTGAGAATCGAAAGAAATCTTATAGGAGGGATCGGGTGGGCGACGCGAACGCGATCGAGGCGGTTGATCTACGGAAGTCATACGGGGAGGACGTGCAGGCGCTCGATGGCCTCACCTTCTCGGTCCCGGCGGGGACGGTCTTCGGCCTGCTCGGCCCCAACGGGGCGGGGAAGTCGACGACGGTGAAGATCCTCACCACCCTCGCCCACCCCGACGGCGGCTCGGCGAAGGTCGCCGGCCACGACATCCTGGGCGAGCCGGCGCGGGTGCGCAAGTCGATCGGCGTCGTCTCCCAGGCGGGCGGCCTCGACCGCGAGGCGACCGGCCGCGAGAACCTACGCCTGCAGGGCCAGGTGTTCGGCATGGGCGGGCGCGAGCTGGAGCGGCGGATCGACGAGCTGCTGGAGCAGTTCCGGCTCACCGACGCGGGCAAGCGGCTGGTCCGCGAGTACTCGGGCGGGATGCAGCGGCGGCTGGACGTCGCCCAGGGCCTGGTGCACAAGCCGAAGGTCCTCTTCCTCGACGAGCCGACGACCGGCCTCGACCCCGAGGTGCGGGCGGAGATGTGGGACGAGATCGCGCGCCTCGCCGGCGCCGGGCTGACCGTCCTGCTCACCACCCACTACCTCGAGGAGGCCGACCAGCTGGCGGCGCAGCTGGCGATCGTCGACAAGGGCCGGGTCGTCGCCGAGGGCTCCCCGGACGCGCTGAAGCGGGAGCTGCGCGGCGACGCGATCCACATCGAGCTCGGCACCGAGACCGCCGCCGAGGCGGCGGTGCGCGAGGCGCTCGTCCGGGTCGACGGGCTCGACGAGATCCTCTACGACGAGGATCGCGTCCTCCACGCCCGTGCCGAGGACGGCGCGCGAACCGTGCCCGCCGTGCTGGCGGCGCTCGACGGGGCGGACCTCGAGGTGGCCTCGGTGACCGTGGCGCGGCCCTCGCTCGACGACGTCTACCTGCGCTTCGCCGGACGCACGTTCGGCGCCGCCGACGCGAACGACCGAGAGCAACCCGCCGACCGGAAAGGAGTGCACCACTGATGAAGGCTCTCCGCGACACCCGATACATGACCGTCCGCCACCTGATGGCGCTCTGGCGTCAGCCCTGGTGGATCGCCGTCTCGCTGGTCCAGCCGGTGATCTGGCTGCTGCTCTTCGGCGCCCTGTTCAAGGCGGTCACCGACATCCCCGGCTTCGGCTCCGACAACTACATCCAGTTCCTTGCTCCCGGCGTCGTCGTGATGACCGCCTTCTTCGGCGCCGGCTGGGCGGGGATGCCGGTGATCGAGGACATCAACCGCGGCGTGATCGACCGCTTCCTGGTCTCGCCGGTGCGGCGAAGCTCGCTGATCTCCGGCCGCCTCGCCTCCTGGTCCCTGACCACGGCGATCCAGTCGCTGATCATCGTCGTCCTCGCCCTGATCGTCGGTGCCGGCTTCTCCAACAGCGTGCTCGGCGTCGTCGTGCTGATCGTCGAGGCGACCCTGGTCGGCGCGGCCTTCGGCTGCCTCTCGATCGGCCTGGCGCTGTTGATCCGCAAAGAGGAGACCCTGATCGCCGCGGTCCAGTTCCTCGTCCTGCCGCTCTCCTTCATGTCGGTGACCTTCATGCAGAAGAGCCTGATGCCGGACTGGATGCAGACCGTCTCCAATTTCAACCCGCTGAACTGGGCGGTCGAAGCGGGCCGCGACGCGGTCACCGCCGGTACCGACTGGGGCGCGATCGCCGGCAAGACCGGCCTCTTGGTCGCCTTCCTCTGCCTCTGCGCGTTCTTCGCGATGCGGGCGTTCCGCACCTACCAGCGGGCGGTCTGATCAGCTCTGGGCGCCGAGCCGGCGGACGCCGCGCTCGGTGACCGCCCAGATCTCCTCCCCGGAGGGGGTCTGAAGCTCGCCGGAGACGACGCCTTCGGCGCCGAGTTTGCGCAGCACGGCGGTGACGTCGCCGGTGTCGCGTTCCAGTGAGGTGGCGACGGCGATCGCGGTGCGGTCGTCGTCGACGCGCCCGGACTGGGCGAGGACGGCGAGGATCGAAGCCTCCTCGGTGCTGAGTTCGCCGGTAGCGGGCTCGACCGGCGCGAACGCAGGCGAGGGCTCGGCCCCGGCCTCGGGGATGGCCTCCGCGGCCGGGGGCGCGTTGATCGGCTGCGGCGATTCGGCTGACTCCGGCTCGCTCCCGGGCACCGACACCTCCGGCTCCGGCGCGACGACGGGCACGTTCTCTTCGTACCGCACGGTCGACGACTCGAACACGAACTCCTCCCCGCGCCGCTTGCGCCGGAAGATCGCGGCGCCGAAGACGGCGCCGGCCGCCAACCCGGCCAAGGCCAGGCTGCGTCGTTGGTCATTCAACCGTTGCAGGGGGCTCCGGCGCGACTCGCGCTTCGAGAAGGGCACGCGCGGAGATTATCGGGCCGCCTCATCGATATTCGTTAACGAATTACGCAGCTTCGATGTCGGTCTGCGCGAAATCGTTGCCGATGTAGAGCAGCGGCTCGTCCGCGATCCGGGCGACCGCATAGCTCATGCAATCCCCGAAGTTCAACTTGGCCGAATGACGACCCTTGCCGTATCGGGAGAAGGCCTCGACCGCCAACTGCCAGTGCGATTCGCCGAACGGGATCACCTCCACTTCGAACGATTCGAGAAACAGCGCGACCAGCCCACGGCCGTGCTTGCCCATGGCCCCGACCATCACCATGCCGGTCTCTAACAGGATGGGCGCCCCGACGGCGACGACCTCCGCGCCGTCCAGTTTGACGGCCAACTCTTCTTGGCGTGATTCCCGTAGAAGGACGGCAACCACCGCCGAGGTGTCGGCAATCACACCCCGTCGGGCCCGTACCCGAGGATCTTTTCGCGTTCCGCCTTGCTGATGCCTTTCCCGAGCAGCTCGTCGGGAACCTGGGACCAGATCTCCGTCTCCAGCCACCGCTGGATTTCCTCCGGGCTGCGCTTCCTGCGGGCCGCGCGCCGCTGCAGCTTCTCCAGCCGTTCGCGCGCCGCCGTGCGCACCGCGCCCGTCTTCGTCTCCCCCGTCATTGCCGCCAGCTCCGCCACCAGCGCCTCCGTCTCTCCGTCCTTGATGTTCAAGGCCATGGTGGAATTCTGCCATAAAGGTGGAATTCCCATTCTTCGTGCGGCCAGTTCGTTGATCCGCTTCTCTTCGGGCGTTTCGAGCGTCCGCGCCATCTGCAAGAACGCTAGCACGATGCAGACAATAACTCTCGGGGTTATTTCTCTCCTGCCGTTGTCTCCCCGCATGGCGCGCGAAGATCGCAAGGTGGTCTCGGAGGGCGTCGCGTTGCGCTTCGGGCAGAACCTGCGGCGCTGCCGGCAGCTCGCCGGTCTCTCGCAGGAGGAGCTCGGGGAACGGGCCTCGCTTCACCGAACCGAGGTCGGAAAGCTGGAGAAAGGCGAGCGCCTGCCGCGAATCGACACGCTCGTCCGGCTGGCGGGGGCGATGGCGATCCCGGCGGGAGAGCTGGTCGAGGGCATCCACTGGACCCCCGCCCCGACGAAAGTCGGCACCTTCACCTTCGGCACCCCGCCGCGGATGCCGGACGAGTAGGGCGCGAGAGCTAGGCCGGGCCAAGCTTGGCGCCGACGAGGTCGGCGTAGACGCTCGCCGTCTGGGCGGCGACGTCGGCCCAGTCGAAGCGCAGGACATGCTCCTTGGCTTCGGCGATCAGGCGGGCCTCGAGGTCGGGGTCGGAGAGGACGCGGATGGCGACTTCGGCGAGCGCCTCGGGATCGCGGGCGGCGAAGCGCAGGCCGCCGCTCTCGCGGGAGACGACCTCGCGCAGGCCGCCGGTGTCGGCGACGATGCAGGGGCAGCCGGAGGCCATCGCCTCGAGGGCGACGAGGCCGAAGGGCTCGTAGATCGACGGCACCACGGTGAGGTCGGCGATCCCGTAGAGAGTGTGCAGCACGTCGTCGCCGATCCAGCCGAGGAAGGTGCCGTGCTCCATCAGTTCGAGCTCCTTCGCCTGGGCCTTCAGCTCCGCCTCGTGGGTGCCGGAGCCGGCGACCAGGAAGCGCGTCCCGGGGACCGCCTCGATCACCGCGGGCATCGCCTCCAGCGCCAGCTGGAACCCCTTCTCGTAGACCAGCCGCCCGATCAACAGGACGAGGCGCTCCTCCGGCGCCGCGAACTCGGCGCGCAGGCGGGTCATCTCGGCCGGGCCAGGCCGCGGCAGGTCGTCCGGGTCGATGCCGTTCGGGATCACCGTGATCCGCCCTTCGGCGACGCCGAAGATGTCGGCGATCTGGTCCCGCATGAAGACCGAGCACGCGATCACCCGCTGCGAGCGGTTGGTGATCCAGCGCTCCACCCCGTGGATGTAGGTCTGCGGGTGCTTGTTGACCCAACCCTGGTGGCGGCCGTACTCGGTGGCGTGGATCGTCGTCACAAGGGGCGTCTCGAAGCGGCGCGCGAGGTGATCGCAGGCGTTCGCGACCAGCCAGTCGTGGCCGTGGACGAGGTCGAAGTCGAAGCGATCCCCCAGTCCCACCCCGGCGGCGAGCATGTCGGAGTTCATCCGCTCCACCCAGGCGACGAACTCGCTGAGGTCCTTCGGGTGGCTCGGCTCGCGGATGCGGTGGACGGCGACGCCGCCGGCGGTTTCCTCGGCGGGCGAGTCCTCACCGCCGCGGGTCAGCACGTGGACCTCGACTCCGAGCTCGACCAACGCCTCGGAGAGCTTGCGGACGTGGCGCGCCAGCCCTCCCTCGATCAGCGGCGGGTACTCCCAGGAGAGGATCAGGACGCGTGGCACGGCGGTGGCCTCGGGGTTCCTCAGGGCTCCAACAGGGGCGCAAGCGTCATATCCGGAGCCAGCGAACGCATACGCGGATCGGTGTCACGGTCGCATCCTATGGCCTCGTAGAACGCCTCGGAGTGATCGGCCGCCCGCTGCCACGCGTAATCGCCCGCCTGGCCGCGCCGGTCGAGGAAGGCCCAGTCGCTCGCCTGGGCCGCGAGCACCTCCCGCGCGGCGCGCTCGGCTCGCCCGTCGCGCAGCCCGCCGCGGACCGCCCGCGCC